>DJHI01000058.1:22523-28323 GCA_002431715.1 Armatimonadetes bacterium UBA5829
TTGATTTTGGACTGCTCATATATGCAGTGGAAGAGCGCTCCAAAGATTGCACAGGAGTTTTCGGAATCGCAGGATGAGGTGAGAAAAGAGGTCGCCTATGCAAGAGATAACTTTATGGAAGTGATTCCTCTTGTAGCGACACTCGGTCACGCGGAGTGGATGTTCAAAAACAATCAGAACTCGAATCTGGTGGAAGATAAAANNTGCCCTTCAAAAGAGGAGACCTATGACTTCATTTTCAAGATTTTCGATGAGGCTATCGATGTCTTCCATCCCAAGTATTTCCATATAGGCCATGATGAAGTGCAGACCTGGGGCAAGTTCCCGGCATGTGACCTGTGCAAAAACAAGAGCATGACTGATCTGATGTGCAGCGACATAAATCGTCTTCACGACTATTTCAGCAAAAAGGGTATCCGCATGATGATGTGGGGTGATATGCTCCTTGCCAAGGGTGAAGCTTCATCAGAAAAGAACGCTCCCAACACAACCGAGAGCAGGAAGCGGCGAGAGCTCATCCCGAAAGATATGATGATATGCGATTGGCACTACGACCCTGCAAGAGTGCGGGATTATAATTCACTAAAAGTTCTCCAGGATGCCGGCTTCGATGTCATCGCCTCGACCTGGTATACGCCGCGCAATATCTGGAGCTTTGCAAATGCCGCAAAAGTCAATAATTCCATGGGCCATCTGCTTACACTCTGGGTTGGGTTCAATAGCAACGAACAAAATCTGATCCAGCGTAAGGAGCAGTTCACTGCGATGGTTCTGGGCGGAGAGTTCGCCTGGGACGACGGCAGAACCGGTCTTGAAGGGCTTCCTTATGATTTCACCGAGGTCTTCGACAAGAGCTATACGCGCACGCAGCCCACATTTGTAACACAGAACGGCTTTGTTGCAGATATCAGCCCATATTGCAATGTAAAACTCGCTGATGATCCTCAGGGCTCGGGATGGGTTGGGCTCGGGCAAGATGATAATCTGTCCGATGTTCCTTCGGGCCTGGTCAGCCTAAAAGGATTCAAATTCCAGCTTGCCTCTCCAAGTATGAATTCCGCCGTTCGTGTGGCATCCTCTATGGATACGGAGGCTGTATATCCTAAGAAAGTTAACATTCCGTTGAACACAAAAGCGCACACACTCTTTTTCTTGCACACAACGGCAAGAAACGACGCCCCAGGACAGAAGTCAGGTGCATATATCGTGCACTACTCGGATGGAACGCAGGCGGAGATTCCGCTCATATATAGAACCAACATCAGCGCATGGAACGATCCGGCAGTGTGTGCTGATGCGATTCCGGTGTGGTCGACTCAGAGCAAGGCGGATGAAACGCTGCTTATACGTGTGATGGAGTGGAGCAACCCTTCTCCTGACAAGACAATTGCATCCGTCGATCTGGTCTCAAGCGGCTCAGAAGCAGGTGTCGCGCTTTTAGGGATAAGCGGAACATAAAACCGGACCGGTTATATTATTCCTATTTGCCGCCCGTCGTGATGATATGTTAGAATTGACTTGTAATTAAACCTCAAAGGATGTCATATGCCACTTGTAGTGGGTGTTGCTTTCAGGAAAGTCGGCAAAGTATATTATTTTGACCCTGGAGAGCTTGCTCTCAATGAGGGTGATTTTGTCATCGCCGAGACCGCGCGAGGCGTGGAATTCGGTGAAGTCGTTCTCGAACCGCGAGATGTTTCTGAAGAAGAACTCGTGGCTCCGCTGAAGAGGGTTGTCCGTGTAGCCACTGGCGACGATCTTCAACGGGAAGCCTCTAACAGGGAAAAAGAAAAGCACGCCTATGAAGTCTGCGAAAAGAAAATCGCGGAGCATGGCCTGCCTATGAAACTGCTCGAGGCCGAGTGCGCATTCGATGGCTCTCAGGTAACATTCTCCTTTTCAGCGGACGGTAGAATCGNNATCGACTTTCGCGAGCTCGTTAAGGACGTCGCGGGAGCCCTTAAGACCAAAGTGCAGCTTCATCAGATAGGCGTTCGAGATGAAGCCAAACTTATCGGCGGCTACGGAGGCTGCGGGCGGTCACTGTGCTGCGCGACATTCCTCAGCAGCTTCGAACCCATTTCGATGAAGATGGCCAAAGATCAGAGCCTGTTTTTGAATCCGGCCAAGTTCTCCGGCGTCTGCGGAAAGCTGATGTGCTGCCTGCGCTATGAGCACGAGCACTACAAGCTCTCTCAGAAAAGATTTCCGGCTGTGGGAGCTATACTTCAGCTCGAAAGCGGCAGAGCGAAGGTTATCGACGTCAACGTTATCAACGATATGATAACTCTCGAAACTGAGGACGAAGTTCAGCTTCACATCCATGCAAGCGAGCTAAAGCTCGAAGGTTTGTGCCGTCGTCACGGCGTCGCATGCAACATGACGGAGAAAAATTGCCAGCCTCTGCTTTCCGATGATGCCGCTATTCACGATATCGAAGATGACGTCGATGAAGAGATCGACGCCGATATAGCACAAGAAGACCCGGAAATTGCCGAATTGCTCGATGAAGTCGAGCCGCCGAAACACGGTCATAGTGGAGTCACTTTCCGTGCGCCTCGCCAATCGCATGAGCAGACGCCATCCGAGCCGAATGAAGAGAAACCCAACGGTAATGGCGGAAACGGCAGTCATCCGCGACGAAAAAATAGAAACAATAAAGACAACGTCCACCATCGAAAACACGACCGACCCGATTCACCTGAGGAAGGCTCGTAAATGCCAATATATGAGTTTAAGTGCGAGAAGTGCGGTTCTCGCTTTGAGCTATTGATAAGCCTCAGCCGAATAAACGAAGCAAAATGTTCTTCATGCGGTTCATCCGATATCAAACGATTGATGTCCACCTTTGCCAGCCATATCGCCGGTGGCTCTTCATCGCACGGCAGCAGTTGCGCGGGTTGCGCATCCGGTAATTGCAGTTCATGCGGATGTGGACACTAAGCAAATACAGCAATTAACTTGTATCAGAAAACGTGTTTTGCATATACCAAATTCAAGCAAAAGATATGCAATTTCTTAGTAGATTCCCTGAACTATCCCGCTTCCTCAAGCTAGATAAAAAGCTGCATCCTTGGCATCCCTATAAAATCATTACCGCCCTTGCAATGCCCCAAAATTTTATGCATATTTATTGATTTCCTGGTTTGACAAACACATCTTTGTGGTATAAACTGATTATACCATACCCCCCAGGGTATACACGAGGGACGAATGAATACTACTAAAGATGACGTAACACTCAGGCTTAGACGGATAGAAGGTCAGATACGAGGTCTTCAGCGAATGATAGGAGAGGGCCAGGACTGTGTGGAAGTGATTCATCAATTGAGCGCGGCACGAAAGGCGCTCGATAAAGTGGGGTTCATTATACTCACGCATAAGATGCAGGATTGTATAAAAGAGAAAGAGGGATCCGAAGACTCTGAAGCAGCTATGAAAGAGGCTATGGAACTTTTCCTAAGTCTGGCTTAGTCAGCAGTGTAATGCAACCGGCGGAGCAATCCGCTTTTTTTTACAATTCGGTGCATACCCCCGGGGGTATGCAAACAGAAGGGAGTAAGATCATGAGTAACGCACTTGAAGTCAATGAAAGCAATTTTGAAGCAGAGGTAATGAACTCCGACACGCCCGTCCTGGTGGATTTTTGGGCTAGTTGGTGTATGCCGTGTAAAATGTTGGCTCCAGTAGTCGATGAAGTCGCGGCTGAGTTTAGCGGCAGAGTAAAAGTCGTAAAGGTCAATGTCGACAGCAGCCAGGCGCTTGCTGCCAGGTTTGGTGTGAGCGGAATCCCAACGCTCATCACTATAAAGAACGGTAAAATCGCAGACAGAACGGTAGGCGTGCAGCCAAAAGCGGCAATAGCTGTAAAACTAAACAACATTCTTGGAGCCTGACGAAATGGGCAAATTCACGATCATAATTTTGATAGTGGCAAACGCGCTGGCATCGCAAATTGTGTTTGCAGCTGATAATCGACCGGTTGTGCTGAATCTTGAGTCTTCTATTCAATTGGCGCTCGAGACCAGCCCGCAGATAGGAAGCGCCAATGCTTCGGCTGCCATCTCCAAGGCGAAAATCGGCAGAGCGAGGAGCGCTCTCTATCCGAACCTGGGCATTGAGAGCGGTTACAGCTATATCACCAAGCCGACATTCTTTGGAGAGACACCGGTGCTGGATACTGACACGGTAACAAACCGTCTCGTTGCCCGCCAGATTGTATATTCCGGGGGCGGCACACAGGCAAATGTAAGCCATGCCCGGCTTGGATATCTGGCGGCAAGGCACGGTGCGCAGGCAGCACGAGCGGACGTTTTGACGAATGTGGGCACGGCTTATTTCCGTGCCAGGCAGGCGAAAGAGACAATCGATGTGGCAAATGCAAGCATGCAGTCGCTGGCTGCAAGTTATGATGCGGCGGAGAAGCTCCATGAGTCCGGTATTGTGACAAAATCCGATGTATTGCGCGCCCAGGTAGCGCTGACATCTGCAAAAGCCGACTTAATTGCGGCGACAAATAACTATAATATTGCGATTGCAGCCCTGAGGACTGCAATAGGACTTCCACAAAGTACGGATATCGATCTGGCAGTAGACTCGACCGATAATGCTGCGGACGCAGCTTTATCAGCCGTCCCTGGCGAGAGACCCGAAATCGCGGCTGCCTCGGCATCGGTTCTGGCCGCCGATGCTGGGAAAAAGGCGGCTAAGGCAGGAAAGCTGCCTGCAGTCTCACTTGTTGCGGACTACTTCAACCAGCCTGTGGGAGCACAGTTTCCCAGACTTACCAATACGGTGATGGCAGGTGTGATGGTTACGTTCAATATTTTTGACGGTGGGCTTACTAGCGCAGCCATAAGCGAGGCAGATGCCGCCGCAAAAAAGTCTCGACAGGACTTGGAAAATGAGAAACGCCGTGTAGAACTTGAACAGCAGGCGGCCAATCTTGATCTTGACTCAGCCAATGCGAGAGTCGAAACTACGGCTAATCAAGTCCAGTCTGCGGAAGAAAGCCTGCGGTCTCTGCAAGTGGGTTATAAGGAAGGAATAACTCCACTCACGGATGTTCTATCGGCTCAAACAGCACTTACAAATGTAACGGTATCGAGACTGGCTGCGCTGTATGATGTGAAAATTGCCCAGATAAACCTGTTGAGGGCGTACGGACTGACTGACGTGCTCGCAAATCAAATGAGGAACTCAAAATGACGATAGAGAAAACTCTGCGTGCAATAGCAGGCGCATTCATAATAGCAAGTGTGGCGTTGGGTCATGTAAATCCCAATTGGTATTGGTTTACAGCATTTGTTGGACTCAACTTGTTACAATCGGCGTTCACCAACTGGTGTCCCATGATGGCGATATTGCGTGCACTGGGGCTTAAATAAATGGGAGGTTCGGAGATGACGGAGAAGCGAGCGAAAATACTGATGATAAAAAGGCTACTGCCATTATTATTGGGATTTATTGCGATTGCAATCATCACTGTGGTCATTATAAAAGGGCGGAATGCATCTGCCGAGACCGGGTCGGAATCTGAGCTTGTGATATCCGTAAAAACGATAACTATCAGTACATCACAAATTCCCAGTGAGGTATCGGCGTCCGGTACGGTGCGGCCCATAGTTGAATCGCAGATTGCACCCAAGATTATGAGCAATGTAGCGGCGGTATATGTCGGCGAAGGCGATCATGTAAGGGCCGGGCAGGTGCTGCTTAGACTGGAATCAAATGATCTCGAGGCGCAAGTTGCGCAGGCTAGAGCCGGGCTTGCCGCCGCTGTGGCGGGTTCCGGCCGTGC
>DJHI01000058.1:28342-37264 GCA_002431715.1 Armatimonadetes bacterium UBA5829
AAAGCTCAGACCAGCACCGGAATCGCTAGCGCTGAAGCCGCACTTCAGGCCGCTCGTGAACAGCTTTCACTTATAAAGGCAGGCCCTCGCAAGCAGCAGAGGGCCCAGGCACATCTGGCGGTAACACAGGCGCGCGCTCAATTTAACAATGCGGAGATGGAACTGAACCGCTACAAGCGGCTCTATGAGCAGGATGTCATTCCAAAACAGCGGCTCGATGGAGTTCAGACAGCATATGATATCGCCAAGGCCCAACTGGAGTCTGCGCAGGAGCAGGCGAGTCTGACGGAGGAGGGTTCACGAACTCAGGAGATACAGGCTGCTCAGCAGCAGGTCAGGCAGGCCGAAGAGGTTCTCCGTATGGCTAAGGCCTCGGCCGTACAAAACAAAATGAGTGTCAGCAATGCCCGCGTGGCGGCTTCCCAGGTTTCGCAGGCTAAAGCGGCGGTCGAGCTTGCACAGACCCAACTGGGATATGCGACTATCACATCGCCGATATCGGGCGTCGTCTCGCAGCGGATGGTGGACCCCGGTGATACGGTCTCCCCGGGTGTTTCGATAATCACGGTGCAGAGCGACTCCAATTACAGGCTGGAGGCAACTGTGCCTGAAAGCTCTGCCTCCAGTGTTTATGTCGGTAAAAAGGTGAATGTCAGCATCGGTTCGGACAACCGGAGCGCCGAAGGGACTGTCGCCGTAGTCTCTCCAACGGGCGATCCGACAAGTCACAAGTTTATCGTTAAAGTGGAACTACCGAACAGCATTAACGCACGCTCAGGTGAGTTTGGAAGAATCAGTTTTCCAGTTGGCTACAGCAAAGGCGTAATCGTTCCTGAGGCTGCGCTTCATGATGAAGGCGGGCTTGCAACGTTATTTATTGTTGACGATAAAAACCGAGTTAGGATGCAGGCAGTTAAAGCCGGGCGCAAGATTAATGGCGGGATCGAAATATTATCGGGCATCAAGAATGGAGACCGTGTGATAGTCAGCGGCGAAGGTGTACTTACAGACGGTGTGATGGCCAGAATTGAGGACAAGTGATGGAGAAGAAAATAGGTCTCGCAGGAAGGATAGCACGCTATTTCATAGATTCCAAACTCACGCCGCTTATCATCACGGCTTCGGTGCTGCTGGGTGTGTTTGCCGTCATTATGACCCCTCGTGAAGAGGAGCCACAGATAATCGTGCCGATGGTGGATGTGTTCGTTCAGATGCCCGGTGCAAGTTCTAAAGAGGTGGAAAATCGCGTCACTACACCCATGGAAAAGCTCATCTATGAGATCCCGGGTGTTGAGTATGTCTACTCGACCAGCAGCCCAGGCCAGTCAATGGTTGTGGTGCGGTTCTATGTCGGTCAGAATATCGAAGACAGTATAGTCAAGTTATACAATAAGCTGTATTCCAACTTTGACAGGATACCGCCTGGAGCGAGCCAGCCCCTTATCAAGCCGCGCTCGATAGATGATGTGCCTGTGCTTGCCCTGACGTTCTGGGGCAAGGGCTATGATGGCTATCAGCTCAGACGGCTGGTATCTCGGGTTGACGATCAGGTAAAGTCGGTCGGCGATGTCTCGCAGACTATGGTTATCGGCGGTCTCAGGCGGCAGGTCAAGATCGATCTGGATGTGGCGAGGCTGTCTGCATACGGACTCTCGCCGAACGCTGTACAGCAGGCTCTAGAGGGAGCAAACGCACAGTATCCCGCTGGTCACTTCGCCAACAATAACTACAATTTCGCACTGCAGACAGGGCAGTTTTTGCAGTCACCGGAAGATGTAGATAAGGTTGTGGTCGACGTAAGTAAAGGCGGGCAGGTTTTCTTAAGTGATGTCGCATCTGTCGATGATGGCCCTGAAGAACCTAACAGTTACGTCAACATAGCCTTCGGGCCGGGCGCGTCCAGGGAGGATCCGCATATCGAGTCGAAGGGTATTTACCCAGCGGTTACCCTCTCCGTAGCTAAGCGCCAGGGCAAAAATGCGATCAAGATAGCCGATGCCGTGCTTGAAAAAGTAAAGACTCTGGAAGGAACCACGATTCCGCCGGATGTTCATTACACGGTCACCCGCAATTATGGCGAGACGGCGACTGAGAAGTCAAATGAGCTGCTGCTGCATATGATGATCGCCATCATTTCAGTGACCCTGCTCATTGCGTTTACTCTCGGCAAGAGGGAATCACTTGTTGTGGCAATAGCCGTGCCTGTGACTCTGGCCCTGACGCTGCTCGTGTTCTACTTATATGGCTATACGCTAAACAGAATCACGCTATTTGCGCTTATTTTCTCGATAGGTATTCTGGTCGATGATGCGATTGTGGTGGTGGAAAATATAGTACGCCACTTCCGAATGCCGATCAATCAGGGACGCAACATGATGGAAGTGGCCTCGGAGGCCGTGGATGAGGTGGGTAACCCTACCATTCTGGCCACATTCGCGGTCATCTCAGCCATTTTGCCGCTGGCGTTTGTCGGCGGGCTGATGGGCCCGTATATGCGCCCGATACCGATAGGAGCGACCGCAGCGATGATCTTTTCGCTGCTGATCGCATTTATCATATCACCGTGGGCCTCTTACAGGATTCTACGCGGAGAGACTTGTGAAAATGAGCCTCATCCGAATGTACACCTGGATGAAGACGGAGTGTGCGCGCCGCCCGAAGGTTGGACCACACGCATATATCGCCGGATTATGAACCCGCTTATTCTGGATTCTGCCAAGAGACACCGCTTCTTGGGCTTGGTAGCTGTGCTGCTGCTGGCTGCAATAGCGCTGATTCCGCTTAAACTCGTAAGGGTCAAGATGCTGCCGTTCGACAACAAAAGCGAGTTTCAAGTGGTGGTGGACATGCCCGTCGGCACGCCTTTGGAGCAGACCGCTGCCGCAACAAACGCAATGGCCGATTATTTGCGCACAATACCTGAGGTGACTGATGTTGAGAGCTATGTCGGAACGGCAAGTCCATACAACTTCAACGGCCTGGTAAGACACTACTTCCTGCGCCAGGGCTGCAATGTGGCGGATATTCAGGTGAACCTGATCGGCAAGCATGAACGCAGCCGTCAGAGCCATGAGATAGCCAAGTCTGTTCGCGATAAGATTCACGAAATCGCAGCCCGCTATGGAGCGAACGCTAAGGTTGCCGAGGTCCCGCCGGGACCACCCGTGCTGCAGACACTGGTGGCCGAGGTTTATGGCCCGGACGACAAGACTCGCTGGCAGGTTGCTAATCAGGTCAAAAATATCTTTGAGCATACGGACGGCGTAACGGATGTTGACTGGTATGTCGAAGCCAACCAGACCAAATATGAGTTGATTCCCGATAAGGAGAAGGCTGCCCTAGACGGAATATCTACCGATCAACTCGGCCAGACTATAGCTCTTGCCGTTGCAGGAAGTGGCGTCGAACTTGCACATATACCTGAGGCCGTTGAGAATGTGCCTATCTATCTTCAACTTCCTCTCTCACAGAGATCAAGCCTGCAGGAGATCGAAAACATTCAGCTTCAGGGTGCATCGGGTAATCTAGTTCCGCTGGGTGAGGTCGTTCAGGTAAGGCGAACGACTCAGGATTTGAGTATTTATCACAAGAACCTGAAGCCGGTAGTGTACGTGACCGGAGATGTCTCAGGCGCGCAGGAGAGCCCTGTTTATGCGATTCTTAAGATGAACAGGTCGATAAGCCGGATGAAGATACCTTTGGGCTACGAGCTGAAACGTTATACCACGGCGGCGCCGTTCGATACAACTAAATACGCCATGAAGTGGGACGGCGAATGGCACATTACATACGAAGTATTCAGAGACATGGGCGCTGCGTTCGCTGCCGTGCTGGTACTGATTTACATACTCGTAGTGGCATGGTTCAAGTCCTTTAAGACACCGCTGATAATAATGGCACCGATACCATTGACTCTGGTCGGCATCCTGCCCGCGCATGCTATGCTTGGAGCATTCTTTACTGCGACATCTATGATAGGTTTCATCGCGGGCGCTGGAATAATAGTAAGAAACTCGATCATACTTGTGGACTTTATCGAACTGCGCAGAAAGCAGGGTATGACATTGGAAGAGGCTGTTGTAGATGCCGGAGCAGTCAGGTTCAGGCCGATGCTGCTTACGGCGGCGGCGGTCCTGGTGGGAGCATCAGTGATATTGATGGACCCGATCTTTCAGGGGCTGGCGATATCGCTGATGGCGGGAGAAGTGGCATCCACACTGCTCTCCAGAATGGCTGTCCCTGTGCTCTATTATATGAGCGAAAGCGGGAAGCTCTGATCTTTTATAATTGGCCGGTCGAAGCGGAGGTGATTGTAGGAAACCTTCGCTTCGATCGCTATTTAGATAGAGAACTTGGAAACAACAATGGCTGCAATGCCAAATATTGTCTATCGGTTTGCAATACTTCACTCTTAAGTCAGGTATTTGCATGCCTGCTAATGGGTAGAAAGCATTCGGTGGGATTTGCTTGATCGTTATCTGATATGTCCCGTGGGAGTACGCTTTTAGGGGGAGACGTACTTGACCCACAGAGTGCCGTTGTTCGTGCTTTTACTGATTATCTGCGCCGCGCCTGCGTTCGCTCAGTCCATTAATATCGATCTCGATGTACCGGATGTCACTCTTCCCAAACCTGCAAAAGGTCGCCCGACCTTGAGTTCGACCGGTCCTCAGAGGATCGAGAGAATAGCAATCAGCGGGTTTTCATCTTATGTGTCCAGTGGCGACCCCGCCCTGCCCTGCAAGACCATATATATAGCTCTGCCGCCCGATGCGGACCCTTACAGCCTGAGCGTGGTTCCGGGGAGCTACTCGACTACAATACTCGACGGCGCTTATGACATAGGCCCTGTCCCTCCTGCCGCGGCCTCGGGCGGAAAGATCGACTACGGCCCAGGCAAACAAATAGTCGCGGGGCGGAACAAGCTGGTATACGAGGTGGATGATTATTACCCCGCTGAGCACCTTACGGTAAGTGATGTTGGAATGCTGCGAACGTGGAAGATCGTGGCGCTCGAATACTGGCCGTATGCCTATAACCCCGTAACAGGCAAAATCCGAAAGATTCAGCTCAATCACGCCACATTGAGCTACTCGACCTCGCAGTATCGAAGCGCGGTAACACCCGACCCCGTCGCAGCCGAGATGGCTGATTTTGTAACCAATCGAGATCAAGCGCTGCAGTATTATGCTTCTACAACGGAGGCATCGACTGCGGATTATGTGATAGTTACTACTGACACGATCGCTTCGGCCAGCACGGGCCTTATAAACTTCAGGTCTTTCCTCGAATCCAGAGGGTTTCATCCACTTATCATTACCGAGACGGATTGGGGCGGCGGCACCGGAGATGCGGCGGCCAACCATATACGCGCCTGGCTGGTAAATAACTATCTATCGCTCGGTATAAAATACGTTCTGCTGGTAGGTAATCCCAACCCAACCGGTGGAGATGTGCCCATGAAGCTGCTCTGGCCAAGGTATGACCAGACATCCTATCGCGATGCTCCGTCCGATTACTTCTACTCCGACCTTACCGGCAACTGGGACCGCAACGGCAACGGTTATTACGGAGAGAAGCCGGGCGATTTCGGCACCGGCGGAGTGGATCGCATACCTGATGTATATGTTGGCAGAATTCCATATTATGACTCGATATCAGACCTCGACAGCATCTTTGAGAAGATTATCGACTATGAGTCCACAATACCCGGAGACTGGAGTAGGAAGTTCATACTCGCGATGAAGCCGCTGGATTCTTCCACGCCGAGCTATCAACTGGGTGAAGATATTAAAAATAACATCAGTTCGATATGCGGGTTCGACCATGACCGCATCTACGATGGAACATACAGCTTGAGTCCCTATCCCGAGCATTACCCGTGCATGTCGAGCACAGTTCAAAACGAGTGGATAAATGGCGCAGGACTGGTCTTCTGGATGACTCACGGCTCGGCAACATCCGCCACCAACGTCTTCAGCTCGGACAGATGTCCATATCTTAACAATAATACACCGGCAATCGTCTACGGCGCCTCTTGCGAAAACGGCAGGCCCGAAGACTCAGGTAATCTCGGCTACTCGCTACTGCTTAACGGCGCCGTATCCACTTTGACCGCATCGAGGGTATCCTGGTATTACGTAGGTGAGAGCAGCTTTACAGGCTCGGACAGCATCGGCGGGCTTGGATATCAGTATGCGAAATACCTTCTGACTAATGAAGAAAGCTGCGGACGCGCGGCAATGGACTCGCGGCTGAGCGTGCCGATGTATATCTGGTCGAACCAACTCGTATTCAATCTCTACGGCGATCCGTCACTCGTTTTCAACACGGGAGCCTTCGGCGGATTGTCCGGCCATATAAAAGACATATACGGCTATCCCGTGCCGGGGACGATTGTGAGATCGATCGATGGATCAACGACCGTGTCCTCGGCCGACGGCTCTTACCGGCTGAGCGGATTTAAGGAAAGCTCGCTGGATGTAGTCGTCTCTGCGGATGGATATTACCCGCAGAGGTATTATGATTTGCCGATCACGAAGGGCTGTGAGACAGCTATGGACTTCACGCTGGTCCCGGCCATTACGGGAAAGATCACAGGATTCGTACGTGATTCAAGCTGCGCGGCGCTAAGTAATGCAAAGGTTGCGATCCTCAATGGCGATCAGGTCGCCTATACGGCGACCAACGGCAGCTTTACGCTCAGTGGGATTATTCCCGGGGAGTATACGCTTGTAGTGACACGCAGCCCGTATGCGCAGAAGATGGTCGGAGAATGCAGAGTCACCGAAGGCGGCCTGTTGAGTGTCAACATCACGCTCCGGTTCTACAGTGACAATACGGTTATCAATGGAGGTTTTGAAGATGGTTTCACGCTGAGTGTGGGCAATCAGTGGGTAAAGTACGGCAGTACCGACTATTACGGGACCGCAATGGTTGGCTCCGACTGCTATAAATATGGCTCTTATTCTCAAAAGATACGGCTTATTCAACCTACAACTTCGGCTTATGCCGGGTTTTATCAGGTGGTGCCTACTCTTCCAGGCCAGACATACTCACTCGTGGCCTGGGCAAGAGATCACTTCGGAGGGACGGAGACAAACCCCTCGGATAATATAGTCTGCCGACTGGGATATGACCTGAGTGGAGATGATGACCCGCAGTCGAGCGCAGTGGTTTGGCAGGAGTTCGATCCAGCGCACGATATATGGCACTCGGTCTTCAAATACATAACCGCTATATCTCCGACCATGACCATTTTCCTGGACTGCCAGAGAAAACTGCCTTCAGGGGGTGATAATTGTTACGCGTGGTTCGACGGAGTATCGCTCAGCGGGCCTATAGAGTCGCCTTCCGCTCCTATTGTAGATATCGATCGGTATCAGTCCGGCACCACCTCCATTCACGCAACTTGGAGCTGCGGGAGCGCCGATATAGTCGATTATCAGTATGCGATCAGTAAAACCTGTGATGAGAGCGGAATCATTTTGGGCGGCGGTTGGCTCAGTGCGGGTCTTGACACATCCGCAACCAGATCAGGGCTCTCTCTTGTTAACGGCGACCTCGTTAGGGTGCTGGTTCGTNNCGAGGTCGGCATATCGGACGGCATACGGATAGTGCTGGATGTAGAAAGTGTGCCTGTCGCAAAGCTCGTGCCTGATTACACCTGGGTGCGTATTATTGGACTGGACATCAGCCGGATGGCTGATGGTGCAAACTGTTTTGCTCAAGAGCCTGGGCGAAGCGGCGGGATCGAAGTGATAGGAGAGTGGTCATATCTGCCGTATATGCAGTCGGGTCTCCTGGCGGATGTTGTGGGGTGCATGTCCACCCAGGACGGCATGCGAGTGATCTCACAGGCTGAGGTCAGACCGACCAAAATGGGATCGGGTGTCAGGCCGCTGGGCATGCCCAATAAACTGGTCGGTGGCGGCAGCTTCGGATACAGCGAAAACGGCCTTCTGGTCGGTCAGGCGGGCAGCGCATGGGGTATGGGAGTTAATAACGTCGGGCTGCTGGTTAGAGTGTGGGGAAAAGTGATGACCAGCGATGGAGAGACGTTCAGGATAACCGACGGCAGTCTGAAGAATGGCATTCTAGTCACATGCTGGAATTCGGCCAGCCCTCCGGCTGTTGGAGAAATGGTTGAAGTGACAGGTATAGCGACTCCCGATGGGGTTTCGGCATATTCTCAGGAGGATATCGAGACACTCTGAACGATATGATCAGCAGCCTGTGCCAAATCACATGCTATATAATCAGGCTGATTCTCGAACCGGGCGATATCATCCTCTGTAAAGAGGCCGCTTGTCACGAGGATAGTTTTGCAGCCCGCTCTCCTGCCGGCGATGATATCCTTCTCACTATCGCCAATCATATACGATTCGTGCAGATCGATCCCACGCTCTCCGGCTTTTGCAAGGATCATTCCGGGATTGGGTTTTCTGCAGTCGCATTTATCGGCGGCAAAATGCCTGCAGTAGGAGAAGCTGGAGACTTTTCCTCCGACCGATTCAACCTGCCGCCGTATCTCGCGCTCCATGGCCATCAGGTCATCTTCGCTTACCAGCCTTTTTGCGACTCCCTGTTGATTCGATATCACATGAACTTCAAAGCCTGCTTCATTGAGCTTTTTTATCGCAGCAGGCGTATAAGAAAATATCTTAAGTTCATCGAGATTTTTGACGTAATCATCCCGGTCTTCGTTTATGACTCCGTCTCTATCGAGAAAAACTACACGCATGATCTAACTACCGCACTCATTCATCATGCAAGAAAATATCAAATGACCGAGGATGAGGTGGACGTCCTCGATTCTCTGCATATTGTCGCTGTTCACCACAATCGACTTCTGAACGATCTTTGCCAGCTTTCCGCCGGAATAACCCGACCAGCCGATGGTTATCGCGCCCATCTCGTTTG
>DJHI01000058.1:37285-46103 GCA_002431715.1 Armatimonadetes bacterium UBA5829
TGATCACATTGGGTGAATTACCGCTGCCGCTAATCGCAATCACCACATCACCCGGTTCCAGAAAACTATCGAGCTGCTCGGCGAAGATGCAGTCGTAGCCGTTGTCGTTAGCCCAGGCGCAGATAAGCGGAGTATTATCGGTGAGCGAGACAACCCTAAAGCGCTTGCCGCTGCACTCCTTTATCCCCTTCTGCAGGTCTTCGGCCACATGGCTTGCCGTAGCGGCACTGCCACCGTTACCGAGCATAAACACCTGCTTACCATCTGCATGGGCCTTCTTGAGGGTATCGACTATATCTCGAATCGAATCCTCGGATAGTTCAGCAATCGCCTTGCTTACCAGGTTTAGATAATCGGCTATATGTGACATTGGTTTACTCCCTTAAATGGGTTCGATGGTGTGACGGTTTGATAGTTTGATGGTCAGAACTATCAGACTATCAAACCCTCTAACTATCAAGCCAAGAAATCTATCTTCGAACATTGAAAATTATCTTGGAGCCGTCGCGAGACATATTTATGGGCATCTCTCGCAGGTGCGCGAGCTTCTTTCGCACGGCCGCCCGGTTCTCAGGCGGAGTGCATACCAGGAAGAACCCACCGCCGCCGGCTCCGGTTATCTTGCCTCCCAGCGCACCTGCCGACATAGCAAGCTCATACATCTCATCGATTTGCTCATTCGATACGCCCGATGCAAGCTGTTTCTTCTTTATCCAGCCTTCGCGCATTGTCTGGCCGAGTGAGGCTATGGCGCCAAGCTTGAGGTGACGAGCGAGATCGTCCGCCTGATCCCTCATCTCAATCAGCACATTCATCCTGTGAGAAATGTTCTTTTTCTGTTGAGTTAATACGGCTGATGACTTACGGGTGGTTCCTGTATAAAAGAGCAAGAGGCTTTCGCACAAGCGCTGCCGGGTGCTGTCATTGAGATCTATGCCGGTAACCTCAACTTCGCCGCTCGGAAGAAATTTAAAATGCTTAATGCCGCCATATGCAGCGATGTATTGATCCTGCTTGCCTATCGGCTTCCCGAGAATATCTATCTCGATCTTGCATGCCTGCTCGGCAAGTGTCTCGGCTGTAACAACTTCGCCCTTATAGGCATAAAGAGCATTCAGGAGGCCAACCGTGACTGTGCTGGACGAACCCAAACCGGAACCCTCCGATGGAATATCGGCCATAGTGGCGACCTCTATGCCCTTTTTGATCCCGACCATTTTCATGGACTCACGGACCAGTTCGTGCTGGATCTCTTTCGTCTCGTTCACCATCTCCGTGCGCGTATAGCCCACACGGATCAGATCGTCGAAACGTTCTTTCACGATGACATAAATATACTTATCTATAGCGGTCGATACGACCGCGCCGTATTCATGCTCGTAGAAGCCCTTAAAGTCGGTCCCACCGCCTGCAAAGCTGATTCTAAGAGGAGTTTGAGTTATTATCACGCCAGCTAGCCCCCTTTTCCCAAAGGCATTTTACCACAGGTTATATCGACCTCTCAACATCAGATTGACCGTAAGACCTTTGATTTCGTATAATACGTTGGGTTTTAAGCTAACAAAGGAAGGCTGCTTTATAGTGCCCAGGAAAAAATCTACCCCTACAAGACGGCGGGCGACCAGGCGGACCACCACCAGAAAAACGGCGAGAAGAAAAAGCAATCCGATAGTTATCTTTGAGATATTCGGTATCGCTCTTTTTATGCTCGGTATGGCTACACTGGTTGCGCTGTGTGCCGAAAAGTCTACCGGCGCATTCGGCCTGTTTATCGCGCCCACTCTCAAAGAAGCCGTAGGGATAGGCGCTTTCCTGGTTCCGGTTCTGCTGGCTCTGTTGGGCACGGCACTCTTTGCAGGCCCGCTTGACCTCATACCAAGAAATGTTTCAATCGGTAGCATGGCTGCCTTTTTTACGGTCATCACATGGGCGTCGCTTGGCACGGTTGCCCATCATCTCGAAGGAGAGTTGGGCGGCGGTTATGTTGGATGGTTATTCGCGCTCGTGCTTTGGAAACTCATGGGCAAGGCGAGCTATATTCTGCTGACGTTTTTCGCTATTGCATCCGTGCTCATTATAGTGGACGTTCCACTGGCTAACCTGCTCGAAAAGATCCAGAACAAATATCTCGATTACAAAGAGGCCGCTGCCGAGAGAGCCGCTGCAAAGAAGCCCGTAAAGGTAAACGGCAAAGATGCCATGGCCCTGACTGAAAGCAAAAAACGAACCCT
Source organism: Armatimonadetes bacterium UBA5829 (assembly GCA_002431715.1). Taxonomy (GTDB): domain Bacteria; phylum Armatimonadota; class UBA5829; order UBA5829; family UBA5829; genus UBA5829. Next base: position 39,517 of record DJHI01000058.1, read on the forward strand.
TACCAGTATCTTCGGCAAAGGCGGCGCTGAAACCAAAGAAGAACCGGCGGTCAGCGCGGCGGTTGTCGAACCCGAAAGAATTCCGGTCAAGATAAACGGCAGTCTTTTCAATCAGGACGAAGCTCCAAAAAACGGAGGAGCACAGAAGTCTATTATGCTGCCGGAGCCGGTTGAGTATGGAGAGTTTCAGCTTCCGCCGACTACTCTGCTCGTTGAGCCGCCTCCGCCACCGCCAAGAGTCGAGAGCGAGCTTAAGGCTAATAGAGAGATTATCGAGCGGACACTCGAAGAATTCAAAGTGCAGGCGAATGTAGTCGAAATCGCATGCGGGCCTACAGTCGCGCGCTACGAAATTCGCCTGGCGCCGGGCATAAAAGTCAATAAGATAGTCGGATTAGCCGATAACCTCGCTATGCAGCTTGCAGCTATCGACGTTCGCGTCGAGGCTCCGATACCCGGCAAGGCCGCGATAGGTGTCGAGGTTCCTAATAAGAACCGGGGCGTGGTGGTTTTACGAGATATCATCGAAAGTAAAGCCTTTAGGGACGCCCAGGGCAAGCTCACTTTCGCGCTCGGTAAGGATGTCGCGGGACATGCAAGGGTTGCTGACCTAACTCACATGCCGCACATGCTGATTGGAGGCGCGACCAACGCAGGTAAGAGCGTGGGATTAAGCACGCTCATCGCGAGCCTGCTTTTCAGAGCGACACCTGACGAACTGAAGCTGGTATTGATCGACCCTAAGCGAGTCGAGCTGAGTCTATTCGACGGAATTCCGCATCTAGCCTGCCCGGTTGTGAAGGATGTGAAACAAGCGGCAGGGATATTCAGGGCGGTCGTGCAGGAGATGGAGAAGCGCTATGAGCTTTTCTCCCGCAACGGCTCTCGGAACCTGGAAGCGTATAATGAAAAAGTGGCAAATGAGGAGCGGCTGCCTTATATGGTGGTGGTGGTTGACGAACTCGCAGACCTTATGATGCAGGCAGCGGCAGAGGTGGAAGGTTCGATCACTCGAATCGCTCAGCTCGCACGCGCAACGGGTATCCATCTGGTCATAGCGACACAGAGACCATCTGTGGACGTAATTACAGGTATCATAAAGGCAAACATCTCTTCGAGAGTTGCATTTGCAGTATCGAGCCATCATGACAGCCGGACAATTCTCGATCAGAAAGGCGCGGAGAGATTGATAGGCCGCGGCGATATGCTGTTTTTGCCGATCGACGCATCCAAGCCGACTCGAATCCAAGGCTGCTTTGTGTCGGATAAGGAGATCGATACGCTTTGCAAGTTCCTTAAGGATCAGCGCAAGCCGAGTTATACTCTTCAGCCTGCGATGGGACCGTCCGGCACGGGCGGCAGCGGCGGCGGGGATGATGATTCATTCAGTGATGAGTTCTTTGAGCCGTCGGTAAGGTTTATTGTCAACACCGGCTACTGCTCGACCTCGATGCTGCAGAGAAAATTCAAGATCGGTTACACCCGCGCAGCGAGGATTGTCGATGTAATGGAGCAGCAGGGAATTGTCGGGCCTCTGGACGGCGCGAAGCCGAGGCAGGTGCTAATAACTAAGGCCGACTTGGAAGCTATCCTCGGCGGGCCTATCGGTATGCGCAGCGACGATATATCTAAGGAAGACGAATACGATGAGGACGTGCCGCCTGCGGAGATAATCGAGCCGGACGAGGAAGAGGAGTAATGAAAATGTTGACTCTGGGCCCTCTGCTCTCCACTCTCTGCTCTTTNNTGGCAAGAGTAAGTTTAGTAAGCCTCGGATGCCCGAAGAATCTGGTCGATTCTGAAGGTGCACTCGGTGAGATAGCCGAGGCGGGACATGAGATAATAACCGACCAGGGCCGCGCGGATGTGATTCTGATCAATACGTGCGGTTTTATCGAGAGTGCGAGAGAAGAATCTATCGAAGCGATTCTGGACGCGCTGGAGTATAAAGACTCTGGTGTGTGCAAAGCGGTCATAGTGATGGGATGCCTTTCGCAGAGATATGCAAAGGAACTTGCCGCGCAGATGCCGGAGGTGGATGCGTTTCTCGGGATAGCTCACGCGGGAAGACTGGTTGATACGATTGAGAAAGTGCTCAGCGGCAAGAGACTGGTCGATGCGCCGGAGCCGCCGGGTATATGGTGTGAGCATACTCCGAGAATGCAGTCCACCCCACCCTGGACCGCTTATCTGAAGGTTTCAGATGGCTGCGACAACCGCTGCGCTTACTGCGCAATCCCCGATATCCGCGGGAGCTTTCGCAGTAGGCCTGAGCAGTATATAATAGATGAAGCAGTCAAGCTGGCGGACAACGGCGTGAAGGAAGTCGTGCTCGTTGGTCAGGATCTGACGCAGTATGGCGCCGACCTGGGCAAGCCGGATTCGCTGCCGGGTCTGCTCCAGAAGCTGAACGAAGTAGACGGCCTGCACTGGGTGAGGTTGCTTTATTGCTACCCAAGTAAGGTCACGCCGGAGCTGATCGAGACAATTGCATCGTGCGAAAAGGTGGTCAAATATATGGACATGCCACTTCAGCATGGTGATGATAAAATCCTAAGAGCAATGAACCGCGGGGGAAACGTGGATCAGTATCTGAGAGTGATCGATGATCTGCGGAAAGCTGTTCCCGACATTGCACTGCGAAGCACGTTTATAGCAGGTTTTCCGGGCGAGACTGATGCTGCGTTCGATAATCTGCTGAAGTTCGTTGAAAGAATTCAGTTCGACAGAGTCGGTGTATTCGCTTACTCTCGCGAGGAGGGAACCCCCGCATACTCGATGAAACCGAGGGTAAGCCGCAAGGTCGCAGCGGACCGGGTCGAGAGATTGATGCAGCTTCAGCAAAAGATATCGATGGCTAAGAACCATTCTTTCATAGGCAAGACTATGGAGGTTCTGGTCGAGGGTATAACCGACGAGGGAGCTTTCGGAAGGTGCTATCGAGACGCACCGGAGATAGACGGCCTTGTTTATATTCGAAACGGCCCGGCGATCCAGGGCGAGTTTGCCAGTGTTACCATTACAGAGGCGAGTGAATACGATCTGATAGGTAACAGTCAGTAAGTCTAAAAGTCAAAAAGTGTTAAAAAAGTTGAAAAGCCAGGCGGCGCACTTTTGACCTTCCAACTTGAAACTTTCTAACTCAAAAATCGGAGGAAATAATAGTGAACGAATCAGCAACCACGCTGAATAAGGCGGATATTGCGCGAGAGAACGCCAGGCGCTTTCTCGCTGACAAAGCTTATGTTAGCCTGCTTGGAAAAAGCCAGGCCGGTAAGCTCAGGCAGGTCATGAAGGGAATCGAGATCGAGGGCGTGACAATGCGACTGATGCGCGATGTGATGGCCCAGAGCAGCAGGTTTGAGACCGTCGACCGAAGATGGTCAGTCGCATCGCGCTACGGCGACATCCACAGGCCGTTTGAGCGCGTGCTCATTGAAATCTTGAAATCTGCAGGCGTGCCTGTCGCTCTTGGAGTGCTCGCGCAGGAACTGGAGCAGGTCTATAACCGACCGGCTGAATACTACGAACAGGCTCTGCCGAGAATCCTCACCGACAAAGAAAAGTTCTTTGCTGCTGGCAATGATAAATATGGCCTTGCCCAGTGGTTGCTCGATGCGTCTTATTATGATGAGGACGACGTTGTTTTCGAGAGTTTTATTTCCAAAGAGCAGGTTGAAGAATTTACCGCATTGTGCCCTGAAGCAAAATGGGAAATCGAAAAAGTCGGCGATACGGCCGCCAAGCTTGCCGCTGACTGCAAGGAGCCGATTCCGTTCAAGATCATGGCCCTTTTCGCATGGCGGGTGCTCGGTGAGGATTTCGATGCCATAGATTTCTACACTGATGTGCTATCCGATGAGCGGATAATAGTTTTGTCTGATCAGAAGATTTACCCTGCCAAAGCGCAGAAGGATTTCGAAAAAACACTTGCAAAGATTGCCGATGAGCTTTCCAAGCTGCCCATGGAAGCCGAAGAGGAAGAGGCCGAAGGCCCAGTCACAGTAACCGATACCGACAAAGAAGAGATGATCTCGATGATTATCAAAAAGGGCAGCGCTTCGGCTGAGGAACTGCTCGATTCCGTCCTCGAAGTCGGCCCTGAGGATTCCGCATTTGAAGGCGCCCTTGAGAGCCTGAAAGAAGCGCTGAAAGACGAAGAGCGTGTTATGTGGCTCGGCGGCACTCGATGGGGTAAGGTTGAAGTCTTCCCGGATGAAGTCAAAGAGATTCCTGCTTCGTTGATTGTTCCTACTTCCACTCCATTCGAAACGCCTGAAGGTGATGTATACGACCAGATGCTCGAAGAAGACGGCTTCGAAGGCAACTTGAAGTCCGCTATATATGATCCGTTTGCTGAAGATGTCACCGATGAAGACCCGGCTCGCACTATGTATCAGCCTAATGGCGACTCCCAGCGATGCGTGCTTAAGTATCATCATAAAGTGGTAGGCACCTTCCCGCTTTGCCAGATCAACCCAGATTTCTTCGGCACTGAGCCCGAGATTATTCCAATCGTGCTGATCGATGAGGGTAAACGCAAGAGCTGCTATGTGAACAACACAACCCGACTGATCTACGGTATGAAGGACTTCTATAAAGATATCACAGAGGTCTCCGGCGCAGTCTTTACAATCGAAAAGACCGCAAAGCCTGGGGAATATCGATTGATACGCGAAGAAGAACCGGATGCGACACTTGGAATCGATACCAACCGCTCTCTCGAACTACTTGATCTTAAGGCGCGTTTCGAGAGCAGCGATATGCCGATCTACGACGTAATCGTAGAGATTCTCGGCAAGCAGGCAGTGGACTTCCCAAGGCTTGTAAACGAGGTCAACATTGTGAAGAGATGCTCGAGGATGCTGGTTGCATCGATCCTCAGCTCATATCACGCATTCCACACCCGCGGCAAGTCCGACCAGTGGCTGTTCGACGAAAAGAAAGCCAGTCAGGGATTCAACAAGACGAAGAAGAAATACATCAAGAAGGATTGATGGTCCGATGGTTTGATTCTGCGATGGTCAAGGTCGGGGTCTGAAAATCCCGACCTTGTTTTTTGTGCCAAGCACTATGGTATCATTGTAACGCTTTTCTCGGGAACCAACCAGGAAAAAAGCAATATCAGACAGCAGAAAGGCGCACCGAAGAGAATGGGAATCAGCATTACTGTCTCTACAAACTTACTTCGAATTCTCCGGTGCCCAAATTCTTTTGGATATGGAATCTTGCAGAATTCGGAGACTTTGCGTCTAGCAGAAAGCAAGCTCGGAATTGATGGAAATGGAGCAATTATCGCTTCCATTTTCTCACGTTTGGTCTGCCTACACCCGAAAAATCCCATCTTGAGTAACGCAGCAAACCCGAAAATGTACATTACGGCAATAAGATAACAGTTGAAGCCTCCACAAATCAACCAGACTGTTATGCCGACAAGACAAAGTGCAGCAATGGGCTGTTTGATTGTCCACCGACTGGAAAAGGTGAGTTCACAATCCGATTTTAACAGCAGAAGCAGGCGGTAAAAGAAATTCCATTCCTGTTTAGAAGCTACAATATGATGATCTACATTATCATCATAATGATACCACAATGAGTTTGCTACTACCTCTACTACCTTATCTGATGTCGAGAATTTTATCTTTGATGCAACATCATCAAGATCACAAGATAGTATTTCATCATTCATATACGATTGTAGAACAGCAGCTAATTCATCTCTTGCTGTGCGATCGACCATAAGACACCTCCTCAGCCTGCAATCCCAGCATGCCTCTTATAAGATAATTTTAGCAGTCTTTTCTTAGCCGATCAAAAACGTCTTAAGCATCAAAAGCTTATTTTCGAATATTGTGATTTTATGGGCTAATCAGGAATTATGATCCATTATCAGACAAAGGACGCTAAAGAGAATGTTCATCTGTTTTCTTGCATTATAATTTCAGAAAAATAGAATATCTTAAAAATTGTCTTTCGTCTCATTGACAAGCAGCCAAACTTAGGCTACACTCCGATAGCCACTGCAGTTGATGTGGTTCGCATTTCTGGCAGGTCAACAATCTCAAAAAGGAGTTGATTGGAAATGTGTAACAAGAAGGCTGCAGTACGTACCCTCACGCTATTTTTCCTCTTCAGCCTTGCAGGACCGGTTTCGTCCAGTGTACGTTATGTGAAATGGGATTCCCCCAGCAATGGTCCGGGTAATGCTTGGAACTCTGCTTATCACACTATAACGGCGGCCATAGATGGCGCAAACATAGGAGATGATATCTGGGTTGCAGGTGACGCCAAACATCCTTACAAAGAGTGCATCACGTTAAAGTCAGGCGTTGCGCTTTACGGTGGATTTAGCGGGAAAGAGAATACCAGAAGTCGTAGAGACTGGCTGATCAACAAAACTATCATTGATGGAAATCAGGCAGGCACAGTGATAACTGTGCCCGATAGTGCAGATTCTGCCACTATTGTAGATGGATTCACTATCCAAAATGGGAAATACTCCAGCACAAACACCGGCAGCGGCATATATTGTCTTTACGCAGGATCGCCATTTATCACACACAATACTATTACAGGAAACGATGCCA
>DJHI01000058.1:46163-49358 GCA_002431715.1 Armatimonadetes bacterium UBA5829
TGGCGGCGGAATTTATTGCTCAGGCGCTTCTCCAACCATAATCAACAACACCATAGTTGGCAATAACGCAAACGAAGGCGGCGGTATATATTGCACCAATTATTCTTCACCGATTGCTGCAAACAACAATATCACGTATAACACATCGGCATGCGCAGGTGGCGCGATATATTGTTTTGCCTCCTCGCCTGCTGTCTCTAATAATATAGTAGCTTTCAACAGCTCGGGAATATATCGCTTTGGCGGAGCGCCCGTTTTACAAAACAATGACTTCTATCAGAACCCCTGTGCCGACTATGAGGGCATATCTGCCGGAGCGGGAGATATATCAGAAGACCCAAAACTCAAAGATGACTTTCATATCAAATCAACTTCGCCATGTGTTGACTCGGGCATAATAGTCGCTGAAGTCTCGGACGATATGGACGGACAGGAGCGTTATTCCGGCATATCTATAGATATAGGTGTGGATGAATATTGGCCGCTAATTTTCGATGCTAAGAAATTGAGCGATAACAGTACTATTGCGCTGACCGGTCAAATTATAACCGCGTCGTTCCCCGACTGTTACTATGTTGAGTCTCCTGATCGTGTCATGGGAATCAGGGTAGAAAAGCCCACCTCCAATGACAGCCTTACACGTGGAGCCAAAGTCAAGGTAGCAGGACAGTGTCAAACAAACGCTAATGGAGAGCGCTGCATTATGTCAGCAACTATCAGCGAACTCGACCATGGATTTAGCATAACTCCACAGGGAACAAACAACCGCAGCATTGGTAATGGACCATTTGGATATCAGGAAGGTGTGTACGGTTGGATTATTAGACTGGACGCAGAATATAAGCCGCATCGTGTATGGGGCCCTGTATTCGGCCAGAACAATATCGGACTCCTGATTAAAACATGGGGCAAAGTGACCGATATACAGCCAGAGACAGCTACACCCGAATGGTTCAAGATTGATGATGGCAGCAATCTTAACATAAAGTGCATTTGTGCTGATGGCGTGAGTGTGAGCTTAGGAGATACGGTATGCGTCGTGGGCGTTGTATCGTGCGAAAAAGTCGGCGAAGAACTTCATCGGATTGTAAGGGTACGGTCCCAGGCCGATATTACAAGCTATTAACCGACTTTGAACAGAGAAAGGGGGAACGGTCATGTACCGGTTACTTGTTATAATTGCACTTATTACACTCAGCGCATGCACAATCGCATATGGAGACACGGAAACAGATCTGTTGGCTTTGCAGCAGTCTCTGCCATCTTTAAAAGCAAGCTTGGATGCAATTAAAGCCAACGGTCAGGATACCTCTTATCCAATGATAAATTACACTGTGCTGGAGAATTTTGTTGGTGATGCGTTGATGAATCTAGGATATAACTCATCACGCGTGGCAACTGAACTCTCTGAGTTGCAGACGATAAAAACCGAACTCGATCAGCAGATTTCCCAGGCTTTAGCGGGCAACATTATTTTTCCTGTGGTTCCCAGGTGGACAGGAGACACACGATCATTGATCAGTGGCTGTTCGTTCATGGCCCCAACCATTACTCCAGGAAGCACCTGCCGTGAAATCCGCCCAGTCTTTTTTACTGGGTTCGGTCATTTTGCTCAGGTTAGAGAAGATATGGAGAAGTGGCCGAATTATGGGACTAATATGGTTCAGTTCGAAACTGGACCAAATCGCGTCTATCCCGATTATACAGAGATACCGAACATGGCGGTTGCCCAAGGCATCAAAGCAGATCTAGACAGGGCACAAAAAGCCGGTGTGGCGGTGGATCTTCTCATTAGCCCACATTATTTCCCAGCCTGGATGATATCTAAATATCCCGAACTCAACACATCTCGCGAGGGTTTTTTGCAGTTCTGCATCCATGCTCCCTCCGGACAGGAATTTCTGAAGGAGTATATCAGAGTATTGCTGACTCCGATAAAAAATCATCCTGCTCTTCACAGCATTTGCTTAACGAACGAGCCAAGAAATGTCGAAAAACCCTGCGAATACGCAACGGCTGAATTCCGTACTTGGCTTCAACAGCGCCATAGCAGCATAGATGTCCTTAACGACCGTTGGGGAACGAGCTATACGAGTTTTGATCAAATTACAATTCCTATGACCAGCACTCCAAGCCCGATAACCACACCTATTGGACGTTGGGTAGATTATTGCCGTTGGAACCAGGAGTGCTTCACGAACTGGCACAAAGTGCTTGCCGATGCTGTCCATGCCGTAGCTCCTAATGTTTACGTTCATGCAAAAGTGCAAGGCTATACGTTTGGAAATACGGATCAGATTCAATGTGGTAATGATCCATATTTATATGCAGGCATTACTGATCTCAATGGCAACGACGGCTCGAACTACTATAGAGGCGATGATGCAACTCTGAAACCGTATTATGCAAACTGGTTGGGCTGCTACATGTATGGCGATATGCAAAGATCTATGAGAGATGCTCCTATCTTTAATTCTGAAAACCATTTGATGGATGATGTTAATTACACAACCATAGTACCCTGGCAGCATATACGCACTGCTCTTTGGCAGGAAGCAATACATGGCCAGGGCGCAACAACTCTATGGGTCTGGGATCATTTATCTGGCTTTTATATGGAAAGGCCTTTAGATACAAAAGCCGTAGGTACTGTAAACTGTGATCTCAACCGCGCTGCTAAAGAGGTTACAGCACTGCAACAGGTTCCTGAGCAAGTAACTATTCTTCATCCTTTCAGCTCGCTTGTCCGGGACAGCGGACACAATTTCGATTATATCGCTATGCGCGCCTACTGGGGGTTGACCTTCTGCAGGGTAAGGACAGGTTTTATAACCGAGAGACAGTTGGAGGCGGGGATTTTACCGAAGACGTCGATATTGATAGTTCCGAACGCCAAGTATATTACAGATGCGGCATTTGAGACCTTGAAGAACTATCAGGGACATATAATCTACCTGGTCGATGGAAATTTACTGTGTTACGACGAGTACGGCCAACCGAGATCAGAACAACTTGCAAATGTCGATGTAATTCCATTTGCCATAACAGATGCGAAGTCAAAAAACTTCTACACCGCATTATTGCCAAAGCTAATTGCAGATGGATTAGCCACCAAGTATAATCTGGTGGACAGCAGCGGAAACAGCTTGACTTGGGGAGCCGAGTTCCGCGAGGCGGAAACATCTGATGGAGATT
>DJHI01000268.1:0-7126 GCA_002431715.1 Armatimonadetes bacterium UBA5829
CGATCTCCGCCCGCAAGTTTGAAGCGAACCCGGACGGCTTCAAGTGCGGTCGGTGTGACTACGCGCGGATTTGCCCGGCGATGGAGTTCTGACAATGGAGCGGTTTGAAATGACAATAAGCTGCACATTGGGCGTCGCTTCCAGGGAACGTGAGCGCATTCGGTTCTAGTCCATCAAGAGCCATCTACTTGCGACTGATCGAAACGAGCACTGCGCGGCAGTCTACACCTCCGGGAGCGCAGTGATAATGCATTGAGATAGCTAACGTTGTGGCCACCTGGCTGCAAGAACAGAACGTGACAAGACAAGCTGTTGCCGGAGCTGATAGGCTGCTTGGGGCAAATGAAAGGGGAATGGTTCTGCTATGCGATTTATTCACACGGGAGACTGGCATCTGGGCAGGGTCTTTCACCAGATGCAGTTGATCGAAGACCAGGCATATATCTTGGACCAGTTCGTGGCGCTGGTTTCGGAAGAGAAGCCTGATGTGGTTCTGATCAGCGGCGACGTTTATGATCGTGCAGTGCCTCCAACAGATGCGGTGAACTTGCTGAACGACGTTCTATCGCGACTGGTCCTCGGCTGCGGCACGCAAGTGATCATGGTTACAGGCAACCACGATAGTCCTGACCGACTTAATTTTGGATCTGATATCTTGGCGAAGGGTGGACTCCACGTGTGTGGACAGTGCTGCGCTCAGCCATATTGTGCAACTGTCGCTGACGAGTATGGCCCGGTGCAGTTCTACGCTGTCCCATTCACCGATCCGGCAAGGGGTCGTGAGCTATTCGGCGACGAAGACATCAGAAGTCAACAGAGCCTTATGGCAGAGGCTTGTCGCAGAATCATCTCGGACAATGGCGGGAATGGCCGCTCTGTAGTCCTCGCACATACCTATGTTGCAGGAGCTAGCTCGAGCGAATCGGAGCGCCCACTCTCAATGGGTGGCGTCGACGAGGTTGACCCAACTGTGTTTTCCGGATTCAGCTACGTAGCACTGGGGCATCTGCATTGCCCACAAGCCGCCGCCCCGAACGCGTTTTACGCAGGATCGATACTGAAATATTCATTCGGTGAGGGGAAGCAAGTCAAGTCTGTCAACCTCATTGAGATGGACTCTTCAGGTAAGTGCAAGGCGGAAGCCGTGAAGTTGTCTGCCCGTCGGGATGTGCGGGTCATAGAAGGCGAACTCGAAGTGATTCTCGCGAATCCTGCCTGCTATGGCTGCGCTGATGACTACCTCCAGATAATCCTTCACGATAAGCAGGCAATACTGGACCCTATGGGCAAACTGCGAGAGGTGTTCCCAAATGTGCTAGACGTTCAACGTCCTGTTTTCTTGAGTGCCATCTCACCAGCATCTGGAGGCTTCCGACCGGGAAAAGATGGACGCAGTGCTCTCGACTACTTCGACGCATTCTACAAGGAGATCACTTCTCAACAGATGTCGGATCAGGAGAAAGAGGCATTCTCTGGCGTCCTTGAGAAAATGGAAGCTTGTGACAGAGAGGTGGCGGGACAATGAAACCGATCAAGTTAACGCTCAGCGCGTTCGGACCGTTTGATGGTACGCAGGAGATTGACTTCCGGCAACTGGGAGTCCATAAGCTGTTTCTCATATCTGGCCCTACAGGCTCGGGCAAGACCACAATCCTTGATGCTATCAGCTTTGCTCTGTATGGAGATACGTCCGGTGCCGAAAGGAAAGCGACGCATATGCGTAGCGACTACGCGGACCGATTAACTCCTACGGAGGTCATATACGAGTTCGCCATCGGGGATCGCGCCTACAAAGTCAAGCGCAATCTTGAATATGTCAGGCATTCAGCCCGCGGTAACAAGGAAACTAGAGAGAAAGCAAACGCTTACCTATGGGAGATAACGGGATCTGGCGGAGATGACGGTGTCTTAGTGGCAACTGGGCTAACAGAAGTGACAGACATGTCTCAACGATTGCTTGGGTTCAACAGCAGCCAGTTTCGGCAAGTCGTAGTGCTTCCGCAAGGCAAGTTCAGGGAATTGCTGACGGCAGGCTCCCAGTCGCGTGAGGAAATACTGAAGACTCTGTTTGGAACTGAGTACTATCGGCGAGTCGAAGAAGAGCTCAAGAAAGCCTCGGAAGCGATCAGGCACGACCGCGAGCAGCTTCAGGAACGGCGAGACATACTCCTGGAGCAGTCTGGCGTAGAGTCCAGCGAAGAGCTACAAGATCGCAAAGCGGATATCGACGCAGGTCTTCAACTGCTTTCCGATCTCATTGGCGATACCCAACGCAGGTACAAGGAGGCGGAGCAGGATCTCAAAGAGGGACAGGAGAACCAACGCAAAATCCAAGAGCATACTGAAGCCAAGTCTGCAATCGACGAACTAGCCCTGAAGCAAGATGAACATGAGACCAAACGTAGGACGCTGGGACGGGCACGGAAAGCCCTCGGGCTGAAGGATGTTGAGGACCATTTTAGAGACCGAGCCAAAGAAGCTGAGGACGCTAACGCTGTATTGGTCGACGCTCGCCTTGAGCTCGGTGAAGCACAGCAGGAGAACACGAAAGTAGAAGAGCGGCATGAACGAGCGGCAGTTCGCGAGGCTACCGTTGAGAAGCTGGGACAGCGGATCCAGCACATGAACAGGATGCTCGTCAATGTGAGGAGTGTTGATTCCGCTCGGAAGGATGCTCTAAACGCGGGACTGCGAAAGCTCCGCCTTGAAGAGCAGGAAGCGGCGACAGACCTGGAACTTCGGCGGCAGCTTGAGGAGGCGATGGGGGAACACTCGATTGCGTCACGTCATCGGGACGACGCGAAGGAACATCTGCTTAAAACGAGAGACGAAATGACCGCCGCAAAAACGGCATACGAGTCGGTTCAGCAGCAGTGGATAGACGGGCAAGCCGCCATCCTGAGCGCTGAACTTAGAGATGGAGTGCCCTGTCCGGTCTGTGGGTCAACCGACCATCCAAGTAAGGCCCACACCGATACCGAATTGCCCGAGAGAAGCACTGTCCAAGAGGCACTAGAAACGCTTCAGAGGCTTGAACGGAGCGAGAACGAAGCTCGCGATGCTCTGGATAAGATGGAGAAGGCGGTCTCGGCGGCAGAGACGCAAGTCGCTGTCTTGCGGAATGTGGTCGGTGATCCCGTTGGCAAGGTGTTGGATTGGGAAGATAGGCTAACTCAAGCTACGTCCGCACTAGACTTAGCCGTCGAGGCGGCGTATAAGCAGTACGCAGACTTCGATCCGTCCGATTCGAATATTGCCCCGTTGGAAGACCTTTCCGGCGACGCCGAGCAAAGGAGGAATAGAATACGTGCAGAGATAGCACGAGCTAACGCGGCACTTGCTAGCACAGAGTCGGCCCTTAGAGAACGTCTGACTGACTCTGAACAAGGTATGGAAACGGAACTCGAGGTCAGCCGCCGGATAGAGAAGGCGACCCTGCTCAGGGAAAGGATCAACGAGCGGATAGCTACGGCACGCGAACACCTACAGAAGGCCGGTAATCGACTTGCCACAGCCAAGGCCGGTGAAAAGAATGCAACAGATGATCTTCGGAAGAAGACACGGATTGCGGATGAAAGCAGGTCCCGTTTTCAGGAGCGTCTTCTGGAAGTCGGGTTCGTGGATAACGATGACTACCACTCTGCCGTTCTTGCTGATGAGGAAATTCAGGAGCTAGAAGAAAGCATCACCGAGTATGACAATGATTGCGTTGGAGCAAGGCAACGTCTGACCAATGCTGAGAAAGCGGTTAAGGGAGTTGAGGAACCCGATCTGGATTCGCTGCATAGAACTGCGGAGATCTGCCGTAAGGAGTACGAGCAGACAGTCTTGGACAAGGAGCGGCACGACTCTGCATTGCAAGACACTACCAGATCCGTTCAGCAGGTTGGTGACGCAGAAAACGAAATGCGGCACCTGGAGGAAAGGTTCCGCGTGGTCGGCACGATCTCACAGGTCGCTAACGGGCAGCTTGGAGTCAAATTGACTTTTCATCGCTTCGTTCTTGGTGTCTTATTGGATGAGGTGCTTGCCCAAGCGTCGAACAGGCTCCAACTGATGACCAATAATCGCTTCTCATTGGAGCGTGCGCGAGAAGCGACGAACAGGCAATCAGCGTTTGGACTGGACCTACTTCTCTATGACGCTTACTCAGGAACCAACCGACCGGTGACGCAATTCTCAGGTGGCGAGAGCTTTCTGGCATCACTTGCACTTGCTCTTGGGCTTGCGGACGTGGTCCAGGCAAGCAGCGGAGGTGTCTACTTGGAGACGATCTTCGTCGACGAAGGTTTTGGCAGTCTTGACCCAGAAGCTCTGGACCGAGTAATGGAGACACTAATCGATCTCCAAGCTGGCGGCAGGCTGGTTGGCATCATCTCACACGTGGAAGAACTGAGATCACGCATCAGCGCCCGCTTGGAGGTCACAAGTGACAGATCAGGTCGGAGTTCCGCTCGGATTCTGTCGGCTTAGTTGCGGTTGCCAATAGCTCGTGTCTGATGTCTTCTTGGCTGACCTGTATCGCTGGTTCCTGACTGAGCTTAGTCGTCTGAGACGAACTGGCTCAGTGTTGTGCCAGTCATCTTGGAAGACCGTGACACAAACTGAATCTATGACTGAATCTATGCTTGTCGTTGCCGGGCTTTCCTCTGTGACTCTTGCTACCCAGGAGTCCGGTGACGAAAACCGCTCTTGGCTCTTGCTAACCGTCGCTTGGTCCGTCAAATCGTTTAGTTGTCAACGAAAACAGGACTTTTGAGCTGCTCGAAATCGCTCTCAGGAAACTCCTTGAGTTCAGACTGATGCCTCAGCTTGAGAACGGGGCACTAGTGTTGCTGGTGGCGGCAGGAATCACGTCTCCAAGACTTCCGATAACACCGAGACAGTGCTCAAGGTGAGTTGGTAGTTTTACTCGCGGTTGCTTGCCCTACCACATGAATGACCAAGTCCGGAGTCCATTCCCAATTGAGGGAGTGGGCTTTTGACTTTTATGAGGATTTCCTTCTTGTCGGGGTGCACGATTATGCTCCTGATGAACTGCTTGAGCACTAACCGTTTCTGCCCATCATCAGTGCTCTCCAGTCTTTTTCTCAGCTCACACGCTTTCTTACGAAGATCATTTGCGGCAATGAGTTTGGGAGCGTGAACGTTCCCGAGTTGCTCCAGACGATGCTTTTTGGCTGAAAGCTCTGACACGGCTTTAGAGACCTCGCCAGCAGGCAATCCCTCTGCAACGGCTGTCATCAGACGCTCTATCTTTAGGTTTATTGTATGTATCGCTTCCAGACGCTGTTTTTCGGTTTCCTGACAACGAATGTTTTGCTCACTCGCCCAACTGTTATACCTCCTTATTGTCTCACTAAGTTGGGACGCATCCTCTGGTAATGCATTCTCCAGGACATCGAAAACTGCCGCTTCCAAATCATCCTTTCTGACGTGCCAGCAGGTAGAACAGTCCTCGCCACGGCGATAGAGATAGCTGCCACAGAGATAGTAGTCTATTCCCTCTTTAGTTCTTCCTGCCAGTGGCGATCCACAGCTGCTGCAAACCATCATTCCTCCGGAAAGCAGATACCGACTCGGTTTTCCGCCTCTGCTGACAACAATCTGTTTCCTGCTCTGATTGAGAGCATAGATCGCGTCGGCTTCCTCCAGCGTAATGATTGCAGGATGCGCGTTCTCGATGATCTTCCATTCTTCAGGATCTCGATATCGTTTGCCTCCACCCTGGAAACTACGACGATTATAGAAACCGAAGCCAGCATACTGAAGGATCTTGTCTTTTTGAAGAAGATAATAGACACTGCTCGCTGACCAGGGGCCACCTTTTCGAGGAGATGGTATGCCAGCGGCAGTCAACTCGGCTGCAATTCCATCGACACCCAACCCGCGCTTTAGGCGCCAGTCAATGAGCATCATCCGTGCCCACTCCCAAATCGCATAACCGTTGACAATCTCCTCATCCAAGAGCCATATACAGTGGCTGATTCTTTGGTATTTCCGATCTACATCNNTACATCGGTATAGATCCGTTCATTGCGGAATCCAAATTGCGCCATGCCGCCATTTTTATAGGCATAGCCGTTTTGATCTCTACATGTGCAGTTCTCCAGTAGACTCTTGTGAATGAGCTGGGAGAGTTCCATACTGCGGACCTGGTTCATTGCCTCGCCGATGCTGTCGAAGATGACGCCCTCTCGCGTGTCGGGGTCATAGGGTTCAGTAACCGAAAGGACCTTTACTCCACACTTGGCAAGCTCACCTTTGGATGCCGCCGCCGTGTATTTGTTACGGGAGAACCTATCAGACTTCCAGACAAGCACAAGTGATATGGAGGCGTCCCGCTTTGCCCTCGAGAGCATGTTTTTGAAACCAATTCTTTTGTGCTCATCTTTATATGCGGAGACGCCAAGATCCTCGAACCACTCAACGATCTCAATACCTCTGTGCTCAGCAAACCTGGCGATCTCGCGCCGCTGCACAGCTATACTTGCCCCCCGCTCTGCACTATCTTCATGGCTGACTCTCACATAAGCCACAGCATATTGGGGCTGAGACTCAAGAGTGCGTTTGTTCTTTGGCATATTTGTGAGATCATCAAGTATTTGGCTCAAGCTTTGCCTCCTCTAATTCCTTTACTCGTCCGCTCCCTTCAGTTTATCACAGAAGCGGCTCGTGTGTATCCTGGTACGTGAGAGCAGCGATTTAGTCAGCATGTGTCTCTAAGATCTGCCATTCTGCGCTGAAGCCTTTCAATTTCGTGCTGAATTTTCATCCGTTCCTCAGCCACATTATCAGAATCATTCTTTTCGGCTCTATTGAGCGAAGATGCGATTTCTGCAACCTCGGCATGCCAGGATTCTAGATATGGACTGGTTATTGCAGAAAGAAGCAGGTCCATAAAAGTGCTCCAATCGAGGCACTCTTCTTTCTCGATTATCAAGTTGAGTTTGCAGCGACTAGGCAATGTCCGCCCCTTTCCGCGCGGACGTATTGCAATGGCGATGTTCTTCTTGATGCTCTTCGCTCTGAATAGGAAGATTGCGCATCGCTTTTTCTCCTCGCATGAAGAATCAGCGCGGGTGTTCCATTGTAACCAACTAGTGCTGGTAGAACTCTTCACACA
>DJHI01000268.1:7181-13933 GCA_002431715.1 Armatimonadetes bacterium UBA5829
GGCTAGTCGCGAGAAAAAAACTGAAGAGTATTGAATGCAAAAAGGCATATCTTGAGGTATGGTTCGCGTAAATGGTAGTAGTCCAGCCATTATATCCCTGTCGTTAAGTTGGAGAATGCAGTGGTTGGGTTAACCGGGAGTGCTGCCACGGCAAGGGTGATTGAGAAGATGACAACGGAGCGACTTAGACTATGCTATATGGGATTAGGCTTTCTGTGGTTGGGGCCAGACAGACTGTGCAGATGCAGCTGACTAAGATTAATCATCAGGAGACGGCATAGGGTGTGTTACGTTGCTTCGCGGATTATGGGGCAGCTGGTGATAAGGAATCTTGTGGGGGTGGACAAAGATGATAGCCACTATGAAGATAATAATGCTGCCTGAGATACAGCTAAACCAGATTTAGGTGCATTCTAGTTGATTATGAGTCCGATATCTGCGCCCCAATTCTCTCTACCACTTGTCCTCGAATGCTTAACTTCACTGGGCGCGCTTCTCCTGCAAAGACATGGGCTTGTAGAGCGCAACTAGACTCGGATTCCGTTTCAATGATGACTAAGATTGGTTCCGGGCAATTATAGCTAGCGGATTGTGCTATACGTTTCATCGTCCTGATATCATCACCACTCGGAACAGTGCGCATCTTCGGGTGGAAATGCCATTCGCCAAGGTAATACCTGCCTTTTCTACTCCACAGATCATTCAGCCACTCTTGCAGTCCCTGCGTTCCTCGGTGGAACCAAGTTCTGGCCCTCTTCGAATCAGGAGGGGCATCGGAAACATCCGTAATAATGGCACACATATGATCGGGCGTGTAGGAGCCCACAACTATTCCGCCTGTCTCATAGGGATGGCTCTGAAGACATATCCTGCGCATCTTCTCGACTAGCTCTTGAGTTATCTGGATACTGAATCTCCCGTCTTCGGACGCGAGGATGATTTCAGAGGTCATTGGACACTCCGTTACTCACTTTGCGAATTCCAGAGTAGAAACCGCCATCTTCAATCTGCTCAAAGACCGCCAACTCACATGGAGACTCTGCCAGCGTGGCTATAGACACGATATATTTAATCGCCACTGAGGCCAACATCCATGCATCATCTATGCGCGCAGGAAAAACTGGATGCCAACAACCAACGCCCTCTCTTGGGAAGTCAGCATCGCCTATCTCTGATCGCTCTGTTTCAAGCCATGGCGCAATAGCTCGTCGGAAATCAAGCTCAGGAAAACTGTTGCCTTTCGCCATATAGCAGAATAATCGCTTAGCTTTGTAACCCAGAGAAACCGAAAAGAAAGTCTTGACTCCATGCCAAGCGAATGCCGCGAGATTATGTATAACTTCGTCATCACCAGTACAGTCAATGATGAGATCACAGCCCTGAATCCTAGCCACATGCTCCTCAATTGAGGGTGGAAACGCAGAGTCTATCGCCTCTACTACAGCGTAAGGCGAAGCATTATTCAGCCGTTTCGTACCTGTCAGCGCCTTTGATGTTCCCAGATTCTTCAGTGTAAAAGGATGGCGAACCAGATTACCAATGGCCAGTTCATCTGGGTCGACAATCGTCAAACGTCGCACACCGGCCCGCACCAGCATCTCGGCTATGGGTGCACCCAGTGCGCCGCACCCGATGAGCAAAACTTGCCTAGATGCGAGTTCATCAGGTAACTTGCCTCTGGACAGAATCTCGTCTTGATGCCAGTTTTGCGCGACGCTCCACGCAAGCTCAGTTCTATTCTTGAGCAACGCAGTTTTGTCCCGTTGCCAATAGCCCATTTCATTTGGGCGGAACCCATTTTCCGCCTGATCTTTCCACGACAGGACTGGAAGCATTGTTGCTTGCCAGTGCATCTGCCAAGGAGGCTGCCCCACCACAGCTGGTATGGGAAAACCAATCAACAGAAAATGTTTTACACCATCCCTGATAAACTTTGTGACCGGTTGGAGCAAGGCATCTATATCGACGCCTTGAGCTCGGGCTGTTGCTCTTAGCTCACCCCAAGTAGTTGGAGCCTGCCAAGGTCGGACAACGGGCAACGTGTCGAGTCTTGCCCATATACCACGCACAACTGAGTCACTCTTCTTCTTTAAGTTAGTTCCCCAATCAATCTGATGTATAGGTCTACCATTTGCATCTGTGAATGACTTGATCACCCACAAGTCCGGTTCTGCCTTGTAGCGAAACAACTCCACTACGCCGGCTCGCTGCTTCGTCTCCTGCCACCGCTGAAACGAGTCCTGGCATTCAGAGAATGCGACTACCGATGGGTGCCCAACAGGAAAAGATGGGAGTTCGAAGGGATCGCCTGGCTTGAGTAACTCATTGTGAGAAGCTAGCTCCAGCCATTTAAGTGCCCTTTCGAAATGCCACAACAGTCGTTGATATGCGTCATATGGCTCATTGTCTTGGCTGTGGCGACCCAATAAGTGAATGCCAGTTTTGAGGCATAGCTCCCCTTCGCGCCAGAGCTGATCGACTGGACCATCACTATTATACTTCTGATGGGGAAACGTGCCGACCAGCCCTTTTGTTTTGGCTGGGTAAAAAACGATATTTCCCCATGGATATGTGTCACTTACCAGGACGAACCATTCGGTAACTTCAGATACCAAGCCGCCAGAGAGGACATCTGCGCGAAGCTGGCAATGCAATAACCACTTCTGGTGTTGTTCATTCCATTGCAAATCGCTCAGAATAGAAGCCCTCGAGAGTTCCTCAAGGGCTCTCCGCCCCGCTAGCAAATCAGCGCTTGGTGTTCTATCGTCGGACATCAAGCNNAATCTGGGAATGCGCCTCCAAAGAGCTTGCGCCACTTCTCTGCGCTGTCTTTAACGGTTGTTGCATCCAGCGCTGTTCTGGCCAGTTCTGCTGCGTCACACACTTGGGAGTGGAACTTGGAGAAATCTTCAGCAGTTATCCGGCTGAAGACATTCTGCTGCACCCCATGATCACACAATGTCGGAACCAGATTGTTATCAGCATACGCTTGGTACTCATCACGGATCTTCTCAAGTGTAAGGGTCACACCTTCAGCAACCGAAGTTATGCTATCGGGACAGCATGTGCCTATCAGATGCTCGAGTGGATAACCTTTCGGATGCTTAGGCTCGGGGTGCTGCACTTTTCTCCACCATTTAATGGCTTTAACAACATTCACATAGTGCCTGTTGCAGGCTGCATTTTTATCCCATGTCCAGTGGATCTGCGCCAGCGGATGTGTCGGTTCCCATACTTGTGCATGCCGATCAGGTATATATAACGGAGATAGTTGCCACTCAGCCTCTTTTTTTGCCGCCTCAAGTAGTTTGCTTGCATTCCAAGCTGACCTATTATCTGGAGTGACCCAGGATTTAACAAGCCGCCAATCGCTCAATTCGTCGAGTGCAGACTCAGTGGTAACACTATCAGATTTAAGAGCTTCTCGTTCGGCTTCGCACGGGGCCGATGTTATAACAAGATCCATATCTACGTACGATAGCTCGATACCTATAGATCTGCCTTGAAGCCTGTACTTGCCATCGTAATGTTTCTTGAGGAATGGCACGAATTTCTTCAGAGCCTGCTCAGGAGTATAATCATCCTGGCTCAGGTTCGTTACCACGATGATATCGACATCCGCTCGGGTTCCTCCATTTGGCCTTATGGCTGTGGCACGTCGGTAGCTCCCTTGGAGGAACGTGCTGACGATGATGGGACTTAGCTCTTCGTCGGCCTCCAGACGCCCACGTAGTGTATGATGTCCTCTCTTGTAGTCATCAATGTGATCGGATGTTGGACGGATGTCCTTCAGAAAATCAGTAAAGTAAGATGGTATTTCCATTAACAAACCTCCTATAGTTTCAGTTGATGGAGTTCATGTGCTGCTAACATCGTTAGGCAGCACAATTGCCGGTTGATAGGCTCCAGAGCGATTGCCCTCGAAGTCGAACTCATACAGAGTGCATTTTCCAAATCCGCGAGCATGCTGCCCGATGATGAACATCAGCCCGTTGGGAGCGGCTGCGAAGATATGCAACANNGTTCTCTTTCTCGTCTGCAGTTCGTTCTCTCTTTACAAGTGCGCTCAACTGCTGAGCCATATGCAATGCGTGAGTCCCGTCACGAATAGCTGTCGAGCCGGTAGCAGTCTGGGGACGACATATAATAATACGCCGTACGCCGGGCAGTGATTTTTGCACATATTCATTTACATCGGGTAGGATGTCGTGAGTTATGCTGATTGCAAGTGCAACTTCGTTACCTTCAGAATTGCATACATGCTCTTCCGATGACCACAGCGCTGCCGGCTGGCTGGCCATGTTTGNNTGCCACCCGACCACTTCGTGTTCGCTGCACTGGCGCAACGTCTGCACCGCACTTAGAATCCAGGCAGTAGCCAGCGGTGAACGCAACTGATGAATGCGTATCTAGGTGAATATCGTATGCCTTTCCCGGCTGTACATTGCTCGTCAGGAAACTCTCCAGTTCAGGGCCGATGTTACTATGCCAAAGGCTCTCTTCCTTCACGTGCCTGTCTTCAAAGTGCTTCAAGAAGCAGATACATTCGTCGGTTTCGTCCTCCATATGCTCGGCCCAACGGCTGAAGCTGCGGATCCCAAGTTGCTTCGCATCTGGTGGCATCTGGGATTGCCCCCGCCATAATCCTTCTTGCTCACAGATAGTCTTCAGAGCTTCCCGAGTAAAGCAATAGCGGCCATTACACCTGAGTTTGCGGATCAGGTCATCATAGGGGTGCACCTGACAACCATCAGCAACAGGCTCAAGACCTGCTTGCCATAAAAGCCCATCCAGGGTTTTCTGCAGACCAGTAAGATTGTGTGCGTTGGCATGTATCCGCAAGGGTGCTAGTACGCGGCGCAGTTCGTCATCGCTCTGAAGACCTAATTGGCGGCGCCAAGTGTAACGAATTCGACCCATCTTGCTCGTAGGACCTTTGCCATCAAATAGAACGTCAAGGCGGATTTCTCCACCTTGATTGCTGGTTAATAGTGCAAGTGGATCATCAGGATGAACCGGCCAGGGCAATACAACCTGCAGTTCATCACCATTCAGATACACACCACTGACACCTCTGCATTTCCTGATGCACAGAGGTGTCTCGTTGAGCTTGATTGCGTGTGAATGGTAGCAACGCTTCGGAGACCGGCCACTAGAATCACCGTTACTGCCACAATGCGTCATCAGTTCAATGGCACCTCTGCCTTAATAACACATAGAGGAGAAGCGATATGACAACAGAGCTGTACATACATAAATACGATCTCTCGATCTACAAAAACGACCTCGAGTTTGGAGATGATCTGCCTGCAGTCATCGGCTATTTACGGGTCAGTTCGGATATGCAAGTCGATGAAGGGCATAGCCTGGATGCGCAACTTGTGTTTATTCGCGAGGCCTGCCAGAGGCGATTTGCCGATGGATTCCATCTCATATTCGTTGCAGATCCGGGTCTGTCCGGCACGTTGTTTTATAGGCGCAAAGGCCGCAATGAGCGCCTATATAGACCGGGCCTTACAGTAGTGACGGAGCTTATCGAGCAAGGCATTGCACAGTTTTTGTGCTGTTATAAATGCGACCGGCTCTGCCGCGACCTCGATATATGGTTGGAGCTTGAGAAGAACTACCTCAAGAAATATGGGGTGGAGTTCTTTGCCGCCGCTGAGCCTGTCTCAAACAATGACGCCGCCAGCAAATTCATCGCCGATATACTAATGGCAAACGCCGATTACGCGGGGGCAACCATTCGCGAGATCTCTCAGCATGGCATCGACAAGCGCCGCGCCGACGGGTATTTTTTCGGCCAGGTCTGCTTTGGCTGGCGATGGCAGGACGAGAGACTCGTGCCGCCAGACCACTATGTTGACATAGAGCCGCACCCTGAGGAGGCTACCATTGTCAATCAGATGATCGATTGGTATCTTTCCGGTAGGAGCAAGGGCTGGATCGCTCATCAACTCGAANNCCGGGCTCCGAGGGGTAATTCGAACTGGGACAAGTCATCAATCCATAAGATTCTCGTGAACCCGCGACATTGCGGATTGATCAAAGACAAAGACGGAAAATGGGTCCGCGGCGCGCACTACAAAAAACGCATTATCGATGAGGGGACCCATCAGGCTATAATTGATAGAGACTACAGATTGGACCTCTCACCCACTAGAGCATGCACGGAAGATGCCTTGCTGCGCGGAATAGGCCGATGCGGCATATGCGGCGCGGGAATACGGCTTATTAGTCGCACTCGTGGTGGTGCCGCGTATCGATGTCACGGCAACTCTGCTCACAGACCACACGCCAGTTTCGGTGTGAGCGTTCGCGCCCTTGATTCCTGGGTTACTGATCGCATCGGTGAGTTGGTCGTGTCGCGTGAGTTCACAGGATTAGTGGCAGATGAAGTCGAGACATCACTGGCGGCGCAGGAAGTCGATCCCGTAGCCACGGAAGCCAAATGCCTGGCAGATCTGGATGCCATCGACAGTGAGCGCAACCACATGACCGAAATGTATAAGTGCGGAGATCTGAGCACGGATGAGTATGACGCGATACTCGCTGAGCAGGAGTGCGACCGCTCCGCCATCGCGAAACGACTGGCCGATCTCAAAAGGCAGACCCATGCAGGCATGGGGACTCAGGCAAGGCTGCAAAATGCACTTCGTTTACTTAGTCAGTTTCCGTCGGTCTGGGCAGAGTTGGACAGAGACGAAAAGAGAGGTCTTGTCTACAATCTCATCGAGAGCCTTATCTTGCAA
>DJHI01000010.1:0-3120 GCA_002431715.1 Armatimonadetes bacterium UBA5829
GACAGATCGATGAAGTTCTTCCCCGAGTAGCGAAACCCGCGAGATATACAGGCGGCGAACTGAATTCCATAGTTAAGCTGCCAGATGAGGTGAGCGTTAGAGTAGCGCTCGCTTTTCCGGATGTTTATGAAGTTGGAATGTCGAACCTCGGGTTGAGGATTCTCTATCATGTTCTCAACTTAAGGGCCGATGTCGCCGCTGAGCGCGTCTTTGCACCTGCACTGGATATGGAAGAGGAGATGCGTAATGCGGGCATTCCTCTATTCTCGCTGGAATCATCGCTGCCGGTTAAGGATTTCGATATTATAGGCTTTTCTCTGGCCTATGAGATGAGCTATACTACCGTCCTCAACATGCTCGATCTCGCCGGTATCCCAGTTTGTGCATCAGACCGTACCGATGATGACCCGATTATCATCGTCGGTGGTCACTGTGCGACCAATCCTGAGCCGATGGCGGATTTTATAGATGCTTTCGTTATCGGTGATGGCGAAGAAGTTGTTGTAGATATTATTACCGTTTATCGAGAGAATAGCGGTGATAGAAAGAAAATATTAAAGGCTCTTTCGGAGATAGAGGGTGTGTATGTGCCGGGTGTATACCAGCACTCAACACCTGTCATCCAAATCCGTGCTCGACGAGTAACGGATTTGGAAAACGCACCGTTTCCCGACAGGTTGATAGTGCCCTTTACGGAGGCGGTTCACGATAGAGTCACTCTTGAGGTAATGAGAGGCTGCAGCAGAGGCTGCAGGTTCTGCCAGGCCGGTATGATAACCCGGCCCGTGCGTGAACGCTCTCTGCCGAAGCTTTGTGAGCAGGCAAAAACGCTCCTTGACAATACCGGTTATGAAGAAGTTGCTTTAACGTCGCTTTCGAGCGCTGATTACTCGGGAATCGGCCAGCTTGTGCATACGCTCATAAGTACACACGAATCCGATAAAGTTGGAATATCGCTGCCGAGCCTTAGAGCCGATGCGGGATGTGTCTACCTTGCTGCTGAAATTCAGCGCGTACGAAAAAGCGGACTTACCTTTGCGCCTGAAGCAGGTACACAGCGCCTGCGCGACGTGATCAATAAAAACGTTTCCGAAGAAGACCTGCTGAACGCGGTCGAAGCGGCGGTCGAGTGTGGTTGGAGAAGAATCAAGCTTTATTTTATGATCGGGCTGCCTACTGAAACAGACGAAGATTTGGAAGGAATCGGGCAGCTCGTTACTCATGTTATAGATATAGGCCGCAAGCACAGGGCTCCGCTCACGCTGAATGTCACTATCTCACCTTTCGTGCCCAAGCCGCATACGCCATTTCAATGGCGGGCGATGGATACTCTTGAAGAACTGGAGGGAAAGATTGCTCTCATAAGGCCGCTTTTGCGAGGCAAAAATATTTCGCTGAGCTGGCATGACCCAAGAAGCAGTCGGGTTGAAGCCGCTCTTGCGAGAGGAGATAGGCGCCTTGGTAAGGTTATTCGGGAGGTGTGGAAATCAGGCGGCAAGCTCGAGCAGGATAATTACAACCACGACCGCTGGCAGGCCGCATTCGACTCCGCGGGTCTGGATATAACCGAATTTGCCAATCGAGAGATTCCAAAAGATGCTCCTCTGCCGTGGGATCATATCAGCGTCGGTGTTTCAAAGCAGTTCCTGGCTCGTGAGGATGATAAAGCATCGAGCGGCAAAACCACTCCCGACTGCCGATTTGGAACCTGCGCGGCATGTGGGCTAAAAGAAGTTTTAGATCAGTGTAAACCACCGGAAATCGCTCAATGGCAGGGCTATCCAAAACCTGAAATTCAAGAGCCATTAGCTTGTAATACCCAACCTGCAGGACCATTTTCGCGAGTTCTAGTTACCTTCACCAAAGGTGAAAGCGTAAAATGGCTCGGTCACCTCGACCTTATGCGCGTTTTCGAGCGTGCGGTAAGGATATCTGGAATAAAAATCGCTTATAGTCAGGGGTTCAATCCACGGGCGAAGATGTCCATCGCATCGGCGCTTCCTCTGGGTGCTACTGCCAATGCTGAGCTGATCACTTTCAATATTATCCCTCCAATTGATTTAACGGATATTCTTACGAGGCTGCAACGAGCGCTTCCTAGTGGAATATCATTGATAGATGCTCAAATTCTCCCCGACAACATGAAGGGAGTGAACGTCACTGGGAGCGAACTCTTAGTTAAGATCGCTCTCCCTGATGAGAAGTCGGCTGATAATCTGACTGATGCAATCGCGCGGATTATGAGTAAACCCGAAATAATTCGCACTAGAGAGAAGCGCGGAAGCATAGATATTCGGCCCGGAATAGCGTCTATAGAATTGAATGAGCCACCCACCGGCAGTTTCGCATTTATTCGCATGATGCTCCGGCACCTCGAATTCACTGTCAAGCCTGCGGAGATCGTCGATGAATTAAGCAAAGACATTCCGGGAATAGCAATCATATCTATTCACCGCTTAAAACTAATAACTAATAACTAATAACTCTGAACAGAAAGGAGGTGATTTGTGGATGTCCAAAGAGATAATTGTAAATGTGGATACACGTGAGACCCGTGTCGCTCTCATCGAGTCCGGCAAGCTGGTTGAGCTTCATGTTGAGCGCGAGGAGCGCGTGGTCGGCAGCATATACAAGGCAAAAGTCGCAAATGTTTTGGTCGGAATGGACGCAGCGTTTGTCGATATCGGACTGGAGCGAAATGCTTTTCTGTATGTTGGGGATGTTTTACCCGAGATGGACGATGAATACCCCAGCGCCCGTAAAGAAGGCTCCAAGCAGCATCTCAAAATTCGCGATGTGGTCAAGCCCGGCCAGGAAGTACTGGTTCAGGTAGTCAAGGGTCCCCGTGGGACAAAAGGCGCCCGAGTATCAACCAGAATCTCGCTGCCGGGACGCTATCTCGTGTTGATGCCCGAGGCCGACAATGTCGGTATTTCTCGAAAGATCGAAAACGAGGTCGAACGTGACCGGCTCAAAAAGATCGCTGAAAATATAAAGCCTCTCGGATTCGGAATGATCGTGCGAACGGAGGGCGAGGGACGCGGCGAAGCAGAACTGCGTGGAGACCTGGAGTTCCTGATGAGAATGTGGAACCAGATCCAGGAGAAGTCCACCAAGGTC
>DJHI01000010.1:3177-4284 GCA_002431715.1 Armatimonadetes bacterium UBA5829
TCTGGTCCATCAGGACCTGAGCCTGATCTACAAGATGATCCGGGATGTTTTCGGCTCCGATGTGACTAAGATGATAATCGATTCGCCTGTGGACTATGAAAAGGCCAACGAACTCATAGAACTAAGCTCTCCAAAGTTACGCTCGAAGATCATTTTGTATGATGAGCCCGAGCCTATCTTTGAGCATTTTTCCATTGAGTCTGAGATCGAAAGCCTGCTTCGCCGCAAGGTGTGGCTTAAGTCGGGCGGCCATCTTACCATCGACTCCACAGAGGCTCTCACGGCTATCGACGTCAACACCGGGAAGTTCATCGGCTCGACCAGCCTGTCGGACACAATTTTGAAGACCAATCTGGACGCCGTCATGGAGATAACAAGGCAGCTTAGGCTGCGTGATATCGGCGGCATTATAGTGCTCGACTTCATAGACATGGCTAATGTAAAGGACAGGCAGAAGGTCGTAACGGCGATGGAGCGCGAACTGCGCAAAGATCGAACCAGAACCAAGATCTGCCACATCAGCCCGTTAGGCCTGATCGAGATGACCAGAAAGCGCACCGGCGAGACGCTCACGGAGATCGTCACCGAGCCCTGCCCGTATTGCCAGGGCAAAGGACGGGTCGAGAGCGCTGATACTGTGAGCCTGCGGATCGAGCGAGACCTCAGGCACATAGNNGGCCCCGAGGTGGTTATGCACCTGATCGGGAGCGGCGGCGAAGTGATCGATGAGATCGAACGGCGGCTCAAGAGGGCGATATATGTAAGGGCGAGTGAATCGCTTCATATCGAGAAATACGAGATCACACCGGGAGATATTCAGGAGATGGACAGGCATATGACCCCTTGGAGAAAGGGCGAGACGGTCGAAGTCGCCGTCGTGCGAAATCCGTTCTCGATGCTTCCTAAGGCCAGCGCCTGGCTCGATGGTTATCTTGTTGAGTTGGAAAACGGCGGGAAGTATGTCGGCAAGCGTGTAAAGGCAAAGCTTACCGATATTCACAGGTCGTATGCTTTCGGTGAGGTCATTACCTCAGAAAAGTCTATTGACAAGCCCGCGCGCTCGTGATAATATAAGTGGTTAGTCAATCATGGAGCATACTCATCCCT
>DJHI01000010.1:4307-12106 GCA_002431715.1 Armatimonadetes bacterium UBA5829
CCTCCAGGTATCTTACCTGGAGGGTTATTACCGATCAAGTTCAATCGTAATGGGGGTTCGAAGTGTACGCCATAATTAAAGCTGGTGGCAAGCAATACAGAGTCACACAAAATGATGTTATCGCCGTCAACAGGCTTGCTGCTACCGAAGGCGATGAAATCGTTATTAACGAAGTGATGCTTGTCTCCGACGATAAGGGAGTCAACATCGGTTCCCCATATGTGCCGGGAGCTAAAGTGGTGGGCAAAGTAATGAAGCATTACAAGGGCCGCAAGGTTCGAGGCTTCACCTACAAGCCCAAGAAAGACGAGCACAAACGCTACGGTCACAGACAGTATCTCACCTCGGTGGAGATTACAGATATCAAGGGTTAAGGGTTTCGTATGTTGTTTCGGCTCACCCTTGAGCCGAAACAATTTCGGGACAGGGGTGTCCCGAAACAACCTTGGTGTTACGCTTATGTAGTGTATTTGGTGTTTCGGGACTTTAGTCCCGAAACTAACGGGGTTAACAAACTTCGGCACGTATCGGGACTGAACTCCCGACACACCGGAAGCATCAGACTTTTTGACTTTCAAACCTTTTGACTTTGGACTATATGCAAGGAGATTTAAATGCCTTTACCGAAAAGACGACATTCAAACCAAAGGACACGTTTGCGCAGGACGCACTATAAACTCAATGTGCCGACCGTCACGGAGTGCCCGCGCTGCCATGCGCCGGCGCAGCCGCACCATGCCTGCCCATCTTGCGGTTATTACAACGGCCGGCTCGTTGTAGAGATCAAGGAAAAGCAGAAGGCCGAATAAGTTGCAAACTGACGGCGTCGAAGGGATTCGCGCATGATTATAGCCGTCGATGCAATGGGTGGCGATTTTGCTCCTGCCGAGATTGTCAAGGGAGCCGCACAGGGCAGCAAACTGCAAGACGTTGATGTAATTCTCGTCGGTGATGAGGGTGCTATAAAGCACCATCTACCGGCGGAATTTGCCGCGTCTAGCCGGGTAACCATACGTCATGCTTCGGAAGTGATCACGATGGACGACCACGTGGATGCTGTCCGAACGAAGCGTGACGCCTCCATGGTCGTTGCCGCATCCATAGTTAAAAAAGGTGAGGCTGATGCGATGGTCAGCGTCGGGAATACCGCCGCTACTATGGCTGTCGCTACGCTGCGCCTGGGCAGGATCAAGGGTATAGACAGGCCCGCAATCGCCACTGTCTGGCCGGGCAAAAACGGCCCTACCATTATGCTGGATGCGGGGGCCGTTGCCGACTGCAGCGTAGAGAATCTACGGCAATTTGCCGTGATGGGCAGTGTCTACGCTGAAAAAGTTTTTTCTATCCCGAATCCCCGTGTTGCCCTGCTTTCAATCGGCGAAGAGAAGAGCAAGGGCAACGAGGTTGTTAGAGCCGCCTATGAAGTGCTTGGCGACAGCTCTTTGAACTTTATCGGCAATGTTGAGGGAAGGCATCTTCTCAGCAATGAGGCCGATGTAATAGTGGCCGACGGGTTTGCGGGCAATGTGGCGCTGAAGGTTGCCGAAGGTCTTATGGAGCATGTGAAGGGCGTGGTTAAGGACGATCTCCAAGTGCATCCTCTGGCAAAAATTCCATTGATGTTTCTCGCGCCGATGTTTAGGCGATTGCAGAAGAAACTCGACTACGCCGAATACGGCGGAGCGCCGCTGCTGGGTCTTAACGGCATCTGTATTGTCGGGCATGGCAGATCGAATGCTCGTGCGGTCGCTAATGCAGTCAGGGCCGCGAAGGACGCCGCGACCGGCAATGTCGTGAGCACCATTCGCGACAGCGTGGCCGGTATAGAGAAGCAGGAACCTGTGCAGCTGGCAAATAATAATTAACAGGTCTGCTTATGGTTAAATGACCATAAGCTTAAGTTTGTTTGATATAGATGAGATTGGATGTGTTATGTGTAACCAAAGAAATGCGGGAATTATAGGGGTCGGATCGGCCGTGCCTGAAAAGGTTCTGTCGAATGCGGATTTGGAGAAGATGGTCGATACCAGCGATGAATGGATTCGCACGATGACCGGTATCTCCGAACGCCGCATGGCGGCCGACGGCGAGGCAACGTCCGACTATGCGACAAAGGCAGCTAAAATCGCAATGGAGCGCGCGGGAGTAAAACCCGATAGTATCAATCTTATCATAGTTGCCACTGTTACAGGAGACATGCAGTATCCCGCCACCGCATCCATCGTTCAGAATGCTCTAGGCTGCAAGAACGCTGCGGCATTCGACCTGGGTGCAGGCTGCTCGGGCTGGGTCTACGCTCTTGCTGCCGCCAACGGCTTTATAACCAGCGGAATGTATGATTATGTGCTGGTGATCGGCGCCGATCTTCTCACCAGAGTTACCAACTGGACTGATCGCTCGACATGCTGCCTTTTCGGCGACGGAGCGGGAGCGGCGGTAGTCGGGCCCGTAGCCGAAGGTGAAGGCATGCTTGGTTTCGATCTGGGTTCCGATGGTTCAGGCTCTCATGTCCTGTGCATTCCTGACGGTGGAAGCAGGCGGCCGCTCACCCATGAGACTCTTGACGCTCATAAAGACAAGACTCACATGGAAGGCCGCGAAGTATTCAAGTTTGCAGTAAAGATTCAGGGCGAAGCGACGGAACGGCTTCTCACAAGACTCGGCATGACTACGCAAGATATCGACATGTTGATACCTCATCAGGCAAACATAAGAATTATAGATTCTGCCGTCCAGAGGCTCGGACTGCCGAAGGAGAAATGCTATATCAACATTCAGAGATACGGAAACACATCAGCCGGGACTATTCCGATTGCTCTCGACGAAGCTATTCAGGAAGGCAAAGTTAAAAAGGGCGACACTATCGTAACCGTCGGTTTCGGCGCAGGTCTCACGTGGGCTTCAGGGGTCATGAAATGGGTGTACTAGATAAGAAACTCGCATTCGTATTTCCTGGCCAGGGCTCACAGGCTGTGGGCATGGGCAAAGGATTGTATGAGTCTTTCGATGAAGCCAGGGTGCTTTTCGATATGGCTGATGAGGCTTTGGGGTTCTCGCTCTCCGATCTCTGCTTCAATGGCCCGGAAGACCAACTTACGCAGACCATTAACACTCAACCCGCACTTTATGTTACTAGCTGCGCGGCTTATATGGTTGCGGCGGCGTCAGGCTTCAAACCGGTTGTTGCTGCCGGGCATAGTGTCGGAGAATACGCGGCGCTCTTTGCCGCGGGAGCTTATGATTTTGTCGATGGGCTCAAGCTCGTCCGCGAGCGTGCGAAGCTTATGAATGAAGCAGCTCAGGCCAATCCGGGGACTATGGCAGCCATATTGGGCCTTTCGCCGGAGCAGGTCGGAGAGGTTGTTGCAAAGGCGTCGGAGGCGGGAATTGTTGTAGCAGCTAATTTCAACAGCCCCATCCAGACCGTCATATCCGGCGAGGTCGATGCCGTCAAACGAGCTTCGGAGATAGCGTCTGAAATCGGTGCAAAGAGAGTTGTTCCTTTGAACGTAAGCGGAGGATTCCATTCTCCGCTGATGCAGGAAGCCGCCGATGCTCTGCTTGAGGCTCTGCGCGCAACCGATATCAAAGACCTCTCGGTCCCGGTTGTGGCAAACTATACCGCGCAGGTTGAAAATGAGGCTGAAGAAGTCAGAATAAATTTAGCCAAGCAGATCACCGGAAGCGTGTGCTGGGTGGAGTCTGTAAACACCATGCTTGACGTAGGAGCCGAAGTATTTATAGAATTAGGGTCAGGCTCAGTGCTTGCAGGGCTTGTTAAGAGAATCGCAAAGGATGCCGAGGTCTATTCCGTCGGCGATAAAGCCTCTCTCGAAGCTCTGCTAACCAATAACTAAAAACTCAAAAGTGATGTATCGGGAATTAATTCCCGATACACCAAAAACTTAGAACTAATAACTAACAACTCATGGAGTAGAAAATTGTTACTTGAAGGACAGGTTGCGCTGATAACGGGCGCGGGAAGAGCGGGTAAAGGCATCGGTAGATCGATTGCCCTGCGTCTTGCCAGGGAAGGCGCAAAGATCGTTATAGCTGATTTTGTGCTGGAAGCCGCCGAATCGGTGGTTAAAGAGGTCGAGGCTCTGGGTGTCGAGGCTCTCGCGGTAGGCGGAAGCGTCTCGAACCCTGAAGATGTCGACAATATGGTAAAGGCTGCTGTTGACAAGTTCGGCAAAATCGATATACTTGTCAACAATGCGGGTATCACCCGCGACAATCTGCTTGTTCGCATGAGCGAGCAGGAATGGGATATGGTTTTGGACACGAACCTCAAGGGAGTGTTCATTTGCACCAAAGCGGTTGCCAAATTGATGATGCGCCAGCGAAGCGGCAAAATCGTCAATATGGCGAGCGTGATGGGGATTATGGGGAACGCGGGACAGGCAAACTATTCCGCTTCCAAGGGCGGTGTAATCGCCTTGACCAAGACCACGGCCAAGGAGCTTGGCTCTCGTGGTGTCAATGTCAATGCGGTGGCGCCCGGCTTTATTCAGACAGTTATGACCGAGGAAATGCCCGAGGATGCAAAGGCCGGAATAGCCGAGCAGATCCCCTTGAAGCGTCTCGGCACTCCGGATGATGTAGCTGAGGTAGTGCTATTTNNTGCTCACCGATGTCCAGCTACACCACCGGACAAGTCATCGCCGTAGACGGCGGAATGGTTATGTGAGGAGGAAGTTACAATGGCATCAACTCTAGAGAGAGTAAAGAAGGTTGTGGTTGACAGGCTTAAGGTATCCGATGATGAGGTTACCGAGACAGCATCATTCGTCGACGATCTCGGCGCAGATTCACTGGACGTGGTCGATCTCGTAATCGGTTTCGAGGACGAGTTCGAGGTCCAGATCCCCGACGAAGACGCAGAGAAGATCACCACAGTAAAACAGGCTGTCGATTATATCGAGAGCAAGTCGGCTTAAAAACCCGGTGATGGGCAGGCAGCCCTATTTCTTAAAATCGATCTTATCACGAAAACACGAAAGATCGGAGGCACGAAATTCAGAATTTATCTTTTCGTGTTTTCGTAATTTCGTGCTTTCGTGATTAAATGGCAGTTTACACCCATCACCCATAGAAGGATTTTATGCAGGATAGAAGAATAGTCATAACCGGTTTTGGTGCCGTTACACCGTTGGGAAATACGGTCGATGAGTTTTGGGAGTCGATAAAGGCATGTAAGAACGCCATTGCCCCAATTACTCATTTTGACGCTTGTGAGCATCCCACGAAAATTGCGGCGCAGGTAAAAGATTTTGACGTGACAAACTATATAGACGCCAAGCTCTCGCGTCGACTCGACCAGTTTGCCAAATACGGCGTAGCGGCGGCTACAATGGCACTTGCAGACAGCGGCCTTGAGATAACCGAGGCTAATGCGCATCGTGTTGGCGTCCTTATAGGCTCGGGCATTGGTGGAGTTGAGACGTGGGAGACCCAGCAGAAGGTAATCGAGACAAGTGGCCCTAAGAGAGTAAGCCCGTTCTTTGTACCGATGCTGATCTCGAATATGGCGAGCGGAGTTGTGGCTATCGTTACGGGCGCTAAGGGCCCAAATATGGCCGTAGTCACCGCGTGCGCCACGGCAAGCCACTCGATGGGCGAGGCCTGGCATATGATCAAGCGGGGCGATGCCGACGTTATGATGGCCGGTGGAGCCGAGGCAGCTATCAGGCCGCTTTCATGCGCCGGTTTCTGCACCATGAAGGCGATGTCCACAAACAACAGCGATCCTGAGCATGCCAGCCGCCCGTTCGACAAGAACCGCGACGGCTTTGTAATGGGCGAGGGCTCCGGTGTTCTCGTTCTTGAAGAACTCGAACATGCCAAGGCGCGCGGCGCCAAGATTTACGCTGAGATCATTGGGTATGGCTGCTCCGNNCCGCCGATGCTTATGATATGGTCGCGAACAGCCCTGACGGCGCCTGCCGCAGTATGCAAAACTCTCTTAAGCGCGCCGGTCTACAGCCCGAGCAGATCGACTACATCAATGCGCATGCTACATCGACACCTGTGGGTGACCCGGGTGAGGTCGAAGCGATCAAGAGAGCCTTCGGCGACCATGCCTATAAGCTGATGGTCAGCTCGACCAAGTCTATGATAGGCCACCTTTTAGGAGCCGCAGGCGCAGTCGAGAGCATCGCATGCATCAAAGCGATCACGGACGAAGTAATTCCGCCGACCCGGAATCTGGTCGAACCAGACCCAGTGTGTGATCTCGATTTTGTTCCTAATGAAGCTCGCGAAGCTAAAATCGAGTATGCAATGAACAACTCCTTCGGCTTCGGCGGACAGAACGCGACAATAATATTTAAAAGAGTTTGATAGTCTGATGGACTGATGGTTTGATGGTTTAGGCTGAAAATAAATGTTAGCTCAACTATCAAACCATCAAACTATCTAGCCATCTAGCATGGAGTTGAAAATGGTCCATATATCGCAGAAAGCAAAAAATGTAGCTCCTTCGCCGACTTTAGCTGTTACGGCGAAGGCAAAACAGATGAAAGCTGAAGGAATCGATGTTATCGGCTTTGGTGCCGGTGAGCCTGACTTCGATACGCCGCAGAATATAAAAGACGCAGCGGTCAAGTCTCTCCAGTCCGGGTTCACAAAATACACCGACACTGCCGGGACTCCTGATCTTAAAAAAGCTATCTGCGAAAAGCTTAAGAGAGACAACGGTTTGGATTATGCTCCAAACCAGATAATCGTCTCACTTGGAGCGAAGCACTCGATCTATAATGCGGTCCTTGCAACCGTCGATCCAGGTGACGAAGTGATAATCCCTGCACCATATTGGGTCAGCTATCCTGAAATCGTGGGACTTGCTGATGGAAAGTGCGTATATGTAGAGGCGGATGAATCCACCGGATTTACGGTTCCTATCGAAAAACTGCGCGCAGCGGTGACGGACAAGACCAGGATGTTGATCCTGAACAGCCCGTCCAACCCGACCGGCGGAGTCTATAATCGCGAACANNATCAAACAGATCGCTGAGCTAGCCGTTGAAAAGGGTTTCTATGTGCTCTCTGATGAGATCTATGAAAAAGTCATCTATGATGGACGCGAGCATGTGAGCATAGCATCCCTTGGTGACGAGATCAAGAAATGGACTATTACGATCAACGGCTTCTCCAAGGCTTTCTCGATGACCGGCTGGCGATTGGGCTACGCCGCCGCTGAGAAGGAAATAATCTCGGCTATGACAGCGATTCAGAGCCACAGTGCTTCCAATCTTGTATCGTTCACTCAGCCCGCAGCAGTTGAGGCTCTTCATACTCCGAGCGAAGTGGTCGAAAAAATGGTCGCGGAGTTCGACAAGCGCAGAAAGTATATTGTCGACCGGTTGAATTCCATTCCCGGAATCACCTGTGCGATGCCCGGCGGCGCTTTCTATGTCTTCCCAAACATTACCGGTCTCTTCGGCAAGTCGTTTAACGGTAAGCAGCTTAAAAGCTCTTCAGACGTAGAAGGCTGGCTCCTGGATGAGGCGAAGGTCGCCGTAGTGGCAGGTATAGGCTTTGGAGCGGATAATTATATGCGTCTCTCCTATGCAACCTCTATGGAGAACATCCAAAAGGGTCTGGACAGAATCGCCGAGGCTGTAAGTAAACTGAAGTAGTAAATGCTTTTCTCTATGTTGCTTTCGGAGGATTCCAGGGCATAAACAGGATTGACAAATAAAGACTGAAAAAGCGCAAGCAGGAGATCTTCTTAATGCTGATAGTGAAGGTCGCGCTTTCGATTGTTAGCCTCGTGATCTTGAAAGATAGAGAATTCT
>DJHI01000010.1:12140-17546 GCA_002431715.1 Armatimonadetes bacterium UBA5829
CTGGAACTGGACAAAGCTCGCGGCGCACGCTATATTGAATCAGGAAAAAGCGGATTCTTGGCCCGCGGCTTATCAAGTGGCGGATCGATTATAAGAAAGGGCAAAACAACTTTCAGCCGTCTGCAATAGTCATTTGATCACCTCCGTATGGATGGAGACTTCCATTACGGAAACCCTCCAGGTGTCTTACCTGGATGGAAAGAGCGACTTAAGTGCCGACAGCTGAGAGCTGACCAACTCGAATATGACCCTCGACCAACAATCTCTTCAGAAAATCGTAAATAAACTCCAGGTGGACATACACGATCTTTCCCTGCTTGCACAAGCGCTGACGCACAGATCTTACCTTGGCGAATCAGCCGAGGCCATATCCAACGAGCGGCTCGAGTTCCTTGGGGACTCGGTGCTTGGGATAATCGTAGCGGAGTACCTCTACACTCAGTTTCCCGACCGCACAGNNCACAGAGGGCGAGCTGGCAAAGGCCAAAGCGGTTGCTGTAAGCGAGCCTGTGCTTGCCGAAAGCGCAAAGTCTCTTGGAATGCAGAATATGATTATGATGAGCACAGGCGAGGAGGCCAGCGGCGGCCGTAAACGGCTCTCCATTATGGCGGATGCATTCGAGGCCATTGTTGCCGTCATATATCTAGACTGCGGTCTGGAAGCAGCCAGACTATTTGTATTAAATGCGCTGGAATCAATCCTAAAGGACATCGAGAAAAAACAACACATTCGAGACTACAAAACTCTTCTCCAAGAGCATACTCAGGGTATCCATAAGAAAGCACCGCTTTATGTCGTAATAGACGAGCAGGGCGCCGACCATGATAAAACGTTTACAGTGGAAGCACGGCTGGATAATATAATCCTCGGCTCTGGAGTAGGCAAAAGCAAAAAACAGGCCGAGCAGGCCGCAGCACTACAAGCACTTGAGAAAATAGAAAAAGGGTGATGGGTATTAGGTGTTGGGTATTGGGGAGGGAAAGCGTTCCCCATAACCCAACCCCAACACCGCTGACTGATAAGGAGGCTGCATGGAAGAGCAAAAGGCTGAAATAGGAGTCATAGGCGGCTCCGGGTTTTACTCGCTGTTGGATAATGTCGAAGAGATCAAGTTCGATACCCCTTATGGGCCACCGAGTGATGTCGTAGCGCTCGGCACGATCGCTGGAAAACGAATTGCTTTTATTCCCAGGCATGGAAAAAGTCATCATCTTCCACCTCATATGATTCCCTATCGAGCGAATATCTGGGCTATGAAGCATCTTGGAGTGACGCGAGTAATCGGCCCTAACGCTGTTGGCAGCCTTCAGGCGGATATCAAACCGGGCGATTTTGTTGTGTGCGATCAGTTCGTAGACCGCACCTACGGCCGAAAAGACACATTCTATGATGGTCCCATCGTTACCCATGTCTCCTCCGCAGAGCCATACTGCCCTACTCTTCGCAAATTAGCGGTTGAAATAGGTCGAAGCCAAGGCGTGAGAGTGCACGACGGCGGCACTACGGTCTGTATTCAGGGTCCCAGATTTTCGAGTAAAGCCGAGAGCCTGTGGTTCACAAAAATGGGCTGGCACGTAGTCAATATGACCCAGTATCCCGAATGCATACTCGCACTTGAGCAGGAGATCTGCTATGTCAACATTGCTCTTATTACTGATTATGACGTAGGCATAGTTGCTGAGGGCGGAGCAGAGCCTGTAAATGCAAGCGAGGTCGTGAAAGTCCTTACGGAGAATAATGAGCGTGTCAAAAAACTCATCCTCGAAATGATAGTAAAAATGCCCGAAACTCGCGACTGCTACTGCGCACATGCGCTAGAAAACGCAAGGATTGGATAGATTGCATCGAACTGTAGACTACAAAGACGGCAAGGTCATACTAATCGACCAGACAAGAATTCCATCCGAGCTGGTTGAGCTGGAACTGTCGACTTATAAAGAGGTTGCAGATGCCATTGTGACCATGAAAGTTCGCGGTGCTCCGGCAATAGGCGTTGCAGGCGCATTAGGGATAGTTCTTGCCGCCAGACACTCATCTACTCTCGACCTCAAGGCTCTTTATGAAGAACTTGCAAGAGCGGGGGAGACGCTTAAAAACACCCGACCCACTGCTGTTAACCTGTTCTGGGGGATAGACCGTATGCTCAATGCAGCCCAGGCAGCGGTTCAGGTCGATTCAAGTGTGCAGGAGATAGTTCAAGCTCTGGAATCGCTGGGCGAAGCAATGCTTGCCGAGGATGAAGATGTCTGCCGGGCGATAGGCAGGCATGGAGCCGAGCTTTTGCCAAAGAAAGGCTCCGTTCTCACTCACTGCAACGCCGGCGCACTCGCTTGCGTGGGCTACGGCACAGCGCTGGGTGTGATTCGAGCGGCAGTAGAGATGGGTAAACAGATTCATGTCTATGCCGATGAAACCCGACCGCGACTTCAGGGCATGAAACTTACCTGTTTTGAGCTTATGAGCGATCATATCCCGGTGACGGTCATCTCAGACAACATGGCAGGCACCTTCATGCAACAGGGCAAGATAGACTGCGTGGTTGTAGGGGCCGACCGAATAGCTTCAAATGGCGATGTCGCCAATAAGATAGGCACCTATTCGGTTGCTGTGCTTGCGCATCATCATAAGATACCGTTTTATGTCGCGGCACCTCTGTCCACTGTTGATTTTTCACTGGTTTCGGGAGACGATATACCCATTGAAGAGCGGTCACACGAAGAGATGACACATATAAACGGCCATCGAGTCGCGCCTGAGGGTGTTGAAGTTGTCAATCCCAGTTTTGACGTCACCCCGGCGTCTCTGGTTAATGCAATCATAACGGAGAAGGGCATCGTCCGCCCGCCGTATAAAAAGAATCTCAAGAGATAGATTGCTAACGGAGCATGCTGAGCCGCGTCGAAGCATGCGAGTAATTACACAAATCAACCGCATCCATCAACTTAACTCAGGATGCTGTGCTTTGTTGTTTTATATGTCTTAGTTTGGAGGCAGCATTATGATCACTGAAGAGACCATGAAACAGATCATCCGTGATGTGCCGGATTTCCCTATGGATGGTGTTTTGTTCCGTGATATCACACCGATCCTGCAGAACCCTCGAGCATTCAATGAGGTGGTATGCTCTATCGTGGAGTGCGTTAAGCCGATGAAACCGGATGTGATTGTGGGAATCGAGTCACGAGGGTTTATCCTTGGCGCGCCTGTTGCTTTGGAATTGGGCCTCGGCTTTGTTCCTGTGCGAAAAAAGGGAAAACTGCCATGGGAAACAGTGCAGGCCGAGTATGATCTCGAATATGGGACTAATATAGTCGAAATTCATAAAGATGCCATCGAATCCGGCATGAAGGTGGCTGTTGTTGACGATCTACTCGCAACCGGAGGCACTGCCAAAGCATCTGCACAACTGGTCGAAGAACTCGGCGGAATCGTCTCAGGCATGAGTTTTATAATTGAGCTGGAATTTCTCAAAGGTCGCCAAGTTCTTAATAATTATGAAGTGTGCTCTTTAGTAAGATATTAATCAGGAGGCGCTGATTATGGAAGGCAAGAAAAGTTGTTTCACTCTGGCGCTTTATTGTGTAATCGGATTAATTGCTCTAGGCATAGCAATAGCAATAATCACCTGGGTCATCAAGGCTACTCTGACTCTGATCTCCATACTGGTGAGTATAGCGGTTGTTGTGCTGATCGGGTATCTCGCATACACGCTGCTGAAAGCGCTTATAAAACACACAGACTAAATCCCTCCAGGTGTCTTCCCGGAGGGATCAAAAGATTTGCGTTTTTTGGGGACGTGAGCCTAAACCTGTGGGTTATCAGAAGATTGTGTGCTTTGTTCTGTAAGCTCTTCTCCCTCAAGATTAGCCTTAATTCTTGTTGTCAGCTCAGTTGCAGTCGGGTCTACTCCATAGAGAAACGCGAGATAGCAGCTTATGAAGTCGGCGATGTAAATACCATATAGCAATTTTTCGATGTTTGTGTTGCCCTTCATCTCGACATTGACTGTAGCGTATTCTTCTAACGCTTCTCTTGCGGCTGCCATCTGATCGGCTACTTCGCTTCTGTCATCCGCGTCTGTTATAAAGAGGAATGCAACGCCCTTGCATTGCTCCCTTGCAAGTTCCCAGCCGCAAATTGT
Organism: Armatimonadetes bacterium UBA5829; assembly: GCA_002431715.1. GTDB lineage: Bacteria > Armatimonadota > UBA5829 > UBA5829 > UBA5829 > UBA5829. The sequence continues at coordinate 16,283 of DJHI01000010.1, forward strand.
CCCTTCAACTACATCCGGGAAATTCCCGCGGCAGGCTGCTGATTTTGCATTCGAGCTTATCTGATTTTTCAGGCGCTCAGCCACAACGGTACGGTATCCGGTCGCGCCGTAAACAACCGACAGCTTCCCCAAAAGCGCCTGAGCGGTCTGCTTTGCGATATTGCGTGCCTGAGGAACTTCACTTCTTATGGTCTCGCGCACATTTTTAAGTAAATTAATTCCATAAGCAAGTTTTTCTACTTGTCCCGTGAGCAGTTCCAACTTCTCCATAACCGCAACGACCGGCATAAACAAGTAGCTTATTGCAGTTCTTGTTGGCTGCCCCGGAGGAACTTTTACGACCCGTGTGCCGTCGTTTGCAGCGAGTTCATTAAGTTTACCGCCGCTGGTGACGCAAATGACCGTGGCTCCTTTTTGCTTTGCATCGCGGTAATTTACAAATGCCGCATTGCTCTTGCCGGTGNNTGATGAATACTAGCGATGTCTGGTCGATATAGCTGGGGAGACGACCTCCATGGTCGCTGAAAATTGGGATAGATATATCCTCGCATACGGCTTCAACAACCATATCTGCCGCTATGCCGCAGTCGCCGGTTCCGGTGATATATATCACATTCGGGGTAAAAGGTAATGGTTCAACTGGAAGACTGCGTCCTATTCCGAGTGCTGTCTCACACTGCTCTGGCAGCTCTCTTACGAGCCTGAGCATATTCCTTTTATCCACCGCTTGCATTCCTGCCAAATCATCCAAGACCGGTGTCGGCTGCTCTGTACTCATTTTACTACTCCTGTTGTTTTTTTATTCAGCTAGGGTTATGGTCTCCCTACACCCTAGCTGAACATGTCGCAAAACGTCCTATTCCGCAGTGAACGGTAACAGTGCGATTTCTCTTGCCCGCTTAATAGCGTGGGTCAAAGCCCGCTGATGCGACGCACATGTTCCGGTCGTTCTCCGCGGTAAAATCTTACCGCGTTCGGAAACGAACCTGCGCAGACGGCTGGCGCTCTTGTAATCGATGTAATCGACTTTATCTACACAGAACGCGCATACCTTTCTTCGCACTCTTTTATATTTAGAGGGTTGGCCGCCTCTTCTAGGTGCTGGCATTATGCCACCTCCATTTATTCTTCAGCAAATGGATCGTAATCCATATCAGATTCCACTGCGCCCGCAGGCGCTCCGGCAGGCGGAGCTTCATAGTCCGATGGCGCGGCCGCTTGCTGTCCTTCTTTAGGTCTGTCAAGCCCCTGAATGCTGTCAACA
>DJHI01000009.1:0-3795 GCA_002431715.1 Armatimonadetes bacterium UBA5829
CCCTCCGCTCTTGTAGTATGCGGCCTTATACCATTCATCCTCACTCGTAATCGCAAATTTCCAGTTCGTATTGCGCTGGAGATCGTCGCCATCGCTTTTGTTAAATAAAGTATATGCACCGGTCTCAGTATCGCTACTACCTTGCCCATTATTGAGCCAGTTTGCAAATCGACAAGCATCCCAGAAACTTACATAATTGACGGGCTTGTTAGCCCAGTCGTCTGCAACACTGTAACTATAGCTCCCATCATCGCCTGTGCGATTTATTTTACAACTTAAGTACATAATTGTGTCGTAAAGTCCATATGGATCTGATTTCGCTTTGTGGTTTAGAAAATCACAGTATTGCGCAGCAGTAACTTCGTATTTTCCAATGTTGTATGAGTAGTTTACCGAGCCATAACCAGAGGTTCCATCGGACATAACTCTTGTGTCCGCTACATTCCCCGGATCGCCTACGGTAGCCATCTCTAAGTTTGTAAGCCCAACTCCCATGTTAAAAACATCAGCCTGGCCCACGTTAGCAAAACAGACGAGTAGTATTACTACTGCAGTAAATACTCTTTCCATAATTCTCCTCCAAGTGTTGCGACTCAGCATTCCCAGCGCCTATATTCGGTCTGAGATATGCTCAAAGATAACAATGCAAAGGTGTTGCAACACAATGTACGCTTGATTTGCGATTATTGTCAAGCACTTCAGAAAGAAACAGGTAATATTGCCGGGTCAGTTATCGGGTCGTTTATTGCAAAGTTCATTATTTATCTTGCCTACTCCCTTGCCGCCTCAGCCATCGCAACAACATTTTGTGCCGGAATGTTCGGCAGCAGAGCCTCATGGCTAGGACTGATAACCAGGTTCGGTCCGAGGAGCGACTTCACACGCCTCACCTCTTCTTTGATCTCTTCGGGTGAGCCGTGAACCAGCAAGTGCTGCGTGTCTATACCGCCAACAAACGCGATCCTGCCCTTGAAGTCGCGTGCGAGAGTCTCGGCGTCCATATTGCTCGCCATTGCCTGCAGAGGATGCAGGGCATCGACTCCCATCTCGATATATCGAGGGATGATTTTATGCACCGCTCCACAGGAATGATGCATCACTTTGTAGCCGTATTCATGCCCCAGATCCACCAGTGCCTTTGTATAGGGCAGCATAAAGCGATCCCATTGATCGGGACTTACCAGCAGGTCGAGCTGCGTGCCGTAGTCATTACCAAAGAAAAACACATCCACTTCATTGCCCGCGACCTCGAAAAACCGTCTGTTTGACTCCAGGAAAAACTCACACACCTTTCGCGTAGCAGCATCGACCAGTTCGGGGTTCAGATACATTTTCATGAAGTAGTTTTCCATCCCGAAGTAACCGGCCAGTATATGGAAAAAGGATGCCCACAATCCGCTTATGCGGCAGACATCTCCCGCACCGCGCAGTTCCTCCAGAGTGTCAGTAAAATCTAGGTAATCGAGGTTCGGCCAATCTGGATAGTCTTCAATCTCCGCTACATCCTCGTAATAGGCAAAGATGGGTTTGTCGCCTCTGGTCATCTCAAAGAGCGGCTTGCCCTCTGGGTGCTTATATGCATAATCCGCGCATATCCAGCGGATATCGTCATTTAGATTCCTGCGCACTTCTTCTTGATTCGAGACACCGAAATATTCAAAATAATTCTGCCATGTATCCCAAAGCGGGTTTCCCATCCAGAATCCGCACCGGTCCGGCATACCACCAGAAAAAATTGTCATTATGCGTTCGCGACTGGTCAACTTACACCTCCTGCACCACCCGCATGATTATCGAGAGATATCTCATAGTCCTTCGCAAAAAAGACCCCGGCTCACGAAACCGGGGATTTTATGGCTAATGCCTCCAGGTAAGATGCCTGGAGGCATTAAAAAGGCACTAAGTGATAAAGGATGCACAAATAGCTTTTATCTATTCGATCGTATATCCGCCCATTTGATCCCAACCGTTCGATACCCCGGAAGTATCCCTAATATACAGCCAACCGTTGCAGCTTTTGCCGGACATAGACGACTTAAACTCGATTCTCCAGTTTATGGTAAGGCCATTAGTCGTTTTAGTCACACTGGTATTCTTGCAATAGAGCTTGCACTGAGAGTTTTCGATTGTCTTGTTTGATCCGGGCGCATAGCCGCCAAGACTTCCAGTATTGTTGTTGTTTCGCAGATACAGCTTGTTGGCTTGCACATCATACCAGCAATATGCCGCATTTGATACGGAGTATTTATTATTGATCAGTATAGCCGCTGTAGCCATCGACGAGCAGCAGGCGCTGTCAAAATATACACTGCTGATAGTATATTGTGTCTCGGTATCGAGAGTACCGCTTACAGGGATCAGAGAGACATTCCAGGGCTCATCGAGCGGACGAAAGTCGAAGTCACCAGCTTTGTCCCATCCCTGTGAGAGCTTACTGCTGTCGGATACATACAGCCATGCCGAGCAAGGTTCGTTAGCAATAGCCATCGAGGGCTTTATTATAAGCGACCAATTTACCGTTAATGTATTTCCACTCATTGAGACAGTAGTATCTTTGCAATTCAGCTTGCATTGACTATTCTCAATAACTTTCTCGGAACCCGGGCCATATCCACCAAGAGCTTTAGTGCCCTCATCATTTGCAAGGTACAGTTTATTTCCCGAATAGAGACAATATATCGCATTGACACCGCTTTTGGATGTGTTTATCAATAGCCGAGCGCTCGTGATTGTTGAAGCGCCTAAGCTGTCCGAATGTGTGCTGGTGAATGTGTATTTCCAATATCCCCTTAATGAACTGCTGGATGGAGTGAGGCTGTCATTGGTTGGTTTATGGCTCTGCTGAATTATATAAGAAGCTGATTTGACGGCGCTCGGATTCATACCGGTTTTCCAGGCTTTTGCTTTGAGTATCAGCGATTTCGATACCGTCACCTTGGCACCGGAGGATATGGTTGGATCATTTTGGGTCGGATCTACTCCATCGATGGTGTAGTGTATTGTAGCTCCTGATGTCGCGCAAGAGATTGTAACTGATTGAGCGGCATTATACGTTCCGCCGTCCGGAGAGAAAGTAGGTGTGACAACAGTGGCCACATCAGAAGCCGCATAAGCTTTCAGACATGCATTGGCATCATAGTAATCGAGATCATACCAGTTCTGGCCATTATCGCTCGTAAAACTCTGATCCGGTTCTGCGGAAGCCTTGCTGCTGTACTGGCTTATCGGATACTCCATGGGCATTGGATAAATATTTCCAGGTGTCGTCGTTTTAACGACCACCGTAAATTTATGCCCATTGGTCACACTTACGGGTGATGTCAGTTTAATCGTGTTATAGCCTGGATTGGCGGCTGTTCCGGTTTGTTTTAGCTTCAAACTCCCGCCGTACACAGGCCCGCTCGTCGGATCGGTATAAATACTAATCTCATACGTAGAGCTGGGAGACATGACATACCATCCGACCGCACTGATCGATGATGTGGAGGAGGCAGTAAACTTGTTTGCAAACCAGATCGTCTCACTGTTAAATCCATAGGTGTTACACAACCCGAGAGGATCATACTGATAAACCGCCTTATAATTATCAACAGGTTCCGTGCCGACCCCAACCCAATTTGTATCACCAACCATAGGATCATAGTATGATATGTAGAAAAAGCCATCCTCGCCAAAATTGGTCCCCCAACTGTTTTTCATTATAAACGCTCCGTTTCCGGGCGCAGTCGGTGAGAAGTTGTACTTGCTGTAGCTATCATTCCAGCCGACTATACATACCATATGGTTGCCCCAACG
>DJHI01000009.1:3831-10607 GCA_002431715.1 Armatimonadetes bacterium UBA5829
AAGCCGGATGGCGACGTACAGCTATTGGGGTTATGCGGATCATCACTTTCATTGACCGGACCGGACCATCGCGCAAGGTATGCCATAGCCATATTCGGATCTCCACCTCCGCAGCAATCCTTGTCAAAACCACTGAGGTTCTTGAGATTGTTCTGTGAAAAGTTCCATAACTCTCCCGGCAGTAAGACCGATTCCATTGAGCCAAGAGTAGCAAATGTCCAACAGCTCCCGCATGTCGTCTGATTTTCAACAAGGGTAAGCTTGCCGGTTAGGCGTAGATCATAGCTTGAAGGAAGCGCGGCCTTACTATCCGCAAATATCTTCATGCCCTTGAGATAGCTCAAATCCACCGGTGATGGAATAAAACCACGCGAAACTTCCTGTTGATTAACGCGCATAAACCTGTCCATACATCCTGTAGCATACTCGACAAACCCGGGGTTCATCGGCGCAATCTGTCCGGGCGGTTCATCCGCATTGATACTTGAAAAAGGCGCAAAAAGCACTATAAAAGCCAATAGAAAAACAAAAGCAGCGCGAAACGAATGTGTTGTGGACATTGCCGACTCCCCCTAGTCATCTTGATGTACCCGGCCTTATTGTAATGCAGCCGACATTGCATCAACATTCCCATTAGGAGCACAGACAAACCGACTTATTATAAGCACAATTTATGAAGCAGGCGAGAAACCTTGAGGACAATGACTTATTCTAGCCCTAAACAAAAAAACGGCCCCGGAAAATCCGGGGCCGTCTATCAAACAATCAGACTATCCAACAATCAAACGATTAGTAAATCGCCTTCTCTGTGTCCTTCTCGAAGCAGTGAGTCTTGGCCATGTCGAAGACAAGATTGATCTCGCTGCCTTCTTTTGCCTTGGTCTCGGCGTCTATTGTAGCCTGCATGGCATGCTGCCCACAGTTGAGATACAATGTCACTGTCGATCCCATAGGCTCGATAACTTCGACTGTTGCCTGCGCCACGTTGTCGGAGGTCGCCTGAACCAAATTTGTAAGGTTCTTATCGAAGATATCCTCAGGGCGAATACCGAAATCGACTTCCTTGCCCACGTAAGGCTTCAAAAGCTCGCACTTATCCGCCGGAGGCTTGACCTTGAAGCAGCCGCTGTTAATAACTCCGCCGTCTTCTATTGTGACGTTCAGGAAGTTCATGGACGGTGTGCCGATGAAACCCGCGACAAACTTGTTGGCAGGCTTGTTATACAGTCCAAGAGGAGTATCCACCTGCTGAATAAGACCGCCGCACATAACCATAATCCTGTCGCCCATGGTCAAAGCTTCGACCTGGTCGTGGGTTACGTAAATAGTGGTAATTCCAAGCTTTCGGTGGAGCTTGATAAGGTCGGCACGGGTCTGAACGCGCAGCTTTGCGTCGAGGTTTGAAAGCGGCTCGTCCATAAGGAAGACGGAAGGCTCCCTGACAATTGCTCTACCCAGAGCTACACGCTGTCTCTGTCCGCCGGAAAGCTGCTTCGGTTTTCTATTGAGAAGGTCGGTAAGGCCGAGCATATCGGCGGCCTCGGCCACGCGTGATTTGATCTGTTCTCGCGGAACCTTGCGCAGTTTTAAGCCGAACGCCATGTTGTCATAGACGCTCATGTGCGGATAGAGAGCGTAGTTCTGGAAGACCATAGCGATATCGCGGTCTTTCGGCGAGACATCGTTTACAATTCGATCACCAATCTGGACATTACCGGATGTGATCTCTTCAAGGCCGGCGATCATTCGCAGGCAGGTAGTCTTTCCACAGCCGGACGGACCGACGAAAACCATAAACTCTTTGTCTTTGATCTCGAGATCCACATCGTTGACAGCGGTGACTTCCTTGAAAGACTTAGTGAGGTTCTTGAGGATGACTTGCGCCATAACTGAGGTTTCCTCCATTTTCGCCTCGGGCTGATTCCCATTTGCCGAAGCGACTAATTAAAGTATTTCCCTGGGACAAGGGGCGGCATAAGGCATTGCCGCAACCATTACAAATGATTATATGATGAGGCCGGGCAACTGTCAAACAGGAGAGCTTAATCACGGAAGTACAGAAGAATGGGAAACACAGAATTCTTCTTTTGGGATTCCGTGTTTCCATGATTTTAGGAGCCTATCAACAAAGCTCATTCTTTACAGCATCGCAGATTTGATTAACGAGAGTGTTCACTTCGTCTTCATCGGGCCCTTCGGCCATTACTCGAATAAGTTTTTCAGTTCCCGATGGGCGGACTACTATCCGGCCGCGGTCGCCTAGTTTTTGTTCCGCGTCTTTAATAGCGGCGATGATCTCTGGTTTTTTGTCCCAGCCATCTCGCTGCGCAACTTTTACATTTTTAAGCAGTTGGGGGAACTCCTGCATCTCTTCGGAGAGTTCGGAGAGCTTTTTCCCAGTGCGGATCANNGCGCAGTAACCATGCCGTCGCCGGTGGTGGTATACTGCGAAAGGATGATATGACCCGATTTTTCTCCACCTACTACCGCGCCGGACTTGCGCATCTCGTCCGATACGTAACGGTCTCCGACCGCAGCCCTGACAAGCTTCAGATTCTCTTTCCTGAGAGCCAGTTCGAGACCGATATTGCTCATCACAGTTCCAACCACGGTGTCGGTCGGCAGCCCGCCGTTTCGAGCGCGGTCGAGAGCGTAAATGGCCATAATATGGTCGCCGTCGACTACATTGCCTTTTTCATCGGCCAGTATCACTCGATCCGCGTCGCCGTCGAAAGACATCCCCACATCAGCACCGATCTGCTTGACCAGCAGCGACATCTGCTCGGGATGGAGCGACCCGCTGCCCTCGTTGATATTGATGCCGTTGGGAGAGCAGTTCAGGCACATGGTCTTTGCGCCGAGCTCGTGAAATATCGCGGGAGCCAGTTCGCTGGCTGCGCCGTTTGCTCCGTCGATCACTACACTTAAGCCTGCGAGAGGTGCATAGGCGCTCTGCTTTACATGCTTTGCATAGTCCCAAACAATTTCGTGTCTGTGTCTGAAATTGCCTACATCCGCGCCTTGAGGCCTGGGGAAACTGTCGAAGCTTTCCAACTGATCTTCGATGGACTCTTCGACCGCATCGTCGAGTTTGAAACCATCCGGGCCGAAGAATTTGATCCCATTGTCTTTAACCGGATTGTGTGACGCCGACACAACCACTCCCAGCGCGGCCCCAGTCTTGGCCGTAAGGTATGCAACGCCCGGTGTCGGGACGATGCCCGCAAGCACGGTATCCACTCCCTGCGAGCAGAAACCGGCGACGAGAGCACTCACCAATATATCGCCCGAGATGCGCGGGTCGCGGCCTATCAAAACTTTTGTATTCTGCTTTTGTTCAATAAGTATATGCGCGGCTGTCGTGCCGAGTTTCAATGCCAGAAGAGGCGAAAGCTCGACATTAGCCAGCCCTCGCACGCCGTCTGTTCCAAAGAGTCCTTTCAAGTCCTGCCTCCGAAAGGGAAATAAGTCCACACACATGATATCAGCAAGTTAGTCTTTAGGAAATAGGGGATTTTGGTTTGATGGTTTGAGGGTTTGAAGGTCTGATGGTTTGATCGTTTGATGGTATGATCGTCTGATCGTTAGTGAGGTTCTTAGTTGGATGGAATGCTGGCTGGCGGGTGAGTGCGTTTCGGGACTGAGGTCCCGAAAACCCAATATTCCCCTCCAAGAGAAACAAGGGCAGGAATACCACGGACGATCAATGCTTGGAAGGATTAATTGCCGAAATAGCATAATTAAATTATGCACATCAGTATATGGAGTTTAGAAATAATGATTAGAGAACCTATTTTAATAAAGGGTGATTTGTTATCGTCGGCAAAACCATTATTGAAATGGGCGGGTGGAAAAACGCAATTGCTTAATATCTTGCGAATGATTATACCGCACAATTATGAACGATATATTGAGCCTTTTTTGGGTGGAGGAGCATTGTTATTTGACCTTGCTCAAATAGGATCTCTTGCTTCTGACAGTAATCCAGAACTGATCCATTTCTATAAAATTGTGCGCGATTATCCTGGTGAATTGGTCCAAGCACTAGATAATAGTCTTATTTCTAAGGAAGAATACTATCATTTGAGATCTATAGATCCTATTACACTTAATCCGATTAAGCGGGCAGCACGTTTTATTTATCTTAACAAAACTTGCTACAATGGATTACACCGTGTAAATAAGAAAGGACAGTTCAACACTCCATTTGGCGGAAGAACAAATATTAAGATACTTGATGAATGCAATCTACTGAAAGTTTCTGAAATTTTAAGATCAACAGAACTATTGTGTGCTGATTATAAAGAGTGTCTACGTCAAGCACGCGAAAATGATTTCGTTTATCTTGATCCACCTTATTATCCATTGGGAGGTTACTCCGACTTTAAACGTTATACATGCAATTTCTTTGGAGAGAATGAGCACATTGAATTAGCACGCGAGTTTAGGCGTCTCACAAATGCAGGTGTATTTGTTTTACTCAGCAATTCTGCAACAAAACAAGTACAAGAATTATATGATGGTTTTAACTTCATTCGGATTAAAGCAACACGTCAAATAAATTGTAGACCAGATGGCCGTGGATGCATAGAGGAGTTTTTAATTGCAAACTACGCTATGGACTAATATAAGGTCTTTTCCCGATACAAAGTATATGGGCAGTAAACAAGCTATTCTTCCTGAGATAATGCAGGCTTTATCTTCGATTGAATTTGATTCAGCACTCGATGCTTTTTCAGGCTCAGCATGTGTGTCATACGCGTTGAAGCAGATGGGTAAACGTATTGTAGCAAATGACTTTCTTGAATTCGCGTATAACATTGCCAAAGCAACAGTTGAAAACAATAATGTGAAACTCACTCCAAAAACAATCGAGTTTCTTCTTGAACCAAATAGCAAGGCAGGCACATTTGTTCGTGATACGTATAAGAATCTTTACTTTTGCGAAGAGGATTGTGCATTTATAGACAACACTTACGCGAATATTAAAGAACTTGCTGATGCAACCGAACAATCAATTGCGATGGCCGCTTTGTGCCGTGCTTGTATGAAAAAAAGACCCCGAGGTATTTTCACATTCACGGGAAAAAAAGGATGGGATGGCAGACGTGATCTAAGGATTAGTATGGCACGTCAATTTATTGATGCCATCCGTTTATTTAATGCTTGCGTTTTTGACAATGGCCGCAAAAATATTGCAACTTGCCTGGATGTTTTTGAGACTTCTGCTGAAGGAATAGATCTTGTGTATATAGACACTCCGTATATTAGTCCACACTCGGACTGTGATTATACACGACGCTACCACTTTGTTGAGGGTTTGTGTAGTTATTGGTCTAAGGTTGCCATACAATATGAGACAACTACAAAAAAAATCCGGTCATATAAAACGGCCTTTTGTTCAGCAAAAACTGTTATAGCTGCTTTTGAACGGCTCTTTTATCATTTTCGTGAGTGCAAACTTGCTGTGTCTTATTCATCAAATGGAATACCAGGGCGAGATGAAATGATTGAGCTTTTGAAGGAAACAAAGAGTAAAGTGCAGGTCGTAGAAATACCCCATAAATATAGTTTTGGCAATCAAAGACATAAGGTCGGCAATAATAATAACAGCGTTACTGAGTATTTATTCATCGCTGAATAAAGGGATGTTTATGAGGCTGAGTTCCCGCGAAATTCCACAAGCTGATAGACTTGATACCGTGGTAGATGTTGTTGCGGCTGTCGGTTCCGGAGCTACTTCATATCAGGATATTGCACACTCTATTGGCAAGGTTGAACGCCAAGGCAGATATTATAGGTTGGCCGCAGAGCTTTTAGGATTTTTAAAACCAGTATCCTCAAATACTTATGTCCTTACGTCTATAGGAAATCAATTCTTAGAAAGTGCCGAAGAGGAACGCGAACAGATATTGGCTGCTCGAGTTCTCGATTCAGTGATGTTTCAGCGCATTATACCTTACTTGGAAGCTTATGGTGACACAGGATGTACGCGATCTGATATAAGGAATTTTATCGAAAGTGTAACCCAGAAGGCTGGACCTTCTATGATTCCACGTCGCACTTCTACAGCAATATCTTGGCTATCTAGAATTGGAGTTCTAGCTGAAATATCCGATCGCTTTTACATCAAAAAACTACCAAATCACATCAATCTAATTAAATATGTCGACACGGAACCTCTGCTTCCTTCTATGTTCGATCTTCATGAATATCGCGTACCCCAAACACGTTCTTCATCTTCAGGATTTGACATAGTTTCTATTATTGACGCAGCACTTAGGGAACGTGCGAATAATACCCATCAAGCATTAGTTAACGATGTGGCAAATAAGCTCAAATCTATTGGGGCAATACCCCGTAACAATTCTTATGTTGATTTAGCTGCGTTGGTAAATGGCAAGCCCTACATATTTGAAATGAAATCATGCACAGCAGATAATATGCGGGATCAGATTCGCAAAGGTATTTCTCAGCTTTACGAGTACCGCTATCTTCAGGCAGCCACAAATGCTAACCTTGTTTTAGTTATCGAAAAGCCATTAATACATGAGCTGAGTTGGATGAAAGATTATTTGACTAAAGATCGTGGAATAATACTGGCCTGGGACGGTAATGGCAAAACGTATCATTGTAGCCCGCAACAGAAGTCGGAATTATCGTTCTTGGTTTCTGATAATTAAATATGAAAAATGGAATTTAGTGCATTCGGGACTGAAGTCCCGAAACACCATAATACCGCAAAAGCAGATTCCTCGCATTCGCTCGGAATGACA
>DJHI01000009.1:10731-13659 GCA_002431715.1 Armatimonadetes bacterium UBA5829
GTCGATCAACGATCAGGCCATCACACCTATTTCCTGTTTCCTAAAGCAGGAATTCGGCTGTTTGCAAGCAAATCATGCTTGGGAACGATTTCGGAGGAGAAATGAAAGACTTACTTCGATCCATATGTGACAGAGCAAAACAAAAAGGCGCGACTTTTGCCGATGTGAGAGTGTTTCAATCCGAAGGCACAGGCATTACCCGCCAGGACGGGCGCGCCGATAAGCTCAACCAAAATTCGGACTGCGGCCTGGGTGTGCGCGTACTAAAAGACCACTCATGGGGGTTCGCATCGACTTCAGGTTTAGGCAAAGACTCGGCATTTGAAGCACTGGAATCCGCCATAGCGATGGCCGAAGCATCATCAGCAAAATCCGAGGATGCAGTGGTCGCCGATACAGCACCTATCGAAGATGTTGTCAGAGCAAAAGTCGAAATAGACCCGAGAAGCGTTGAGGTCGAAAAGAAAATGGCTGCGCTTCAGGGTTACGAAACCGCCGCCATAAATCTGGCCGGTGACAAACTGGCTAACTCGATAATAAGCTATTACGATGGCGTCCAGCACGAGATAATCTGCAACACATCCGGCACATATATCGATTCCGAGACGGTCCGCACGAGAATGTCTACCATGATTGTCGCCAAAGACGGCAGCTTGATCCAGCGTGGAACCANNACCAAGATCATAGGAGCGCCGGTCGGCTTTGAACTGATCGAAAAAACTTCATCCGAAGATTTTTCACTTAAGGCGGCATCTCTCGCCATCTCGCTCCTATCCGCATCTCCCCCACCCGCCGGAAAGTATCCGGTGATCTTCCATCCGTCAGTTACGGGTCTGCTTACGCATGAAGCCATAGGCCATAATGCCGAGGCCGATCTTGTTATATCGGGAACGTCAATTATCGCGGGGAAAATCGGCGAAAAGATAGCCTCAGAGCTGGTGACCATTATAGACGACTCGACCCTGCCGGGATTCTGNNATCATATGAATACGACTCCGAAGGCACTCCGGGCGAGCGTCGGACGATCATCGAGCGAGGCATCCTAAAAGGCTATATGCACTCTCTTGAGACCGCCGCAAAGTTTGGAGCAAAGCCGAACGGCAGCGCCCGCGCTCAGGATTACTCGCATCGGCCGATCATCCGAATGAGCAATACATTCATAGAGCCGGGTGAGTCCACTTTCGAGGAGTTGGTAAAGGGTATCGACCTCGGCATCTATCTTAAAGGCGGCCAACACGGCCATGTCTGCAGCGAACGGGGACAGTTCACCTGCCATGCGGGTGAAGCCTATATGATAAGAAACGGAGAGATTTCCGAGCACTTGCGCGATGTATCAGTTGCGGGAATGACACTTGAGACCTTGATGAATATCGATGCCATCTCCAATGACTTTGAGATGAAAGCTCCCGGCACATGCGGTAAGGGCAGCCAGGGGATGTATGTGGATAACGGCGGTCCTCACGTGCGTGTGAAGGAGCTGGTTGTCGGCGGCCGGGCCTAGTTCCCTAATCACGGAAGAAGGGAACAGTATTTTTTTCGAGCTTATTGATCCTACCTGTCACTAAAAGAGATGATTCGAATGGCATTATGGCATGAGACTGTAATAAAACAGATGGAACAATATTTTGCATCTGATCCTGCCGTCAGAGGACTGGTAGTAACAGGTTCATGTGCCAACAGGAATGTTGTACCTGATGAGTGGAGTGATGTCGATTTAGCTTTAATTGTGGAAGATGAAGCATATTCCCGTTTTTTCCCTGCTATGGATTGGNNATCTTCAGTGCTTTTTTCCCTGCTATGGATTGGGCATCAGCGTTTGGTGACATATATGCATACAGCTCATCATCCACTGAATATTTTGGAGTTTTACGACTTCAATATAGCGATGGTATTAGAGTCGATTTCGTAATTATTCCGGAGAAATCGCTGGAATCCATAGAACAATGGAGCATTCATTCGTTCCATTTTGGAGCACGATGTATCTGCTCAAGATCTGATATTCTTGACCAAGCATTAGCACAATTGACCTCACCTCCAGTCTTGAATCCCCAACAGGCGGAACAAGTTGATACTATTGCAAATGATTTCTGGTTTAAAGCCATGATTGCTGTTACGAAAGTAGCCCGTAATGACTTGCTTATAGCAAGCCACCTAGCCCTAGACCTGGCAAGAAGCTGCCTTGTATTGAAAATGATTATGAGGGATAATGCCATCGGCACAAATCATCACAGGCACGGCACAAATGAGCATCAGCACATAGAGTGGATAAATCCTTCAGGTTCATTAGATACTTCTGCCGGAATACTAGACTATATTCGAGAGTGCGCGGTTGTTTTTGATAGCCTTACAGGTCAGCTAATTGATAATTATAAGGATCATCGGTTTCCATTGATCAAACAAATCGAAAAGGCAATTGCCAGCTTAAGTGCCTAGTCGAATGTTACGGCCAATCTTAATTAAAATTGTCTAGAATCACCTGCATGCTTCGACGCGGCTCAGCATGCTTACTTTTTACTCACCATTTGTGAAGTGCTACCAGCTATTTACTGATGCCTATTGCCGCTTCCGTCATTCCGTAATCTCCGTGTTTCCGTGATTCTAGCTCACCTATAAACTTGTCCAAAGCACGCCGGTGTGCGATAATATCGCTGACATGAGCGCAAAAACAGCCAAAACAACAACCCCCAGAGCCTATTTACTGCGGGGTGACGATGAATTTCAAAAACTCCAGCACCTCGACAAGCTGCTAAAAAGCCTGGTGACGGGCGATTTCGTCGATTTCGATCTGGAACCTATGGAAGGCGACACCGCTACCAGCGATCGAATAATAACCGGCCTCAATATCCCGCCTTTTGGCTCGAAGCAGCGTGTGGTGCTGGTTCGTTACGCAAATAAAATGAACCCCGATGAGCAGACAAAACTCGCACA
>DJHI01000009.1:13694-14184 GCA_002431715.1 Armatimonadetes bacterium UBA5829
TCCACCGGCTGCCTGATATTGGTCAACCCGGCTGCTGAAAAATCGGACGGCAAACCGAAAAAGGGTTCCGAGATTATAGGCGACCTGTCAAAGGCAGTGCGTAAGGTCGGTGAAGTTATCGATTTTGGAAAGATGAAGTCAGATGCGGCGATTAAATTCGCAATGACGGCCTTTACCAAGGCCGGCAAGAAGGTGCAGGCGCCGGTAGCGGGCGCGCTCGTTCAACGGGTTGGCACGGACTCCTCTATCCTAACCACTGAAATCCGCAAATTGATCGATTATTCGGGTGATTCGGAAGTCATCACGGCCCAGGATGTGGCGGAAGTGACCAGCGAAACGCCGGAAGAGAAAATCTTCAAGCTGGTGGATGCGGTCGCGGCAAAAAATCAGGCTCAATCGCTGAAGCTCTTGGAAGAAATTTTTGCGATAAGTGACGACCCGAGAGCCGAAGCTCCCAAGACACTCGCAGTGCCCGCACGGCAGTTCAGAC
>DJHI01000254.1 GCA_002431715.1 Armatimonadetes bacterium UBA5829
TCGCGCAAAACCATGCGAATGTTATAGCTGTCCGACATGATAGTCCTGACATTAGGCGGCATAACATCGTCTAGATATCTAAGTCTGTCTAAGTTAACGTCCAATACTGTAACATTCGCGCCTAGCCCTGCCGCCATCTTCGCCGCATTGGAACCGGACACGCCGCCTCCAATAACCGCTACATTTGCCGGAGCAACGCCGGGCACGCCGCTAAGCAGAATTCCTCGGCCCTCCATAGGCCTTTCAAGGTATTTTGCTCCTTCCTGCACCGCCATACGTCCGGCAACCTCGCTCATCGGCGTAAGAATAGGGAGCGATCCATCATCTTCTTCGATGGTTTCGTATGCAATACAAATCGCGCCGCTGCCCACCATTGCTCTGGTAAGTTCTTCACTGGCTGCAAAATGGAAAAAGGTAAAGAGTATCTGGTTTTCCCGAATTAGAGGGTATTCACTTGGTATTGGCTCTTTGACCTTTACGATCATATCAGCGGATGCAAATATGTCCTCCGGCCGATCGAGCATTGTCGCACCGGCCTCCATATAAGCCTCGTCAGAGACTCCACTCCCTCTACCTGCTTCGGCCTCGATCAGCACTTTATGCCCATTCTTTACAAGGGATTCGACTATCGCGGGAACAATTGCGACTCTATATTCGCCTTCTTTCGTTTCTTTCGGAACACCGACTATCATATAAGCCTCCTCGCTATAAATTACCCACTATCTATTCCTTCTCCTAAAGGAAGAGAGGGATGACTATGCAACCTCAAGTTTCGTTTTTGAGTTCATTGTCGGTTCATTATTATCCTGCCTCTTTTTCCAAGTAGTGAATTTAAGAAAGAATACCCACCACGCTTACAAACCTAATTTGCAATTGCGGCGAGACATGCTGCAAAAAATGTGAAATATTATAGACCATCACCCCCATCATTGGGTAATCTATTTCTAGAGGACAATCTGAGCGAGCGCTCTGGTTGTCCCATGGGAGGTGGAAAATGGCTGGGGCAAGAACGAGCCTTATGGCTATTAGCATAATAGCGGTTCTCGGGCTAATGACTACCGGTTGTGCCTGGGGAGCGCGCACCGACTTTGAACTGGAATCACTGCATGGCTTGAGCGGGATTTATGTCATTGTTCAAAAACTCAATCCCGATATGATAAAAGACGGGCTTACTGTTGATATGCTTAAAAGTGAAGTTAACAATAAGCTCAGCGCTGCCGGGATCAAGGTGCTCTCGAAGAGTGATAGTCTTTCTTCCAAGGACGGAATTCTGGTTATTTCCTTGAGTTCGGTAAAAAGCAAGACGGGTTTGCATGCCTGCAGCGTTGATGCTGAGTTGATTCAAGTTACCACACTTGCACGCAATCCTGATAAACCTTGTCCCGCAACTACCTGGGCGAGTGGTATTGTGGCAGTTGTAAGCCCTGAAAATGTCACGCATCTGCGTGAGACGGTAGGCGAAGTGGTGGACGACTTTGTGCACGATTATCAATCTGCAAACGGCACATCCGGTGCCGGCCCTAATATTTCAGGCGATAAGGTGCTGTAGAGGAACGGGGCGGTGACAAAAAGGTGGAAAGCCTCGGCTAGCCATGGCTTTCCACCTTAAAGTATTATTTATGTGGATNNAAAATCCACACAATCCACAGTGAGTCAATAATTTTGTTGTTCTCCTTGACTCTCACCTGCAATTTGAATTACATTATTAACAAATTCTAACCAACGGGACTTGTAATGCCTTCAAAATCAAATGAGCTAATAATGCAGGCAAAAAAAATTATCCCGGGCGGGGTGAACAGCCCTGTTCGCGCCTTCGGGTCTGTAGGTGGTGATCCGCTTTTCATTAAGCGCGGAGAAGGCCCTCGCGTGTTCGACGAAGACGGAGCGTCTTACATCGATTATGTCTGTTCCTGGGGACCTCTGATTCTTGGTCATGCTTATCCCAAGGTGGTCGATGCAATTAAAGCCGCCGCCGATAATGGCGCAACTTTCGGCGCTCCTACTGTCGGTGAAGTCAAACTCGCTCAAATGATAGTCGATGCCGTTCCATCAATCGAAATGGTGCGTCTGGTGAATTCCGGCACAGAAGCGGTCATGAGCGCAGTACGGCTTGCGCGGGGCTTTACACACCGTGACAAGATCATTAAGTTCGAAGGCGCCTATCATGGTCATGCCGATGCCATGCTAGCGAAGGCCGGTTCCGGAGTCGCCACATTCGGCATCCCGGACAGCGCCGGTGTTCCTGCGAGCGTAACTTCAGACACAATCGTACTGCCTTATAATGATATTGAGGCCGTCAAAACAGCAGTGGATGCCTATCCGGGTCAGATTGCATGCATAATTGTTGAGCCTGTCGCCGGTAATATGGGGGTAATTCTTCCCAAACAAGGATTTTTGAGCAGTCTTCGTGAGATATGCAGCAAAAACGGTATCTTGCTGATTTTCGATGAAGTGATTACAGGTTTTAGAGTATCTTACGGCGGCGCGCAGGAACTCTATGGCGTAAAGTCGGACTTGACCACTCTCGGCAAGATAATAGGCGGAGGTCTCCCTGTTGGAGCATACGGCGGTAGGTGGGAGATAATGGAGCAGATTGCGCCTGTCGGCCCGGTATATCAGGCAGGCACCCTCTCCGGCAATCCTCTTGCCGTAAGTGCGGGTATCGCAACTTTGGAAGCTTTACGGCGGCCTGATTTTTACAGCAGCCTGTTACGTAAGGCCGGTGAACTGGAGCAGGGGATAGCAAAAGCTGCCGCCGACGCGAAAGTCAGAGTCCATATAAACAGCGTCGGCTCTATGATGACGATATTTTTTGCCGATGATCCGGTTTTCGATTANNTTCCGCAAAAAAGAGCGACACAGCCGGGTATGCCCGGTTCTTCCACTCTATGCTGGACCGTGGTGTATACTTTGCACCATCGCAGTTTGAGGCTGCTTTCCTATCGGCAGCGCATGGAACGGATGAGATCGAATATACCATCAAGATGGCCGGTGAGGCGTTCAGTAAACTGATATGATCTATTCCCGCCACGGAGGATGCAATGACTACACTTGAACGATTTGGTGTCTCAATGGAGGAGGAACTGCTCAGGCGGTTTGACGAACTCATTGATGAGCGCGGTTATCCGTCTCGTTCCGAGGCTATTCGTGACCTCATCCGCCAGGAACTGGTCAAGGAGGAGTGGACGGACCCCAACGCGGAAGTTGCGGCCACTCTCACTATAGTCTACGAGCACCATGAGCACGAGCTTTCAAATGTCCTGACAGAGATGCAGCATCAATATCATTCATATATTTTGTGTACTACGCACATCCACCTCGACCCGCATAACTGTCTCGAAGTAATTATACTAAAGGGTGCGAGTGAAAAGGTGAAAACTATAGCAAATGCGCTTATCAGCACGCGANNACGGCCAGTTGGTCTCCACGACAACCGGCAAAGCCGTAACGTAATCGTATGATCGTGTGTCGTGGATTGAAAATGACGATCAACAATATAAAATACAAAAAATAAAATATCAAATATAAAAGAACCGGAGGGTATTTATGAAAAGGTCAGAGTTTCTTGCCGCTCAAGAGAGGGCGCGCAAAATGTTGAAAGATGCAGGCATAGCCACTACAGCCGAGGAATCGGAAAATATCGAGATAGCCGATTTTGGATTGAACAGGCTCGAATCTGAGGGCCTCGAGATTGTCACATATGTCAACAACAACCGCTATTGCGCGAAGGAACTGATGCTCTTCCCGTTCCAGACCTGCCCCGAGCACAGGCACCCACCGATTCAGGACAGAGCAGGCAAGCAGGAAACTTTCAGATGTCGCAAAGGCGAAGTTTATCTTTATATATCAGGAAAGCCGGTGTCGTCACCCAAGGCAAAAGTTCCAGGCGAGTTTTACACGGTTTTTAATGAAATAATCCTTAAACCGGGCGAGCAGTTCACAATTCCACCCGAGACTTTCCACTGGTTCCAGGCCGGTCCCGAAGGCGCAATCGTTTCCGAGTTTTCATCCCCAAGCGTCGACGAAGCCGACATCTTC
>DJHI01000230.1:0-9449 GCA_002431715.1 Armatimonadetes bacterium UBA5829
TTACGAAAGCCGGCCACCTTGGGACTATGTTCCTCCATGTCGGGCGTGATGTCGCCCAATATTCCCGCAATGCTTCGGTGCCCCAGGCTTTGTAGGTATTTCAAGGCCTCACATGTGCCTTCTATGTCATTCCAGCACACGCTGTTGGGAGCCGGAGTCAGCGTTGAATAGACGAATATGCGCGCGATATGATCGAACTGTGGTGTGAGTTGTGGGTGGGATGCCGCTAGCAATACTATACCATCTACCATTCCGGAGCCGAGTATGCTCTCCAGCTCTCCACATACGATCAAGCGATAGCCGAGTTCTCGCACTTTTGGTTCCATCGCTTCCACCATCCGCGCAAAGTGAGGGCCGGTCCGTTCCTGCATATACTCAGCGAACAATGCGATATTGCGGGTCTTGCCGGTAACCAGTGCGCGAGCCATAGTGTTTGGTGTATAGCCCATCTCTTTGGCGGCTTCAAGGACTCGCGCTTGGGTAGCCTCCGAAATGAGTCTGTCACCGCGCTGATTCAGCACGCGCGATACAGTTGCAGCAGAGATATTCAGTTTTTCTGCGATGTCGTAGATAGTGACGCCCATTGGCAAAATCCTGTATGCAATCGATTGCATAATAACCTTAACAGCACTTTAAGTCAAGTGATTTTTTAACTTTTCACTAAAAAAGGAATTGTTGACGGATAGAGCGAACTTACTGGTATGAGATGGTGCATGGCACTGGTCTTTATATTGCTTCTCGCCCTGCCTATGGCTGCAGGCGCCGCCAAAGTCGCGCCTGTCTATGTCCTGCATATCGACGGGCAGATAGACCCGGCTATAGCCGATTACATCAGCGACGGTATAGATCGCGCTCAGGATGAGAATGCGCAGGCGGTGCTCATTATAATGGACACTCCCGGCGGTCTTCTATCCTCGACTCAAAAGATTATTAAGGCATTTTTTGCCGCAAAAATCCCCATTATTGTCTATGTTTCACCGAGCGGAGCCTGGGCAGCGTCTGCCGGGGCGATCATCACTTTTGCGTCGAATGTGGCTGCCATGTCTCCCGGAAGCAGCATAGGGGCTGCGACGCCGGTCAATATCGGTTCGGGAGGCGAAGCCGAGAAGACGGACGAGACCTTAAAAAGAAAGCAGATCAACTATACCACCGAGTATGCCCGCTCCATAGCTGAAAAACGAGGACGAAACGCGGACTGGGCCGCATCGGCTGTTCGAGAGGCCGCAACCCTTACCGCGTCCGCTGCGCTTAAAAAGAATGTCATAGAGTATGTCGCCGATTCTACTCCCGAGCTGATGAAAAAGATAGATGGCCGGAAGGTAAAAACGAGCAGTGCGACAGTGGTATTGCGGACTGCAAATGCGCCATTGAAAGAAATGCCGATGGGCGCTCTGGATTCACTTCTTCATTTCCTGAGCAATTCATACGTAACCCTGTTTTTAACCATGATCGCGATGTATGGCATCATATATGAGCTGGCCAATCCGGGTTCGATCTTCCCCGGAGTTTTGGGCTCGATCGCTATCATACTTCTGCTTTATTCTTTCTCAGTCGTGCCGGTCAACACGGCGGGATTTGCCTTTATCGGACTTGCTATACTTCTCTTTATGATTGATTTATTTGCTCCTACGCACGGCATATTGACTGCAGGAGGGATAATCAGTCTGTTCTTCGGACTTACAATGCTGTTCCGTTCCGCGGAGGGATTTATGGTTTCGCTTTGGGTTATAATAGCAGTCACACTTGTGACGGGGGCGTTTTTCTTCTTTGTAATCAGCCTCGGCGTCAAGGCTCTAAGGCGCCCTTATGTGTCTGGCAGGGAAGGTGTTGTGGGTCATGTTGGAGAAGCGAAAACTGATCTGAACCCAACCGGCCAGATATTTGTCGACGGCTCTCTCTGGACGGCCACCAGCGAAGAAGGCATTATATCCAGGGGCGAGAGAGTATATGTAACGGCGATGAGCGGTCTCAAACTAACTGTGCGTAAGCATGAAGGTGATTAGTCATTAGTTTCAAGTTTTTGCGATTAGCACAGCGTGCTTGAAATATAGCAAAAACTAATAGACAGCACCAAAAACTTTTGTGGAGGGAAATTATGCCGGCTGTAAGTGCATTTGTAAGCATTATCGTCATTTTCGTTCTAATCGTAGCTTTAAGCTCGATTCGAATTATCAGAGAGTGGGACAGAGGCGTACTGCTGCGATTCGGCAGGTTCGACCATGTCAAGCTGCCGGGTATCAGGTTTGTCTGGCCGATAATCGACAAGATGATCGTTATTGATACCCGCGTAATTACAATGGATGTGCCTAAGCAGGAGATTATCACACGTGACAATGTATCGGTGATGGTCGACGCGGTAGTCTTCTTTCAGGTAGTTAACGCCGAGAATGCGATCACAAAGGTCGAGAACTGGATCAGGGCTACGTCACTGCAGGCTCAGACAATCCTGCGAAGTGTTGTGGGCCAGGCCGAACTCGACGAGCTTCTCTCCGAGCGCGAGAAGATCAATATGCAGTTACAGACCATTATTGACGAGGCGACCGAGCCCTGGGGTATCAAAGTTACAGGTGTTCAGGTGAGAGATGTCAGCCTGCCTGAGACTATGAAGCGCGCTATGGCAAACCAGGCTGAGACCGAGCGCGAACGCCGCGCCAAAATCATCAATGCCGAAGGCGAATACCAGGCTGCTCAGAAGCTTGCCGATGCCGCTGCAATCATCAGCAAGAACCCACAGGCCCTGCAGCTCAGATTTTTGCAGACCCTTACTGAAGTCGGCGCCGAGCACAACTCCACTATTGTCTTCCCCGTGCCTATCGACCTTTTGACTTCGTTTATGAAAGCTGCCGATGCACTTGGGCTAAAGAAAGAATAGCTAGAGTTCGATAATTGATAAGTCTCCAGTGGCCCAGGATGTAATTCTTGGGTCATTAAAATTTAATTGGAAGTTGGGAAACTTCATGCGGAACACAAAAGCTTATGTAACTGTCTTTTTGGTTATCTCATGTGCGGTAGCTCTTCCAATACACGCCCGACAAAAGCAGCAGAGTAAAAAACCGATTCCAAAAATTAAGCAGGCTATTTTATATACTTGGGCTTTAGATACTGGCATCTGCAAAATAGATACTTATGCTAAAACGCTTGAAAGCTTCCAACATAATGTAAGAATCAATAAAGACGAGGCAGAAGCTCTGCGTAGCACAGTCAAAACAGGTTATCCCATATTTCATATAAAAGCTTCCTTAAAAGATTCCGATATCATTCCTCTTAAAAAGCTGATAAACAATTCACGCTGGCACAACTTCCAGCCAAAAGACTCAGATGTAAAACCACGTAAGCCTTACCTGGATGAATGCCCTCCGACATTAGTATTAATATGGAATGACAAAAAACAGGTCTTACAATTTCCATTGAATAATACCTTGCGTAAAGATCTGCCCAAAGGTCGTTTGAGTTCCTATCACAGAATGGATGATATTTGCAGTGCAATCAGCCTTATTGAAAAAGCTTATGCAAAGAAACCTTACCTTTCGGCTGTTTCTGTCAAGGGTAAAGAATATCAAGAATTCGAAAAGGAACGTAGCCACAACCTAAAATAAACTGTAATGCTTGTAAGGATAAACTAATCGGGACTTTAGTCCCGAAGCACCTACGAATACCGCTGCCTGCAAACATTATTGAACCCACCTTGACCCCGCACTGAACAACATCCTGGTAATTACACCAGTTTTTGATGAGTTAGTTATTAACGCCTTGACAATGCCAAATTCCCGGGATAGATTGAGAAGATGGGCTGATGTACGTAATTAATTCTGCTGTTGATCTGCCCAGCCTCGAGGAGGGTTTGCTAGATGTTAGATCCACGTAGAAGTATATGCTATTTTATTGTACTGCTGGCAGTATGTGCCACAGCAATGCCTGTGTTTGCCGCCCCGGAATGGTTGACACGGCCTGGCACTATTGCCGATGCAATTTCTCAACCGGACGGAACCACAGTCTATTTGGATGATGTAACCGTTGCCAAAATAAAGGGAAACCAGAATCCCGCTTATTTTGTGGTCCAGGAGAAATGGGAGGTAAGCAGTCGTATTATCGTATCTGCCGTTCCGCCGGACGTGCTGAGGTTGGGGCAAGATGTCGATATAGAAGGCACTGTCGGAACACTTGCCAATGGGCAGCGTGCGATAATCAACCCGCGAGTGATCGGTTACTACAGTGAATCCGGCGAATTGCTCAAAAAAAGTAGTGTTATGAAGAGCTTGTTTGGAATCACCGCTTGGCAGTGGAAAGCCGAGATCGCGCTGCCGACCGATGACAATTCAGCCGGTGATCCGGTAGCAGGAGAGCCTAATATCGATCTGCCTCCGGTTCCTGCTTTTTATTCGAGCATTGCCTCTCTTCTCACCAATTCCGATAAGAAATCGGCCAAGCTTGAGCGCAAGAAGATAGTCGGGAAAGGAATCGATCCGGTCTACGGAGATTATCTGGTTCTGCAAGACGACTCTTCTACAGCCACTATAAAAGCGTTCGGAAGCGATTTAATTTTGGCGAACGCCTCATCGGAGGAAACCGAGAGAGTCAATAACATATCAGGACAGGTTCAAACCATAGACGGCGCTACGGCGCTGGTTCTCGATGAAGGACCCGTCTTCGATACCGAGAGCCCTTCGGGAAGCATTCAGACCGTCTCCAGCGGCACAATCAGTTTCGCGAAGTCACTGGCAAACGGCGCCTCAGCCGACATTTCAGATGTAGTAGTCACGGACTACGACCCTATTTCAAAAGTGGGCTATGTTGAAAATGCGAATTGTATCGAAGGTATGAAGGTCTGCTTTGCAGGAAACCCTGCGATTGCGCGCGGTAACACAATCAGCATTAACGGCCAGATGTACACAAATGGCAGTGCGGAGCGCGAAATCCATGTAGCGGACGGCGGTGTAAATGTCGTGTCGACCTCCATATCGACGGTGAAACCCTGGCAGATGATCACCCGCAGCCTTGGCGGGGCGGATTTCAATGATCTTACTCCGGGTGTCAACTACCCGCTGCCGGGGGCAGGCTTATACAACAAGGGCCTGCTGGTAAAAACCTGCGGCAAAGTTACTTCCGTCGATGTCGCTGATAAATGCTTCTACATCGAGGATGGGAGTAATGTTCTAGAGAAAGACGAAGAGGGCAATTTCATTGCTTACAAAATCACTCTCAAGGTCCGCTGGAATAGTGATGGAAATGTAATTCCGCCCTCAGTCGGCGAATATCTCAGCGATCTGGTTGGTATCAGCAGTTCCGAGGCGGTTGGCGACGGCTTATACGCAAGGCTGCTGCAGCTTCGCTATATTTCCAAACCGGTGCTGTCGGGAATTGCCTTAAGCAAGCTAGCTACATTGAACTGGACTTCAACCGAAGGCACCTGCTATCACGTCTATCGAAGCCTGAGTGAAAGCGGCCCCTTCAGCTTGATAGCGGATGTGACTGCGGGAACGTATGTAGACAGCCCGTTAACCAATGGAACGACTTACTACTACAAAGTCAGCACTTCCGAGTCCGGCATAAAGGTTGCGTCGGATGTGATCGCTCTTACGCCGACAGGTGGGGTGCCGACCGTCATTTCCGATTTCGATCCGGCAACATTCACCTNNACCTATACATACACATTGACCTGCCCGGCTAACAATGAATATTCCATAGGCAGTTTAGAGGTCAAGACTCTGGCCCAAAATGCATTCCCGACCGGCCCATGGACTGCAAGCGGCCCGATTATTGCCGATATCGACCAGAACTGGCAGTTCAGTTACCAGGTTTGGGAACCCGAAGAAAGCCTGGATGCGGCGATATGGAACGGTCAGGAGATACCGGAAAATATAGCCACAACCGCGCAGTTCATATTGGTAGCTCCCAATACGCAGCCTGTGAGTGGAGAAGTCATTACCGGAGGCAGCGATCCGCTAAGTATAATAACGCATCTGGTGATGGTGCCGGGTAAACCGCATGTAGAAAGCGCGCCAATAACTGAGATACTTCTGGATGGAACGCTTGGTNNAGACTGGTATATCTCTCCGGTAACCGTAACCATATCGGCTTCCGATGCGGACGATGACTATCTAAGCTCATTCTATATGCAGGATGATGTCGTTACTTCATGGACAGAGTATGAATCCGAACTTGAGATCACTACAGACGGCGAGCATCAAATATCCGCATACTCCGTCGACAGCGATGGAAACTCGGAAGACCCGGAAAATCCGGTCGTATCTACGTTTAAAGTCGATGCCAACGCTCCATCGGTCAGCGGCCAGCCGACCACTCAGCCGAATGCAAACGGCTGGTATAACTCGGATGTTACGGTCAATTATGCGGCTGTTGACATGACTTCCGGGCTTGCAAGCCCGCAGGAGGCTGAACCGGGCAATAGTATCAGTTTGACCCGTACGGTCTCCGATGAAGNNCCACTGACGTAGCGGGCAACACGGGCACCGGCACGGTAGATATCAAGATAGACAAGACCGCTCCAACTCTGGCTCTGGTGGAGGCTCCGACCGACAACAACCATGTGATCAACTTCGACGAGGCCGTAATAAGATTCACGGCTGATGATGCAATCTCAGGCATCGACGGAACGCCCTGGGTAGTTGTCACTATCAACCCGCCTCTTTGGGCCAATTCTCAAACCTGTCACTTCTCAGAGTGGGGCAAATGTTATGCAACACGCGGCCAGTGGCTTCGAGATTGGATGCGTTATGATGATGATCATCCGACATGTCGCAACGGTTGGGACCCATTCGTAACATGGTGGCTCCGCGATTGGATCGACCATAATTATGATGAAGATAGGTGCAATGACGATTGGGGATCATTCGTAGTAGATTGGCTTTGGAATAGGACATGCCAACAGCAGATTGAGGGGGATCAGGACGCTTGGAGCGAGCAGTCTATTATTACATACCAGGCGGAATCAGTCGGCGACAATACCTACGAGGTACAGTTCCCGTTTGAGATACCCGGTAGTTATAGTATTAAGCTGTTTGCAAAGGATAAGGCAGGCAACGTGGCTCAAAGCACCGCACCGATTACATTCGGGGCAGGTGGTTTCACGGTGGAATGGCTGGCTCCTCTCTCCACTATGGAGACTTATATAATGGAAGATGGAAGCACAGTCCCAGTCAAATTCAGACTGAGAGACCCGGCGAATATCAATACCTACGTGAACAATTGCCTGTATACCGTAAAGGTGATCGATACGGCAGAAAAGGTGTGGAAACAGATCCAAATCCCGGATGTCGACCTGCTGAACGGTTTTTATCAGGTCAATATCAAGACAAAGGACGCCGATGGCGTTGATTGGCCGTTAGGCGATTACACGATTGCTATTGAAGGTCCGGGGATATGGGATGTTATATCCGGGCCTTACAAGTCCAGTTATGGCTTGCAGCTTGTAGAGAAAGCCGTGGCAAAAGGAAAAGGACGCCGATAGACTTATAAGCCTCCCCCAACTTAAGAGGCCTCCGGCACATTATTGCCGGAGGCCTCTTTATTGCTCCATATTTAGGTTGATTTATTTAGTTTCTTCCGCAAACTCCACTGCATGCCATCCGGTCTGGTCGACTGTCATCTTCAGCAGCATGGTCTTCACCTGAATGAAAANNTCTGTTCAGGGGAAAAGCAACTTCGAGCACGTTGTTTTTATAAGCCCATAGGGTGCCGCTGGGCCGGCATTTACGAGGCGGTTTGATTGAGACAGTGAGCCAGTTGTCCGTATCCATATCGCTGATTCCACGGATATTTATGGAGTAATTTATTCGTTTAGACAGCCTCCTGGCGCAGTCTACACGGACATACAGATTATCGTCATCACGGCATAAATATATGGCCCGGACATCTCCGCCTTTATTGAGTCCCGCGACGACATAATCTCCCACCGGATCGACAACCACAGGCGGTATCTGCTGCCAATCATCGAGCTTGCCGTCAATCTTTATCCTGCC
Organism: Armatimonadetes bacterium UBA5829; assembly: GCA_002431715.1. GTDB lineage: Bacteria > Armatimonadota > UBA5829 > UBA5829 > UBA5829 > UBA5829. Next base: position 7,980 of record DJHI01000230.1, read on the forward strand.
GGAGCCGACGGCCTTGACGGAGCGATCCGGGATGCTGCCGAATATCTCATTGTCACGTGCAAAGCTCATCATAAAGCTCTTCTCCACATCTGTCTGGGTCTTATACTGCTTTATAGCGTCCCTTTTTGAAACGGCCAGATTGCCGAGATCAAGCGAGAACCATTTCGTATTACAAAACGNNTCGCATATGGCGGCGCAAGAGGCTCATCGGGATAATTGCCTTTTGGCACCGGCCAATCACCGCGATGCACCAGATATGTGTGGAGTTTGATCTTCTGTGCGAAGCCATTATGCTCGGCGATCAACTGCTCAATTGCCGCCGTAACGAAGCAGTAGGTAGCGTAATGGTCGGGGTGATTGTCCAGGGGATGAGGCAGGTATACGTCGGTCGGTCTTTCTTGTTTCAATAAGCGCACGATATCGTTCAGCAAAGACTCCCCGCAATACGGGGCGTGATACCTGTAGGAATTGATATATGGCGAGTGATCCGATTTTGTGGCGTGTGAGACAAAAAGCGTGTCGCTGTTCCAATACTGGTTCCACATTTTAGCGATTCCTCGATCCGGGTAGCCGAAGAAGGTGACCTGGCTTTTCGGCACACCCAGAATCGATAGAGCGCGGAGAGTCTCTTTTTGCCGCCTGTAAGCAAACTCGATGCATTTTTGAGGAGTGACTTTCAGTGTCTTGAATGCCCTGCTGACTGCAAATCTGAAGCCGTCACCATTTGTGATGAGCGCCACATGCACATGGGCATGGTTTTTCTCGGCAAGTGCGATCATTCCTCCGCAGCCGAGGGTTTCATCATCCGAGTGAGGAGCAAATACCATCACTCTATCATCTTTTTGCGGAGCCTCCATTAAAGGCACTGAGGAGTATTGCTGCCACTCATTTGCGATGTGGATTCTATATTGGATAGCCAGTGCGGAGACGAGCACAACCGCACAAGCAACTCCAAGTATGGAAAGCATTAGTTTGAGCGCTCTAGAAAATGCGGTTTTCGTCATGCGTGCCCGGCCTCGATAGTCGATATGCTTATTTTTCTCGGGCTTCGATATACTTTTCAGCGGAAGTCGCAGCAATGGCGCCGTCGGCGCAGGCCGTCACAATCTGCCTTAGAAGCTTCTTTCGCACGTCACCAGCCGCGAAGACCCCGGGGATGTTTGTCTGCATGTTTTCATCCGTAATGATATAGCCGGCCTCATCGACATCTATCTGACCTTTGAGAATTTTTGTATTGGGATCGAGCCCGATGAGAATAAAAACGCCGTCCACGGGCACTTTGACTGTGGCTTTAGTCNNCGAGTATGAGATGCTCGACTTTATCAGTGCCGCCGATGCCTTTGACGATACTGTTCCAATGAACATTGATTATGGGGTGAGCGAGCGCTCTTTCCTGAATGATGCGCTGCGCGCGGAATGCGTCCCGCCTGTGGATTATCAATACTTCTGACGCGTAGCGGGTAAGGAAAA
>DJHI01000230.1:9472-14425 GCA_002431715.1 Armatimonadetes bacterium UBA5829
GAATCTTCGACTGCGGTGTCTCCGCCGCCTATTACCGCCAGCTTTTTACCTTTGAAGAATGCTCCGTCACATACGGCGCAATATGAAACACCCCTGCCGAGGAATTCAGCTTCGCCGGGCACTCCGAGCTTTCTGGGGCGGGCTCCAAGACTGAGGANNCTTCGCCATCGGTGGAGTGAAGGACTTTGATGTCCCCGGAGAGGTCGAGCCTGTCTATTTCGGCCATCCTGGTTTTCATTCCGAACTTCTCCGCCTGCTCGCGCATTGCGTTTGATAGCTCGTAACCGGACGAAACCTCGGCAAACCCGGGGTAGTTTTCAATGCTTTCGCACATCATCAACTGGCCGCCGGGATAGGCCTTCTCCACCAGCAGTGTGGATAACCTGGCTCTGGAAGCGTATATACCGGCAGTTAGACCGGCCGGTCCACCGCCTAGAACAATTACGTCGTACGTAGCTGCATTCCTCCTTCTAAAGGATTACGTTTTCTATTATACAGGATGTGAGCTAACTGCAAAAGCCGCCACCCATCAATTAGTTTACGTATGGTATAATCACGTGGTTCCGGAGGTGAGAGGATGTCGTTTGAAATAACCAGCCCAAAGATAACCCATTGCTCGGCAGGCGCTTTTTCAAAGATCGCTGTAGAAACAGCCCGATTAGGCAAAAAAGCACTTATTGTAATCGGCGAACATCTTCATAATTCAGAAAGAATCGATGAGCTTATCGTAAATTTGCAGCAGCTTGAAGTCGAATGCTCGGTTGCAGACCCGGTAACAGGTGAGCCGACTGTCGAGATGGTCGATGATCTGTCAGCCAAAGCGAGACAATTTACCGCCGGTGTGATCGTGGCGATAGGTGGCGGAAGCGTTATGGACTGCGCAAAAGCCGCTGCTCTAATGACAACAAATCCCGGACAAACCGAAGACTATCAGCTCAAGCATCGAGAAATTCAGAGACCTCCTATCGCGCAGGTGTTTGCTCCCACCACTGCTGGCACCGGTTCCGAAGCCACACGGGTCTCAGTGCTGACAAACGAAAGGGCGGGAATCAAAAGAAGCATTTCACATCCCTTAATGACACCGGATGCGGTGATACTCGACCCTGAGCTTACGGTCTCACTCGACAAATACCTCACCATTCTTACCGCAATGGATGCGTTTGCTCACGCCATAGAGAGCGCCGTATCCACTAAATCTACCGCTTATACCCGGCATATGGCTCTTGCATCTATTGAGGAACTGTCACGAGGTCTTTCCGGCTGCCAATCGAATCCAAACGATCTAGACGCAAGAATGAGCTGCCTTTTGGGAAGCAACTTCGCGGGCTTGTCTATGCAGATGGGGCTTGGAGCATCGCACAGCCTTGCGCCCGCAATCTGCATAGTGACGGGGATCAGGCACTCAGAGGCTGTTGCCGCTCTACTGCCTCATGTTATAAGACTGAATGAAAGCAAGTTACCCAGAACATACGACGAAGTCAAAAAGGCCATGGGATGCGGTGATGTCGCTGATCGACTCACCGAGTTATGTGCAGCCGGAGGGTTTCAAAACAACCTGTCTCAATTCGGTCTGAAAGCAACTGATTGGGGAAATATCCTCGAAGTAATGAACCGCTACGGCAGCCATCGAGCAACAAACCCCGTAGAGGTAACGGATGGTTTTGCACAGGAGCTATTTCTGGCTTCTTTATAAAAATAGAATCCCTCCAGGTAAGATGCCTGGAGGGATTGAAAGTGGTGGCAATTTACAGCATTGCCGCCCCTTTATATGTCCTAATTAGAACCTGAGAACTCTGGAGATCATGTTCGGCGCATCGTTGGAGAACGCAACGTTCAGGCCGAATATTCCGACTCCATATGTAAATGAGTCACCGGAATAGCCTGCGCGCAGGGCGAGACTTTTATTTACACTGAGTTCTGCACCAACTCGAAGTTTTGTATCTTCATCATACGCGTGGTTGATATTAACCAGGTCGGCAGCGAACTTCCAGCGGTCATTGGGCTGGGTAGCGATTCCGGCGCTGAGCATTCTGGGTGTATCGATTCCCTTGAGTTTTGCATCGAGGAAGTTGTTAATTACCATGCCATACTGTAAAAGCGCGCCTTTAGGCTGATATATGAAGCCGACATCGGCGCCGAGCCCGCTGTCTTCAAAGTTCTGAGTCGTATCCTCGGTCGCTTCGATATCTATTTCGTCGGTGGTGCTGTCGTTCTGATCTACATACCATGTATGCGTCTCGCTGTTAAGCCATCTCATTCTTGTGCCAAGCCAGAGCTTGCCGCCCTGTGTATTGAAGCCTTTGCTCAAGTTGATGGCAGGCAGGGAATAGACGAATCTGCCGACGATTTTGGTATCGCCCATGAAAGCATTGGCGATGTCAGCGGCATCCGTTCCATTTATCGTGCTGTCGGTTAATGCCGTATTAATGGCATTAACCATAGCAGCATTAGTAATGGTGTTGTTGGTGACGGCGGCCTGAAGCTCGGCTGCGGTGGTGGGAAGTCCCGCTCTGCACCATTCACTAAAGGTGCTGCTGGGGGTGATAAGGGCTTGAGCCTCTCCCTCAGTCGTCACGCCGAAAGCACCGGCAAAACCGGTAACAAAACCGACATTTATAGTGGTCTGCTGTTCGCCGAAATCCTGCAGGAGCTTCCATGCATCGTCATCGTCGCCGCTGAAAAGCTCGCTGGTTCGGTCGGTGACATCGTTAAAAGTGGCCCCGCGAGTGTGGACATCCATGCTCGGGAAAATGAACTGAAACTTTGTGCCGACTGCCGCCGCAGCCGCCGGGTTTACAATCGATGAAGTAGATGCGTCGTCGATCAATGCCAGACCGGCGCCTCCCATCGCAGTCGACCGCGCGTAGCTGCCGAAGTCGATATCGCTTGCGCCCGCTGCAATCGCTGTCATAGCGATAACCAGCGCGCTGAGTACTACAATAGAAACCTTCATGATTCCCTCCAAAAAGTAGTGACTTCAAATAAGCCAAGCTTACCGGCGTGTAAGCTTTCTTGCTTACTGATGAGGCTATTCGACAGTTGAGTCATGGTTTCCTGCGAATAGCTCACAGGCTACATTATCGGTCGCCAAAGTGAGTGATTGGAGGTTGAATACTATTCCACCAGACCATGTTTTGCAGCATAGAGAGCGGCTTCCGTGCGGTCATTGGCCTGGAGTTTGAAGAGGATATTCGAAACGTGGTTTTTGACCGTTTTTTCGCTTATGAAAAGAGTCTCGGCTATCTCCGAGTTTCGTTTTCCGTGAGCGATCAGCTTCAGAACCTCGCGCTCACGGTCAGTCAGATCAGCAAACTTTTCGAGGTCGGCGGAGCGTTCGTTATGTAGACGCGCGAACTCTTTCATCATACGAGCGGCTATTGCAGGATGCATTATTCCCTCGCCTCGATAGGCGGCTCGCACGGCGTTCATGGCGTCGTCTATCGGGCTGTCCTTGAGTATGTATCCCACAGCTCCGGCCTTAATGGCCTGGAAGACATTCTGGTCGTCATCATAGATTGTCAGGATTACGATTGAAACATTAGGCATCTCCTGTTTGATGATCTGAGTCGCTCTGATCCCATCAAGCTTAGGCATACGTATATCCATCAGGACGACATCCGGCAGCATTCGCCTGGCAAGGTCTACCGCGGNNACTTCGCCGTTTTCCGCCTCTCCGACTACTTCGATATCGGTTTCAAGATCAAAGAGCCGCGCCATCGCCTGCCGGGCGACCGGCTCATCTTCGGCAATAATCAGTTTTATTTCATCCATCCCTTTGCTGCCTTCCCAATCCAAAATTCAAGATATAAGATGCAAAATATGAAATATAAAGTTATCCGGGGACATAAACGCTGATTTTTGTCCCATCGCCGGGAGCTGATTCTATCTGCACATCGCCCCGAACGCTTGCGGCGCGATCTTTCATAGTCCTCAGGCCGAAACCCTGGCTGCTGGATGGATCGTTGAGTACTTCGTTTTCATTGAAACCGCAGCCATTGTCCGAGATTATGCAGTGAACGCCGCCGTCGCCTGTACGCGCTAGGTTCACCTCAACTTCGGAAGCATCGGAGTGCTTGGCTGAATTGGTCAGCGCTTCCTGTATGACCCTGAGCAGTACCAGCCGGGACGATGGAGCAAGATCAATACTCCCCTTTGTATTTTTGATCTTTACCGCAAGCCCGGTTCGATCTGAAAACTGAGTGACGTATTTCTTAATCAGCCCATCGAGCGGTTCGTTTTCAATTTCAGCCGGACGGAGGTGATGAACATAATCGCGCATCTGGTCGAGAGCCGAGCGCAGGTCACTCTTCTCCTGCGAAATGATCTTTCCCGCCTCTTTGGGGTCTTTTTTTACAAGCCGCTCGCACAACTCCAGCGTGAGTATGCAATTTACGAGCGAATGGCCTACTCCATCATGGATTTCCCTTGAAATACGGTTTCGTTCCTGCGAAAGGGTCAGTTGTTCATGCAGCCGGCCGATTTCATCAGATAATCTGCCGCGCGCAAGCGCAACCTGCCTCGTTAAAAGGATTGCAAGGAAAAGGAAAAAGAGTCTTGTTCCCGCGATTTCAATAATCTGCCAGTCCCAGGTGCTAAGTCTGGGAACGGTTGCGGCTACATATGAAACAAGCACCAAAGGCGCTATAAGCTCGATCGTGCCGTGCCTTGGGTCCATCGCTCCTGCGATGAGCATGAAGTAATAGAAAAGCCAAAGCTCGCTCTTGATGCCGCCGGTATAGCGGATCGTCAGCGCCAGCAGAACGGCATCAAATATGGGCATATACCGCAGCAGCTTTGCGCCCGGCCTTTTATAGGCGACTCGCGCGCGGAATAGAGTAACCAGGGCGAAGGCTGCAAGCAGCAGATAGGCGTAATGAGGAAGCACAGGCAGATTCCTGCGCGTTTCAGCAAACTGCAGCCACACTCCGGCAAAGATGAGCGCGGGCCAGATCA
>DJHI01000064.1:0-707 GCA_002431715.1 Armatimonadetes bacterium UBA5829
CGTCCATCACGATCATACCGCCGGAACCCATTATCGAGCCCGCTTTCATAAGTGATTCATAATCGACCGGCGTGTCAAGATACTGCTCCGGGATGCAGCCTCCAGAAGGGCCGCCTGTCTGCACGGCCTTGAATTTCTTGTTGTCCTTGATTCCACCGCCGATGCCGAATATGATCTCGCGCAGAGTCGTGCCCATCGGCACTTCCACAAGACCCGTATTCTTGATCTTGCCCGCCAGAGCGAAGACCTTAGTGCCCTTGCTCTTCTCGGTCCCGAGTTTTGAAAACCACTCCCAGCCATTGAGTATCACCGCGGGAACGTTTGCCCAGGTTTCGACGTTATTGATCAGAGTCGGATGGCCCCAAAGCCCGCATTCGGCTGGATATGGAGGTCTCGGGCGAGGCATACCTCTTCGGCCCTCTATTGAAGCTATTAAAGCAGTCTCTTCGCCGCACACGAATGCGCCCGCGCCGAGACGGATGTCTATATCGAAGCTAAAATCGGTCTGAAAGATATTCTTGCCCAGCAGCCCGCGCTTCCTGGCCTCTTCTATTGCGTATGTAAGGCGTTTGATTGCAAGAGGATACTCGGCGCGGACGTAGATGAATCCCTGCGTCGCTCCGATTGCATATCCTCCGATGGTCATACCTTCCAGCAGGCAGAACGGATCGCCCTCGATTGCGCTACGGTCCATGAAGGCCCCGGGG
>DJHI01000064.1:775-1305 GCA_002431715.1 Armatimonadetes bacterium UBA5829
GGTCGCCCTCATCGGCGTTGCAGATGATGAAGCGTCTATCGGAAGCGAATTCGGTGGCTTGTTTCCATTTGAGGCCGGTCGGATAACCGCCTCCTCCACGGCCTCTAAGGCCGGATTTGGTTACTTCTTCTATAACCTGTTCCGGGGTCATCTCCTCAAGCACTTTAGCCAAAGCTTCGTAGCCGCGCATGGCGAGGTAGTCGTCAAACGATTCGGGGTCGATTATTCCGCAGTTTCGCAGGGTGATTCTAAGCTGCTTTTCAAAGAAATCCGCGCTGCCGAGCATACGAATGTGGGATGAGTCAACAGGCTCTTTTGTCATAAGCTCATCGACAGGCTTGTTTCCTATTATATGCTCATCGACTATTCTTTCGAGCTTACCCGGATCGACCTTTTCGTAATATATGTCGTCAGGCTCAACTACGACCGTCGGGCAATACCGGCACAAGCCGTAGGACACAGCCTCTTCGACCTCGACCAAATCTTCGATATGTTTCTCTCTAAGAATTCGCCTCAGTTCCGGCTCAATT
>DJHI01000064.1:1326-16200 GCA_002431715.1 Armatimonadetes bacterium UBA5829
TTTTCTTCCCGCCGGGATCGATGCAGGCAGTGCCCGAACAGACGACTATCTTGCGTTTCATACTCGTTCCTCTCGCAAGTGATGGGTATTGGGTGTTATGCGTTGGTAAGGCGATCTTCCGGTATCAGCTTGCATATTCAGATACTACCTTTCCAGCGGCCAAGTGTTCCTGCACTATTTTTTTGACCTTGTCAGGATCGAGCCTGATATAAAGGACCGGCGGCTCTTGAGCGCGAGTGACTTCGGCCATCGGCTCAAGATCGCAGCGGCCTACACAGCCTGTCGGTATTACCTCCACGTTATCCAAACCGGCTTCCTTTACCGCACTGACAAAGGCATCATACACCAAATCCGCGCCCGCGGATATGCCGCAGGTGGCCATACCGACCCGGACTCTATATCGTCCCTCCTTTACAGGAGGTCTCTTGCTCTTCAATTCACTTAAAATTGCGGTTGGTTTCATAAAAGCCAGGCCTTTCATGCAGCGTTCCCAGTTATTATATCCTCTATTGCTGAGCTTAAAACTCGATATATTATTATTTGGAGTGATTATACCTTATGCAAACACTACTTGACCATTATGGAATGATTTGATATGATTTGATGTCAGAGCGGGAGTTTTTCGAACCTGCACACAAACCGAGGTGGATCAACNNTATTACACTCCAAGTTATAAGCGCCCTTGCGCTTATCGGGGTTGTTATGTCTCAGGCTACAAAGAGCGAAGGGCTCAGTGGAACAATCGGCGGAAAGGCCGAATCCGCATTTCAGGGTAAGCCCGGTATTGAAGAGAGATTAGCGGAAATCACAAAATGGTCTGCAATCAGCTTTTTGGTGCTGAGCGCAATCGTTGCTTACGTGTTCCACTAAGAATTATTACAACGCAAATTTAATAATAGCCCGCGAAACTAAGTTTCGCGGGCTATTATGATTTTAATGACAAGCTATACTTAAGCTGCGCGTTTGAGCTGCTCCTGTGACTTGACTTTATAGGGACACTCCGCGCAATCAGTGAGCGAGCAATCGAAACACTCGCTTCGCTCAGGTTCTTTTGCCGTGAATATCAGGAATGCATAAAGGGCGGCTGTGCCNNTATTACCCAACCTGAAATGACATATAACCACATACTCGCCATCCTCCTGGCAAACTATAAAGCGGAAAATAGGAAAGTCCCATTCCTCGAATTATTCATCTATTGCTTTGAATAATAGACGCAATGTTATTGCGAGTCCACTTATATTATCGGCGATATAGTCTTTATTCCTCAGATAGCTTCAAATGACGCCAGATAGTGCTAACAGGATATCTGAGTTAAGGCATATAGCATTATCTGTTTCCAGCTCAACCATAATATTCACACTTGCTTAAGACAGAATTCGGGGATATAATGATGGTCAACAGTAAAAGCAGATTCCTCAAAAATTGAATTGCTGCACCAAAATACGGATAATACGATTCCAGCAATTCAATTTAATAGTTTGGAATGATGGAATGAGGTATCGTGCAAGCTGGATTTCGTACAATATGTGTGTTTAGTCGAAATCAGGAGGACCTTTATGGAGCAACGTCAATTTATCCTCTCTCAAAATGATATTCCGACACAATGGTATAATGTCGCCGCCGATCTTGGTGAGGCTCCACCGCCACCGCTTCACCCTGCAACTCAACAGCCCTGCAGCCCGGATGATCTGGCGCCGATCTTTCCTATGGGTGTCCTCGAACAGGAGATGAGCACTCAAAGGTGGATCGACATCCCCGATCCGGTGCTCCAGAAACTTGCGCTGTGGAGACCATCACCTCTTTTTAGAGCCACTGAGCTTGAAAAAGCACTAAACACACCAGCTAAAATATTCTACAAGTATGAAGGCACAAGCCCAGCGGGAAGCCATAAGCTCAACACAGCAATTGCACAGGCTTACTATAACAAGCTTGAAGGCACTAAGCGGATCGCCACCGAGACAGGTGCGGGTCAGTGGGGAAGCGCACTTTCGATGGCATGCAGTTTCTTTGGAATCGGCTGCACGGTTTATATGGTGCGGTGCTCATTTACTCAGAAGCCTTATAGAAAGTCACTGATGCAGGTCTATGGAGCTGAGGTTTACCCAAGCCCCAGCGAAAAGACGCGTTTTGGAAAGCAAATTCTAGCAAAAGACCCGGACTGCCCTGGAAGCCTTGGGATAGCAATCAGCGAGGCGTTGGAGGATACTGTCGCCCACGATGATGTGAAATATTCGTTGGGCAGCGTGTTGAACCATGTAGTGCTTCACCAGACAGTGATCGGTCTGGAGACAAAGAAGCAGATGGAAATGGCAGGAGTTTACCCTGATGTGATAATCGGCTGCGTGGGAGGAGGAAGCAACTTTGGCGGTATAGTTATGCCGTTTATGGCCGATAAGTTCGCAGGAAAGAATGTGCGAGCGACTGCCGTAGAGCCGAAAGCCTGCCCCACTCTCACCGAAGGCCCATACAAATATGATTTCGGCGACACCGCTCAAATGACTCCACTTCTAAAGATGCATACGTTAGGCGCGGACTTTATTCCACCGGCGATTCATGCTGGTGGATTGAGGTATCACGGAATGGCCCCGCTAGTAAGCTTACTCAAGCAAAAAGGAATGATCGATGCCGTGGCGGTCGATCAGATGGATATTTTTGAAGCGGCAGTGCTTTTCGCAAGGACGGAGGGTATTGTGCCTGCGCCTGAGTCTTCTCATGCAATCTGCGAAGCCATAAGCGAGGCAAAGCGAGCAAAAGAAGCCGGAAAAGAGACTGTAATCCTCTTCAACTTAAGCGGCCATGGTTTCCTCGACCTGGGTGCTTATGACAATTATTTCCATGATAAGCTGCAGAGCACGGCTGCTTGTTCTACTTGTGCTCAAAGATAACTCCTGGAATGATGAAATGCATAATGGCCGGGGTGTCAAACACTCCGGCTTTTTTTGTCTATTTTTATTAGCGAGCAAGCTGGAGATTGACAAGTAACCTGCCGATATGGTATATATCTATTAGATATATATCTTAAAGACAGAATGGCAGGTTTATTTACTATGGCCAGGCAGAATAAAACGAAATACGCTGTGCTCGGGCTGCTTTCGCACGATTCATTTACGGGATACGACATCAAAAATATCTTTGAGCGGTATATAGGCAAGTTTTGGACTGAAAGTTACGGCCAAATCTACCCTATGACTAAATCCCTGGTGGATGAAGGCCTCTCTACATGCAAAGTCGAGCATACGCACGGCAAGCCGGACCGCCATGTTTTTTCAATTACCGATAAAGGAATGGATGAACTGCGCGAGTGGTTGGCTCAGCCGACCGAACCTCATAAAGAACGCCTGGAAGTTTTGCTGAAACTGATGTGTGGAAAACATATGTCCACTGAGGAAAACATCAAACTGATCGAGCGCTTTCGAGAAGAATGGACTAATCACCTCAAAAGCTATGCCGAGATCAAGGCGGAACTCCGCTCCAAACACGAAGGCGATCCTCATCTGTCCTACTGGCTGATGTCCGTAAACTGCGGAATGCACCTCGGCAATGCCTATATCGAATGGTGTAACGAAACCATCGAAGCCCTAAAGGCTATGGAAAACTCAGAGAAACCATCGGAGCAGTGAGAAGACCCATGAGAGAAATAAACCATTATATTCTTATAGCAGGGCTTATTAGTTTTTTACTGGTTCCTGCCATAGTCAGATGTGATGAGAATACGAATTCAGTACCGCAAGTGCTCACACTGCAGAAGGCCATTGATACGGCTATAGACGGCAACAGGCTCCTTAAAAATGCGCAGTTGGATGTAGACAATGCGACAAAAGAAATATCCACCGTGAAAATCAAGGGACTTCCCGCCCTCTCAATCACTGCAGCAGGTTCGCAGCTCATCGCACCGGTTCACTTCAGTTTTCCGCAGGGCATATTCGGAACCTTTCCAATAATAGGGCCAATACCGCCTTCAGACACGACCGTAACATCACCCGCGACGTTCTCGATAATAGGCAACGCGACCATCCTGCAGCCCATCACGCAACTGCGGCGCGTGCATATTGGAGTAAGAATGCAGAGCGCGGCAGCGCAGATATGCCGGGAGGATTGGCGTTCGCAGCGCAATGGTCTGGTATCGAACGTAAAGCAGCTCTATTACGGGCTTGCTCAAATAGATAGCGCGAGGCTAACCATAAAGGAAAGCATCACATTTCTCACCGAGTTGGAGAGATTTGTGAGCGATAATGTTACGCAGGGAACCGCGCTGGAAAGCGATCTGCTGGAGGTTCAGGCCAAACTTGCAAAGCAAAAGCATGAGCTTGCAACCCTGGACAGCTCGTTTGAAAGCAATAAGGAGAAGATGAATGTGCTCCTCGGACGCGACGTATCGACGGNNGCAGGCCGAACTCAAGACTCAAATAGCTTCGGACGATGAAAAGTCGAAGGCAAGTGAGTCGGTGCCGGATGTCAGCCTCGGCATCACATACACGAGGCAGCAAAATATAGATGTCATTCCGCAGCAGCTCTTTACCGCCGGGGTCATAATGACGTGGCAGGACCCGTGGGACTGGGGACGCAGGAAGATCGAAAGATCGGAGAAGGCGCTGATCAGACAAAAAGCATGCAACGGCCTTGAAGAGACGAAATCCCAAATTCTTGTGGATGTAAATATGAAATACAGAGACCTTCAAGATGCTCTATCACTCTTGGACGCTGACCGCATCGCTGTGAATGCTCAGGAAGAGAAGCGCCGGATTACAATGAATCGATACAAAGAGAGCGCAAGCCTGCTGAAGGACGTTCTTGAAGCGGATACCAGCCTTGCCGATGCAAACAGACAGTATCTGCAGGACCAGTTGGCCGCGGCGACGGCTCGAGCAAAACTGGATCAGGCCATAGGAGAAGACTAAATGCGAATAAGACAGATAATTGCATTATCCCTTATACTCGTTCCGCCGATTATGGCAGGATGTTCGAAAGACGCCGGAAATAACGAGGTCACTCCGGTGAGTGTCGCAGTGGTCGGCTCTTCGGGTCTGGACGATAATGACAGGATCTATTCGGGAAGTATCGAGCCGAAAGTCACCGTGCCGGTCGCGTTTACGGTCGGCGGATACGTCAGAGAGATACATAATGTGCCGGATGGTGATGGGCAGTTGAGACTGGTGCAGCAGGGCGACAGAGTAAAAAAAGGCATTATGCTCGCCCATGTAAGGGATGTCGATTACGCGGCGATGGTCAACCAGGCCGCCGCTCAAGTCACGGGCAAAGCAGCTCTTACCGAGCAGGCTCAATATGGACTTCAACAGGCTCAGGCTACGTTGGATAGAGCCTCGGCGGGTATATCCGATGCCAAAGCCGCTCGTGACCAGGCTCAGACCGGTTACGCTCAGGCAAAGGCAGGAGTCGCCGCGGCTGAGTCTCAACTGGCGGAAGCAAAAGCAGGTTCGGAGGCTGCGTCGGCACTTGTCGACCAGGCTGAAGCAGGCAGGGAAAAGGCCAGGAGCGACTTCGCGAGGGCTGACCGTCTATACTCATCCAAAAGTCTTACCAGAGCTGATTATGATGCCGCGAAAGCACAGCTTAAAGTCGCCGAAGCTCAGGTAAAAGCGGCTAAAGAGCAGCTCAGCGCGGCAAGAACTAAAGTCGAACAGGCAAAAGCGCAGATCGACGCAAATCGATCCAAAATGGACGAGACCAGGGCGCTTATCGCTCGAAGTGAAGCAGCGATCAAGAGTGCAGTTGCTCAACGCAAGGCCGCTTCCGCTGCCGTAAAGGGCGCGTCGGCACAGGTAGAAGCCAGTGCGGCGGGNNGCGGGTATTAGTGCAGCCAAGGCTCAACTCACTCAGGCTCAAACCCCCTTGGGAGACGCGAGCCTCACGGCTCCGATTGACGGAATCGTGCTCAAAAGAAATGTGGAGATAGGGGCACTGGTCGGGCCTGGGACTCCAGGGTTTATTCTGGCGGATGATTCATCGGTGAAGGTGGTCTTCGGAGTGCCGGATGTAACCGTGGACAGCATTCACGTAGGAGACCCGGCGACAGTTCGAACTCAAGCCTATGAAGACAAGGTGTTCCATGGCAAAGTCACTGCCGTATCCCCGGCTGCCGACGCCAAAAGCCATATTTTCCAGGTGGAAGTGACTCTGCCGAACCCTTCGCGAATCCTGAAGGTAGGTATGATAGCAAAAGTGGACTTTGCCACACTCGCATCATCAAAGGCCAACAGAATTACGGTGCCGCTGTCGGCTGTCGTCAGGTGGCCGAAAAGCAATAACGATTATGCGGTTTATGTTGTAGAAAAAGAGCATGGCAAACTGGTTTCGAGAGTCAGAAAAGTAGCGCTCGGAGAGACATTCGGTAACAATATCGAGATTGCATCGGGTGTCTTTCGTGGAGAGAAAGTGGTTACCAATGGAGCCACTCTGGTCAGAGACGGCGGTAGAGTCGATATAGTCCGTTAGGTGGAAAGGCAGATTAAACGTGAGTCAGAGCAATGACAAAAAGACCGGCAGAGGAACGTTCAATATTTCACGTTTCTTTGTCGAGAATAAACAGCTCTCGTGGGTGCTTTTGATCGCGACCTGCCTGTGGGGCATATTTTCATATACGAGCATGCCGCAGCGTAAAGACCCGGAGATTTTGGTGAGGAAAGCGGTCGCTATTACTCCTTGGGTCGGGGCCGGNNGGTTCCGAAAAAGTGGAGCAGCTCGTTACAAAAAAAGTCGAAGAGACAATCGGCAAAAACGCTTCCATCAAAAAGATAGAGTCTATTTCGAGGGATAATCTCTCCATAGTCTTCTGCGAACTGGATGACAGTGTAGTCGACACCAAAACAGAACTCGACGATATTGCCTTGAACCTCGGAGCCTTGAAAGACCTTCCGCAGGGAGCGGGGCCGGTAAATTTCATACGAGATTTCGGCGATACTGCGGCGCTTATGCTCACGGTGGCGAGCCCGAAGGTGAGCGAGGTCGAACTATCGATCCGGGCGCGTGAGATCGAAAATGCAATTAACAAAACACGAGCAAAGAAGTATGCACCGGCTAGTGGCTCCGCTGTCTCGCTGGTTGTGTGCCTGCCCGCCGATGAGGCAACCGGCGTCCTGGCCGATACCGTTAAGCGGTTTTCAGACCATGCCAAAGCTGCCGGGCTGATATCATCTCCGCAGATGTTGAAGGGTTCAGGATTTGTCGGGATAGACGGTTTCTCCACATATGACAACAAGCAGCTTTTAGCCGCCATTAAAGACTTCATTCATAACAAACTGCAGGCTTCGGAGATTCATCCTGATGCATGGGTGCCGGCGATCATCAGAAACCCAGATAAGACTGCGTCCGCGCTTAAAAAGGTAGCCGGTGACAAATATTCCTATAAACAAATGGATGATATGACCGACTATATCGAGCGCAGCCTGAAGACAGTTGATCATGTTTCCAAGGTCACACGGAGCGGAGTGCTCGGTGAGCAGATAGATCTTCTATATTCTCAGGAGAGGCTCGCTTCATATGGAGTGCAGCCGTCGAGCCTGCCTGGTGTCTTGAATGCGCGAAATGTCACACTGCAGGGAGATTCGCTGGATGCCGGAGGAAAACGCATCGCGATCGACCCAAGCGGGGAATTCAAGACGGAGAAAGAGATCGGCGATGTGCTGGTTCCGTCTCAGGACGACGCCCCACTCCATTTGCGCGACCTGGTGGATGTTGTTCGCGGTTACGAAGACCCGAGGTATCTAAATTACTTCTCGTTCAAAGATACTGACGGTCACTGGGAGCGGACTCGGGCAATTACCCTGGCAATTCAAATGAAGTCAGGCAAACAGATCGGGCAGTTCGGTAAAGCGGTCGACCAGAAGCTCAATGAGATCAAGGCTCACCTGCCGGAGGACTTGATACTCGCCCGAACCTCCGACCAGCCAAAGCAGGTCACTGAAAATGTGGACCTCTTTATGAAAAGCCTTTATGAGGCGATTATACTGGTCGTTTTGGTATCGCTGATCGGTTTCTGGGACTGGCGGTCAGCCGTTCTTATGGCCTTATCCATACCAATAACGCTTTTTATGACATTCGGCATGATGAATATGCTGCATATCGATCTCCAGCAGGTCTCGATTGCGACGCTTATAGTCGCGCTCGGGCTGCTTGTGGATGTGCCTGTTGTGGCGGGAGACGCGATTAAGCGTGGAATGGCCGAAGGGAACCCGCTGACAAAAGCCGCTTGGATGGGCCCTACGAAACTGCGTAAGGCGATGTTTTATGCCACTCTTACCAATATCGTGGCTTATCTGCCGTTTTTGATTCTCACCGGCAATGTGGGTAAGTTTCTATACAGCCTGCCGGTCGTCATTACCTGTTCACTGGTTTCAGCCCTTATCATATCGGCGACGTTCATCCCGTTCCTCGGCTCATACATTATGAAGGCCGGAAGACAGGAGTCTCCAGACGAGTGGCGACAAAAAGGGTTCGGAGCTTTTTATTCAGGGCTGGTCGCTAAGCTCATTGATAACCGCTGGCGGGTGCTGGCATGCTCGATGGTCGTGCTTTTAATCGGAGGATTTTTCTTCTCGCGATTAAAACAGCAGTTCTTCCCAAAAGACCTTTCATATCTCTCATATGTCGACATCTGGCTGCCTGAAGATGCAACTTTTTCGGCGACAAACTCGGCTGCTACCAGAGCCGAAGGAATAATCGAGAAAACGATCGCGGGCTATGCGAGAAAAGAAGGCAGAAAAGATGGAGTATTGCAATCTCTGACAACCTTTGTAGGCGGAGGAGGCCCGAGGTTCTGGTTTTCAGTCGAGCCGGTGCTTCAGCAGACCAATTATGCCCAGGTTATTATCGAAGTCAAGGATCGCCATGATACTAGAAAGTTGGTAGACAGGCTTCAAGCAGCGCTCTCGCAGCAGATGCCGGGGGCAAGAGTTGATGTCAAGCAGCTAGAGACAGGAAAGCCCGTAGGCACTCCGGTCGCTCTTGAAATATCCGGTTCCGATATGACAACACTTCGGGATTTAGCTGAAAAGGCCAAAGGGATTCTAAGAAGCACCTCTCTTTCGGCGCGTATAAGGGACGACTGGGGAGAGCCGGAGTTCGCGGTGAAGCTCAAGACCGACCCTGACCGGGCTAATATGTCCGGCATTACAAACCTGGATGTCGCCGCAGCCTCGGCGCTGGGCATGTATGGCTATCCTGTAACCACACTCAGGCAGGACGACAAACAGATACCCGTTGTAGCGCGCTTAAGGATGGACGAAAGATCGCAGCTTTCGGATATCGAAAACCTTTATGTGTATTCTCTGCAAGGGTCGAGCAAGGTTCCTTTACGGCAAGTATCACAGTTATCATACGGCTTGCAGACGCGCAAGATCAGGCGAATAAATCAGTTCAGAACCATCACCGTATCGTGCTTCCCGACAAACGGTCATCTGCCGTCCGAGGTGATGTCCTCNNATCAAGACGAAACTCGATAAGTTTCAGAAAGACCTGCCGGTGGGGTATCACCTGCACATCGCGGGCGAACAGGCCGAACAGCAGGATGGCTTCCAAGAGCTTATGGTGGTGCTTCTGATATCCGCAGGTATGATCTATCTGGCGCTTGTCTTCCAATTCAGACACGCGATAAAACCGTTTATAGTGTTCGCGGCGATTCCGTTCGGGATAGCTGGGGCGCTATTTATGCTGTGGCTGATGAGAGCGCCGTTCGGCTTTATGGCATTCCTGGGCGTGGTGAGCCTTATAGGTGTGATTGTGAGCCATATAATCGTGCTTTTCGACTTTATCGAGGAGCAACATGAGACCGGCAAACCTTTCAGAGAGGCTGTAATCGACGCAGGGATTCAGAGGTTGAGGCCGGTTATGATAACTGTCGCCGCGACCGTTATCGCGCTCTTCCCATTGGCAACTCACGGAGGGCCGCTGTGGGAACCTATGTGCTACGCTCAGATAGGCGGATTGACCGCTGCTACTTTTATCACTCTGCTCCTCGTGCCGGTGATTTATGCGATTTGCGTGCTGGACTTGAAGCTTGTAAGGTGGCAACAACGCGAGGAATAGCAGATATGCCATAAGCAAAATAGAAGAAGAGGATTAAGAGCGCCCGTTTCGGGACAAAGTGTCCCGAAACAACGGTTGAACAACATCTAAAAAAGCGGAGAACCGGATATGGTCTCCGCTTTTTTTACTTCATTAACGTGACTGAAATGCTCTGCATTTCTTCAACCTGTACTAAAATCCGCGTTAATAATGCACATCGGAATCATGATAATATTTGTTGGCTGTTCGTAACAAATTGCAGGCGTCACGTCATCTTATAAGCAGAAGATGAATGGAGAAGGTGAATGATACCAGGCCTGGCGGTGAGTAAACAAGATCAGGACATGGAACTTGTAAGTCTTGTACGCGAAGGAGACGACGCGGCGTTTGACGCCTTGTTCAGAAAATACAAACAAAGCATATTCAACACATGCCTGGCTATTCTCGGCTCTCGTGAGGATGCAATTGATGCTACTCAAAACACATTCATCCGAGCATATAAAGCAATTCGGTCATTTCGGGGAGAAGCAAGTTTCGGAACTTGGCTCTATCGCATTGCGAGAAATGTCTGTCTGGAAATGCTTCGCCGCAGAAAAACAAGGCCCGTATCGGTACCGGAAATTGACATTCCGGAAAGTATGCCTGATTGTAATGAAAAGGTTTGGGAGGCTCTGCTGGATCTATCGCCAGAGGTCAGGTCATTACTTGTTTTGGTCTACTTCAGAGGCCTCTCCGGCGCAGAGATAGCACATGCTTTAGGCTGCAGCGAAGGAGCCGCTCGAACAAGACTCCACCGAGCAAGGCAAGCATTCAAAGAAAGATACGAAGAGGTGATAAAATGAACTGCAAAAAGGTGAAAGCCATTTTGCCGGAACTCGTATCCGGCGAAATAACAGGCAAAACATATGCAGATGCAATGAGTCACATAGATACCTGCCCGACATGCCGCAGGGAAATGCAGAGCTACAAGACAGCTCTGACATCACTTTCAGGCGCATGGCAGGATGCCGCAACTCCACAGATGCTCGAATCCATAACCCTGCCTGAAACCAGGGGCGGCAGGTTTACAAATTTCAGGTTTGCTCTAGCCGGAGCAGTTTTCGCGATAATGATTGCAGCAGTCATTCTCGCATTCGGTAATCACAGGTTNNTCACAAAATATCGAAAAGCAAAAGCCGAAATGGGACGAACGCCGTGTCAGGCCTCGCAAGCAGTGGGATAACTGCGCCAAAGTCAATCCTAAGCCGGTGGAGAGTCCAAAAACAAACGAGAATGAAGTTATAAATGAGCCGGTTCAAATATCTGAAGAGCCCAAGATGGAGGATATTTCATCAGAATGTCTGCCACATAATCAGACAGAAGAACCTTCGAACACAAAACCGACTCCACAGAAGGTAGTTCGGCAGGTTGTCACATATGACAGATACGGCAACAAGCAAATTTTATTGGTCGAGTCCGAAGAGCAGACACCAATGCCATGCTCAATGGCTATGTATTGATTCATAAAGAGAGGTTGATAGGCATTATGAAAGCAACAATGAGGTTTCTGGCAATAGCATTGATCTATATATTCTCTACAGGCACACTCGCTTACTCATCGGTAAAGGGAACGGTGGTCGATACTAACGATAAACCTATCGCAGGCGCCGAAGTCACGGCGTTGGTTTATAGTGAAGACGGCCCTACCCTCAAAAAGATGTTCACGGATCAGAGTGGTAAATTCACCTATGTCTCCAAAATCCAGAAAAAAAGCAACTATGCAACTTTTCTTGTGGTTGCAGATAGCTATAGCTGGGGTTATGGAATCGCCGATTTATCTAAAAAAGACCAGAGTGTTAAAGTGAGTCTTTACAGAGAACAGAAGATCAATGGTAAGGTTGTCGACGAACAAGGTAATCCCCTGCCCGGCGTCAAGGTAACCATAGAAAGAACCTGGGAATATGATGGAAACGGAAGACATCTTGAACTGAACTTCGACACCACCGATTGGCACATATCCGAGATGGGAACGCGTAGAGACGGCACTTTTGTTCTCAACCATCTGCCCAGCGCGGAAGATATACCTTACGGAAATGTTGTAATAAAGGCACAAATGCAGGGCAGAGCGATGGTTACCAAGACTATCGATCAGAAAGACCTGCCTGATGAGCAGACAATAACACTACCTCGTGAATGTGCGCTGGCAGGCGTTATATACCTCCCAAATAAGTCCGGGACTATCCCCGAAGGCACTCCATTAATCCTCCAGAAAAAAGACGGCGACTATGCAAGCCGCCGCACGACTACAGTGGGCAAAGACGGCAGATTCCTCATTAGCCAACTTGCTCCGGGAAATTACGAACTCACCTCTGGGGTTGGTTATGAATTCAGTTGGAACTGTATGCGTGCCAAGGGTGAGCCGCTGGTCATTACTACCCCACCCCAACCAGATTGGGTCTTACCAGCGGTTAATGCAGACATAGGCCCTGATGAAGCAAAGATTGTGGATGTTGTGACAACTCCAGGCGTTATCGTAAAAGGCAAAGTTTTGACCTTTGAAAATGAGCCAGTGAAAGATGCTGTCGTAACAGCCGAGCATGCAGGTAATTCCTCAGTAGCCGCAACAGATCAGAACGGCGATTTTACTCTGAGGGTCGCCGCAGGCGACGTATCGCTTAGAGTAACCAGCGTCTTCTGGAATGAATGTCCTCGGACACTCCAAAAGGACGACGGCACAGAACTTTCATTCAAGGTAGCCGAAGGTGAGCAAAAGACGGATGCCATATTGAAGGTAATTACTATCGATCCCTCTGATGATGAATGCAGCTATGATGATGATCGCCGAACTGTAGATGAAATGAACAAAAAGCCCATGATCAAAGACCTTGCTTTAAAAGCCGGCAGTTATGATCTCAAATGGGACCCTGCAGTTGAAGTATATCATTCTACTAGCCAAAGATGCGAGTCGAAGAAAGATGAAGAAGTACGCAAACTGATGACCAATATCCCAAAGCTGGGGTCGGAGAAGGCCAAATATCTTGCGTTCAAGTTCGATAGCGATGATGCAAAAGGACTGTTGCTAGCGATACTGGATGAATCCCACGGCACCGGCACTGGTTATGATACGGTCTACTTCGACCGCAATCGAAACACAGACCTCTCCGACGATGAGCCGGTCAAGTTGCCGAGACAGGGCTCATTCACTTACACCTATTCGAAATGGGCCGATTCGGTCCTTTATCACGTAAATCAGACAGATAAAACCTACCTTGCAAGCGTGAGACTGCAATATTATAGAAATCCCAATTATGAAAGCATTGATTTGCAAAGGAACGGTGCATGGCGCGGCAAGATCGCATCCAACAAAGGGCCTATTGACTGCATATATACTCCAGGATATGATCTGAGCGACCCATTTGGTAAAAAAACCACCCGTATCGATGTCTATGGCTCAGGTATTGGCGACAACATATACATAGATACAAACGGATACGGCAAGGCCATGGCATATTATGGCGGGCCTCATAGGATCAGACTGGATGTTCCCGCTAGAGTGGCATATCGCTATTACGACATAGATGTGAGTAAGACAGCGGACAAGATCACGATCAAGCCATACACTGGTAAACTAGGTAAGCTCACTATCACCAGTTCGGGAATATCGGGCTACAATGCGACGCCGGTGAAGGTAAGACTCTATAACGACCATGGCGAGTATTCTTTTGACTTCACCAAAGGACCGGCCGAACTGCCCGCAGGCACTTATAAGATGAGCTACTGTAAATTCGATCTAAAAAATAAGGCAGGCGAAAGCACCAGCATTTCCTGCCAGGTTCACGACAAGCTGCTCATAGAAGCAAACAAGACGACGAATGTGGATATATCCGGCAAGATAACATACGATCTGGCTCCCGGAGCGCAATATTTGACTCTGCGATCCGATGCAGCCAATGGCATTAATGCACGCGCAAAGATAGGCGATAAGGTCACCGTTGCGGTAATCGGCAAAAAGCCCATGACTTCTATAGGCTGCAGTTATATGATGGAGTTCTTCGAGTCGGGTTACTCCGCCGATAACCTTATGTATCCGCAAATAGAACTGATCGATAAGAATGGGAAAACCATATTTTCGGGAGTGGCAGACGACCGAGATAACAATCCCTGGCTATGCGCTCCCTTTGCTGTTAAACTTCCAGCCATCGAACCGGGGACATATGAAATCCGAGTCATTGCCGATACCAAAACACCGCTCGGCAAACTCACTGCGCAAAAGCAGGCTATTGTTCGCGACCCGGCATATAGCGACTTATCTTCGGATTACTGGAAATCCATCAAAGCGGGAGATACGGCTAAAGCCGAAAATACCAAAGACGAGATTNNGATACGAGATTCTCGAAAAATTCTTCACATGGAAGATCAATCCGGGGAAGCCGTATGAGGTCAGTTATCGCAACTATGGTGAGTATCCGACTAAAGACAAGCTTTCGGCCATAGTAAAGTGGTATGTCGCAAAAGACTACCTAAGGATCATTGCCGACGTTACCGATGCTTTCTTTGCCACCGACCCGTATCAGGGTGCCGACCATAGAGCATCGAGTATTAGATTCTATGCTGATCCAAGCGGCACAGGGGATGGCAATATAGGGATTACTGTATTTCCGAAAGGAAAAGATGGAGTACCTAGATTTACATCTCCGCAGCTAAAAGATCTGCCGGGTGTAAAGGCAAAATACCAGCTGACGCCCAAGGGCTATCATATCGATCTCTGGATTCCATGGAAACTTCTAAAGGGCTACAGTCCTGATTGGAAGCTGATGCCGGTTGGAGTTATGCTCAATGCACGAACCGGCAGAGATAGAACCCAACTCCAATTCA
>DJHI01000064.1:16245-16538 GCA_002431715.1 Armatimonadetes bacterium UBA5829
TCTATAATCCGCGTGGTTTTGCGGCACTGACTGCTCCGTCAGCAGGGAAATAGCAGCTTGGTTGCTTGAAAATCCTAATCATGATAAAAAGCGGAAAACCTAACAAAAAGGTTTTCCGCTTTTCTGCAATCTGTCCAAATAAGTATTACACAAATGCAAGATATCCCCAGACAGCAATCTATGCAGGTTTGCATTCCACATTCTTCGGAAACCATGCACACGAATGGAAACAG
This sequence comes from Armatimonadetes bacterium UBA5829, assembly GCA_002431715.1. Taxonomy (GTDB): domain Bacteria; phylum Armatimonadota; class UBA5829; order UBA5829; family UBA5829; genus UBA5829. The sequence continues at coordinate 16,479 of DJHI01000064.1, forward strand.
ATTGCTCACTTATCAACACCGTCTATTCACCGCTGCAATTGTGAGGTTGCTTATGGAAGG
>DJHI01000083.1:0-8672 GCA_002431715.1 Armatimonadetes bacterium UBA5829
TCGTTTCCCTACCCCGGGCCTATCGCCTGGGAATACCTTGGGCTTTCCAAATTTTTTCCAAAGAGCAGGCTGTTCGGCGCTTACAGAATGACTTATTTCAACTATGACACAATAACTGAAGTGGATCAGCCGATGGGGTCATGCCTTATCTTGAGCAGAGCGGCTCTCGATGAAGTGGGAATCTTTGATGAGCAGTTTCCCATATTCTTTAATGAAGTGGATTGGCTCTACCGCGCGCATATGCTCGGTTACAAGATATATTTCACACCCGATGCGACTATAATCCATCATGGCGCGGCCGGTACTAAGCAGGCAGGTCGGCGAAAGATGGCACGAGAGTCACATGAATCTCTATTGAGGTTTTATAACAAGCACTTCAAGGGAAAAATAGCTGCGCCTGTATATTGGCTGGCTGCGTTTTGTATTCGGACAAGTATGATATTAAGGGGTTAATTTGATCGACGTTACTGTAAGCATTGTCAACTGGAATACTAAGAACGAACTGCGAGAATGCCTGAAATCTGTGCTCTCTCAGGATGGTTCCGTAAGATTTGAGATAATAGTCGCGGACAATGCGTCGTCGGACGCTTCCGCCGATATGATCGAGTCAGAATTCGGTGACCGCGTGACGCTGATCCGAAACAATGATAATCTCGGGTTTGGAGCAGCTCATAATATATCGATAAAGCAGTCCAAAGGTCGATATGTCATTCTGCTAAACCCGGATTGCATAATGCTCCAGCCAGATGCGATGTCTAAGATGGTCCAATATTTGGACAATAACTTAGACATCGGAATGCTGGGGCCGAAGGTTTTGAATCCTGATGGAAGCCTCCAATTTTCCGCAAGACATTTTCCTACTATGTTTGCTGCAATCTTCCGCCACACTATCTTTGGAAAGCTGTCACCTAAAAACAGATTTGTGCGAAATTACTTGATGATAGATTTTGCGCATGACAAGATATCGGATGTCGATTGGCTGTCGGGTTCGGCTCTTATGGTGAGAAGAGAAACTTTTGAGAAAATCGGACTCCTGGACGAAAGATTTTTCATGTATCTGGAGGACGTGGACTGGTGCAAGCGCGCTCATATGGACGGATGGAGAGTGGTCTATTTCCCTGATGCGTCTGTTTCGCACCGTATCGGTGCTGCAAGCGACCAGAACCCGGTTCCCATGATAAAACAGCATCACAAGAGTATGCTGCGCTACTTTTTAAAGCACAATTCACGGAGTCCGAGGATTTTGCTGACTCCGTTCGCAATAGTTGCACTTTGNNGCAGAGGTCACTTATAAAGCGGGCCACTCCTGACGGTTAGGATTGGATATCAATGAGAAGATTTGCTCTGGTTCTATTTCTAATATTACCCGGACTTGCTATTGCTGCATTTTGCCTATTCTATGCACTCAAAGATTGGGGACAATTGCAGATAGATTACAAGCATTTTCAGTCAGTGGCATCAAGCACCGCTAGCTTAACAGAGGTTTTCAAAGCATATGCGGCACAGGATATCCATCGGACAAATTTATTTGCAGACGTTGTATGGGCACTTTTAGGTGCAATTATAGCTTCTCTCGGATTATTGGGCATATGTCTACTCCCAAGAAACAAGACAAATAAAACTTGATTCTCTTGCTCGGGAAGAGCCTTGTCCTCCCAGTATCAGGCAACCCAATACCTAACGCCCAACACCCGGCTAGGCTGCCTGGTCCATCTCATCCTCGTCGACATTTGAGACGGCCTGCGAGCACCAGTTGTCGCAGTCGCGGCGGGAGCAGTAGAACATCTTCTTGCGCTGGCCTTCTTTCATAACGACATCGGCAATATATGCATTATCACAGCGCACGCAAAGGAGCGGATCTAATATTTTAATTACCTTGAGTTTGCTTTTTGATGGGTTAATCATGACTTCTCCAATATTCGGGCGCTGGACTGGCTTATAGCCTCTGGTTGCCTTCCTAGCCTCTTGATTCTTAGAATTGCTTGTCCTTCGGATGCACACAACCTGAAGAGTNNTGGCTTATCACCGGCAACTGCTTTTGAGCATCTGCCGAGAGAATAAGGTGGACGACTCCATAGTGTGAGCGGATGTTGCGAACCGCGCCCGTCAATCCCTTCAAAAAACGCATATTGGCGACATGCGCGCGTTCAATGTTGATTACTACATTGTAGTGACCTGCGGAGGCTAACTGATCAAGTGTGGTTTTAACTGCTCTCAATGCGGATTTAGTCACAAAACCTGCGATATTCACAATCGGAATGCCCTCAGCGTTCCTCAAGCGTATCTCATAATCTTGTTCTTTCATATCAGCCCCCTGTATTTTATCGGAAAAGCTTGACCATATATTTAGGTATTCCATACAGGTGGCCGATCATGCTACAATCCCTCAAGATATGAAAGAAAGATTGGACTCTTTTATTGAATATATGCGTCTGGTGAAGCGATCAAGTGAGCATACGCTGGCGGGTTATTCGGCGGATTTACTTGCTTTTTTCGATTTTGCTGAGGATACTTCTGCGCCAATCGATCAAATTCTGATCAGAAGATACCTTGCACATCTGCAGAAAACCGGACATGCAAAAAGCTCCGTAGCAAGAAAACTTGCGGCTTTACGTGCCTTTTTCCAATATCTTGCCAAACACGATATTATTGAGATCGATCCCACTGAGGGCGTACGCGCGCCTAAGCAATCGCGACCTCTGCCAAAAGTTGTGCGCGAGGAGCAGATTGAAGCTCTTATGTCCATACCCGATCCGACAACGCCCGAAGGTCTGCGCGACAGAGCGATATTAGAGACCCTATATTCGACCGGTCTTCGACTCAGTGAACTACTCAGCCTAAAAACTGCGGATATTTCTAATAAAACAGACGAACTTAATGTCATCGGAAAGCGTAATAAAGAACGTGTGGTTTTAATAGGATCGACAGCTTTAGATGCGCTGAATCAGTATATCTTATATGGACNNGCAGGCCGAAGCTGGCATCAAAAAGCGAAAGGCAGACAGATGCGCTTTTCCTGGGTTTCCGAGGAACCAAACTGGTTGCTTCCTCGGTTCGGAGGATTCTTGCAAAGCACGTCGAAAAAGTAAGCGATTCGTTGAAAATCAGTCCTCACACTCTGAGGCACAGCTTCGCGACACATATGATGGATCACGGAGCGGACCTCAGGAGCGTGCAGGAGCTTTTGGGTCATGAAAACGTGTCTACCACTCAGATTTATACTCACGTTTCCAGGGAAAGGTTAAACGAAGTCTATGACCACGCCCACCCGCGCGCCGCGCTTGGAAACGAACACTTAGAAAAATAAAAATTTTTAATTATGAATTTTGAATTTTGAGTCGGGCTGACAAAAACTCAGAATTCAGAATTTTTAGTTTGGAGGATTATGATGCCGGAACTACATGGAACCACAGTTATCGCCGTAAAAAAAGACAATAAAATCGCAATCGGCGCGGATGGTCAGGTGACGCTTGAAAATACGATTATGAAGCATAAGGCGCGGAAGATTCGTAGGCTTTATGATGATAAGGTGCTTATGGGATTCGCCGGTTCCGTCGCCGATGCGCAGACTCTGGCGGATAAGTTCGAATCTAAGCTGCGCGAGTCTCATGGAAATCTCAAGCGCGCAGTCATTGAGTTCGCAAAAGATTGGCGAACGGATAAGATACTTCGCAGACTTGAAGCAATGATGATCGTCGGTAATCAGGAGTATCTACTTGTCATTTCGGGTAATGGCGAGGTAATTGAACCTGATGAAGGCATTGCTGCAATCGGCTCGGGAGGCGCTTTTGCAGCCTCCGCTGCAAAGGCACTGATTCGAAACACCGATATGTCTCCTGTTGAGATAGTGCAAGAATCAATGGAGATAGCAGCGGATATTTGCATATATACGAATAGCCAAATAGTAACAGATCAGATGCAATAATAGTCTGATAGTTTGATAGTATGATGGTTTGATGGTTAAGGCAGGGCTAGCAAAACCATCAAACTAAAATAGAGGTGAGATTTGAGAGAAAGAAAAGAACTTACTCCAAAACAGATAGTTGCGGAGTTGGACAAATATATAGTCGGCCAGGACAACGCGAAAAAGGCCGTTGCAGTCGCTTTGAGAAACAGATTCAGGAGGCGACAACTTGGTGAAGAGCTTCGAGAAGAAGTAATACCAAAAAACATACTCATGATGGGGCCGACCGGAGTCGGAAAGACCGAAATCGCCCGGCGTCTTGCCAGCCTTGCCGGCGNNCGCGCCGTTTGTAAAGGTCGAAGCGACTAAGTTCACCGAAGTCGGATATGTCGGTAGAGATGTCGACTCGATGGTTCGAGACCTCGTTCAGCGCGCGGTGGCTATGGTGGAAATCGAAAAGATCGAGGAAGTCCGGCCCGTAGCTGAGCAGCGAGCGCTTGAGCAGATACTCGATATCATGGAGCCTCCCGCGAGGCGCGCAGGTCAAGGTGTCGTGCCCAGTCAGTGGTTCGATTCCCTTCAAAGCGCGATGGGTCACATTTTCCCCGGCACGGGCAACCCTCCTCCTCCGATAGAGATACAGCAGGAACCCGAAAAAGAAGAGGAAACTCCGACCGACGAATATACTCGAGACCAGATGGAGCGCAAAGAGCGCATTCGTGAGAGACTTCGATCACAGTTGATGGCTGGTGAACTCGATAATCGTGAGATCAATATTGAGGTCGAAGACACCTCCATGCCGCATTTTCAGGTTTTCGGGCAGCAGGGACTTGAGGAGATGGGGATGGATATGTCCGGCATGCTCGGTAACCTTATCCCTAAACGGAGAAAACGCAAACGGGTGACAGTCTCCGAAGCCAAAGGCATTCTTGCTGATGAAGAAGCTCGCAACATGATCGATCAGGATGCTATCACTCGCGAAGCTATAGAACGAGCAGAACAAGACGGAATAATTTTTGTCGATGAGATGGATAAGATTGCCGGTCGTGAAAATGAAGCTGGGCCGCAGGTCTCCAGGGAAGGCGTCCAGAGGGACATACTCCCGATAATCGAAGGCTCGACCGTAATGACAAAATTCGGCCCCGTATCCACTCAGCATATGCTCTTTGTTGCCGCNNCAAAGCCTTCCGATCTTATTCCTGAGTTGCAGGGCAGACTGCCTATAAGGGTCGAACTCGACAGCCTCACCGAATCGGACTTTATTCGAATACTCACTGAGCCCAAAAACGCACTAGTAAAGCAGTATAAGGCGCTGCTTGCAACCGAAGGCGTGGATGTGGATTTCGTCGATGATGGTATCAAAGAGATTGCGAAAATTGCGGCGGAAGTGAATTCTTCAATGGAAAACATCGGTGCTCGCCGTCTATACACCATTATGGAACGGCTTTTGGACGATGTATCATTCGAAGCCCCCGACATAAAAGAAAAGAAGATCACTGTTGACGCGACCTATGTCCGCGAGAAACTTCACGATATAATTACAGACGAAGACCTGAGCAGATACATTCTTTAGTCTGCAGGTTTAGGCTAGGCCTTGGTTGTGCTTGATCTACTGACGGAGTATAATACTTGTGTCAGTAGATCTTTTTTATAACAAAATCATAGTTGTGCTGGAGGGAAATCAATTGTCTCGCAACATTTATGCTTTTCTTATAGCAATCGCCATAGTTATAATGGGCCTGCAGTTAACTGGCTGCAGCAGTTCTTCTGAAGACTCGTCAGCCACCACGCCGCAGATGTCCCCTGCGCCTAAGTNNAAGCACCTGTAAAATTAAAGTTCACCCAGCTTAAATTCGAGACACCGGTTAAGACCGTCACAGATAAAGACGGCCTGGTATTTCTTGATTTCCAATACGCCGACAGAGACGGCAAGGTCTACAAGTGCAATCTTCCTAAAGCGATGTCCGAAGGTGATTACCTGCCTGAAGAATGGGCTCGAACATTCAAACTCTACAGACTGCCGGACGCAGTTAAGCAAAAGAAAATCTCAAATGGAAATCAGTCTTTTGGCGATTTTCCATTCATAGCGCCAAAACCACAGGCTCAAAATGCCGGGCAGACTCAACCTGATCAATCAGGTAATACGTCCACGGCGGTTCCAGTACCAACCCAGTAGGCTAACACGGATTACCCCAAAAAAGATTAAGCCATTACACGCTTGATTATGGAATAAGCAAGATGGTAGTTCACGCCTGGCCGTGTAATAGACCTGGGGTAATAATATGTCGCTATTTGAAACCTGCGCAAGACTGGCAGCATATTTGTTTTGTATAGGTTTGGCTTTAGAAATATCTCATCGCTACTATTGGAAAACATTTGGGCAGGTGACGCAATCTTGCATGTCAACTTTTGCCCGGTCAACTCTCGGCGTGTTGATCGCCTCAATTCCAATGGGAACTGCCGTTGCCATCACGCTGGCGTTCATTACTTTTGTTGATAAAAAATCCCTTGCTTATCTTGGCCTTTCTTATGATGGCGATTCTCTGACCCTCGTCGCATACGGCGCTGGAATATCCCTCGGCTGCGTGACAATCCAACTCCTTATAGGCGTATTGCTGGGCTATATAAATGTCAAACCTTCTAAACTCTCCGAAGATTGCGTGTCCTGTTTGCCTCTTTTTCTTGGCGGCCTGATAGACTTCATGAGCGCGGCTATATTTGAGGAAGTTATCTTCAGGGGATATGTTTTCTATTTGCTATACAGGGCGTTCGGGCTCGAGGTAGCTGTTGGAATATCATCGATAGTATTCGCCTGTGCTCATCTTCTTAAGCACAAAAATATGCCTGCGATGTTTACTCTTAACGCCTTTATTTTCGGCCTCATAATGGCTTTTTGCCGTTATTATACGGGCACCCTTTGGCTACCCATCGGCCTGCATTTCGGTTGGAATGTCGTCGCCGGTCCCATCTTCGGTTTACCATACTCTGGTCGTACATATGATCGTGGAGTGGTTATAAGCGAAGTCTCAGGACCGACCTGGCTGACTGGCGGCCTTTATTCACTGGATGCCGGACTGCTTGGAACTATAGCTCTGGCTATCGCAGCAATGGGGCTTATTATCGTAGCTCCGATGTATTGATTCTGGAGGTTTGCTGGAAAGTGGAACAATGTGAGTTCTGGGTGGATTCCCAATGTGGTCTCGTATGTGAAACATGCAAATGTGAAGGCAATGAAGCAAAATGCATAATTAGTGGTACTAGTATTTCCTCGGCGCTCAAAAAGCAGGAGAATGAAAGCGTCAAGGAAGACTGCTTACGGTCTTTGAAGCGAGCGCACAAACATTTGAACTAGAGTGGCGCGTTTGACTAGCGTGCATTTTACTCCTAACATGATCGCATCAACAGATCAAACAGGAGCGCATATGAAGTCACACACCAAGTATCTCTGGTTCGAAACCAGGAAAAAGCGCGAGCTTGTCAATATCACCGAAGAGTGTCATGCATCCCTGAAAGAAAGTGAAATTATGGAAGGGATGATGCTCGTCTCCGCAATGCATATCACGGCCGGAGTCTGGGTCAATGATAATGAACCCGGAATTTGGCAGGACGCTATGGATATGCTCGAAGGACTTGCCCCTGAAGGCCCGGATTACAGGCATCACCGCACCGGTGAGGACAATGGTCATGCACACCTCAAAAATCTTCTCATGCACCATCAAGTCATAATCCCAATAACCGATGGCAGACTTGATCTCGGTCCATGGCAGACCATATTTTATGCCGAATTCGACGGACAGCGTCGCAAACGCCTTATCATCAAAACAATCGGAGAGTAACATAACAATTTTCAGTATCCTTACTTCATACGGAAACTCCCGCCAGTTTGACATGATGCTTCATACGCCGTAGAATTCACTATATTCTGCGCACCGTATGGAGCTTTTTATTGATATTAACCATTACTCCTAACACAGCGATCGACAAAACCTATTGTGTCGAAGGTTTTGGCCTCGATCGTGTCCACCGCCCAACCTCCAGTAGAGCGGTCGCCGGAGGCAAGGGCATAAATGTTGTCCGTGTTCTAAAGACTCTCGGGTCTGACGCCATCGCAACAGGTTTCGTCGGTGGCGCTACGGGCGAAGCCATCCTCAGACTGATTACAAAAGAGGGAATGAAACACGACTTTGTGCACGTCCAGGAAGAATCCAGACTTTGCATCGCTGTAATTGACCCTACAAACGGCACCCAGACTGAAATTAACGAGAATGGTCCAAATATAACCTCCGACGAGCTGACCGCTATCCTAGATAAGATAAAATCTCTCACTTCAGAATGCGAGTTTGTGGTCATGTGCGGGAGCTGCCCGCCTGGAGTGCCCGATGATTTTTATGCGGATGTAATAAAAATCGCTAAGGCTGCAGGCGTGAAGTCTGTATTGGATGCAAGCAACGCTCATTTAAGAGAAGGCATAAAAGCCGCTCCATTTATGGTAAAGCCTAATGTGACCGAGCTTTCTCAAATCGCGGGTCGGGAGCTGTTTACACTCGAAGAGATTGTTCGTGCCGCCAAGAGCTTGAAACAGTTCGGGGTGAGCATCACAGCCGTCACAATGGGGCGCAGCGGAGCCATTGTGACCGACGGCGTTCAGGTTTGGAAGGCAGTTCCACCGGAAATCCAATTTGCGAGCGCTGTGGGCTCTGGAGATGCGTTTCTGGCCATGTTTATGGCCTCAATGATCGATGGGACGACATTACCTGACGCTTTGGAA
>DJHI01000083.1:8697-9347 GCA_002431715.1 Armatimonadetes bacterium UBA5829
GCGACCACATTCGGCGCAGGTTTTTGCACTAAAGAGTCTATAATGGAACTGCGTGAAGGTGTGCAGGTAACAAACATTACGTAGCTGGAAATAAAATATAAAATACCATATTCCAAATATCAAATGTTTTGGGGGTGGATCGGGCCTGGTGGCTCGCGCGGTCTTCAAAATCGTCGTGAGGGCCTAATAAGCTCTCGGGTTGGGTTCGATTCCCACACATCCCCGCCAATTACATTTGGAATATTATATTATGGATTTTTTATTTGGATTTCTGATTTGATCGGACAGCCGACTGCATGAACCATCGCCGCTCGCGCTTTATCCACTGCTGATTTTGCATTCACAAGGTTTGTCTGCGCCGTCAAAAAAGCGCTTTGAGCATCCAGCACATCCAGAAATGTGCCCAAACCCGCCTCATATCGACCCTGGATGAGCCTGAGTGACTCCTGCGCGTTAGCAAGCTCGGATTCGGCTGTCAGGACGGATTGTTCGGCCGTATTAAGATTGAGATATGCCTGAGAAACATCAGATATTACCGACAGCCTGGTAGAACTCAACGCAGCGCTCGACTCCTGAAGATTGGCCTCTGCTTCTTTGATCTGACCTTTGGTCAGCCCTCCGTCAAACGGACTCCACTGTATCGAAAAACC
>DJHI01000061.1:0-1210 GCA_002431715.1 Armatimonadetes bacterium UBA5829
CATATATCTCAAGCGATTCCTGCTCATCCACTGCGGCTCCGGCAAGCGATGAGAGCAAAGACCATCTGCCGGGATTCGCGTTAGGTTTTGTAAATGTCTTCATAATCCTGGCACGGCTGCGGTAATACTGCCTGCGGTCCGCAGGGTAAGACAGGCTTTGAACCGGTTTTGGTGTATCGACTATCGGCGGTTTGCCGGAGCGCAGTATCTTGAAGCTGTCGTGCGTTATCTCTCCCGTCCAGATCATTTCCCATAACGCACGCTGCACCACTCGCGAGTCGAGGCCGGTGGCGGCCACAATGTCAATAACAAATGATGCGCCTCTGTCTTTCAGGCACTGTGTCACTTTTTCTCTAGCAGGAGTCTCATTTTCTGAAGAAAGATTTTTTATCAGCGGGTAGAGTGCAGGCAAACCTTGACGCGCGAGAAATGCTATGTTCCCTGGTTTATCAGGGTCGGATGATTGGCCTGTCCACACAAATTCAGCGGCCATGCAGAGTGAATCGACCTGTTCGGCATTGAATTCTTTCACTCTGCGAGCCAATATATCCGGTTCCCAGACTGAATAGGGCAGCAAAACGCCTTCAAGTTGGCGGAGCGCGGATCGCGTGCCGTCAATGCCGGTAAGGTTGTGATCCAGCTGCAGGTGCTGCCAGCGAAGGAGAAACTCAGAGTAAACCTGTGGAGAAACCGGCTTTGATTCCAACTTCTGAATCGCAAGTGTGCGACGATAGATGGATTCAAGATAATTCGCGCCGACGTATCTTAGCTTTCCCGAACTCGGAGCCGGAGTGATTTGAACCAGATCTCCGGCTTCGGCCATAGCTTTGACTTTACCATCAACAACGTCTTTCGGCACACCATAGTCATCCGAAATGTCGCTCGGAACAATAACTCCCCTGCTCGATATATGCCTCTCCAAGATATCATCAAGAGCGCGTTGATCGCCTGATACTGCGCTGAGGTAGTTTTCCAGATGATCGCTTGCGACAAGCCTTGTCGGTCTCCGACCTTCGTTAAAGACAACTCTTACCAGCATTCCCTCTTCGAGAAGCTCATCGAGCATATCAGGCTCGATGCAGTGCGAAGCTGCGTCCTCTTCAGGGATATCGCCGATTCGCCTGACAAGCTCATAAAGCTCCTCGGCGGTTCGTGCTCTATATCTCGCGCCGGAGCCCTGCAGCATATTATCGAGGTCGATAAGGGCCTG
>DJHI01000061.1:1261-2134 GCA_002431715.1 Armatimonadetes bacterium UBA5829
AGCGCCTTTTGGCTCGTCCCACTCGTATTGATAGGTCATCTGGAACCTTAGCAGCATCGATGACGTAAAAGGCGAGGGAACCTGCATCTCGGACGTGATTACCTCGATCTCTCCCGTCTGCACCTGCTCGAGTATCTCCCGCAGTTCATCGAGTTCCAGATAATCGCGAAGGCACTCTCTAAATGTCTCCACAACGATAGGAAAACCGTCGAACTGTTTGGCTATATAGAGCAGATCTTTCGCTTTCATCCGCTGGAGCCAGAGAGGTGTCCGTTTTCCCGGCCCTGCTCCCGGTAGCAGTAGCGCTCTTGCAGCGTTTTGTCTGAACCTGAGTCCGAAAAGTGAGGTATTAGGCAGTTCTTCCATAATCAAGTCATAGGCAAGCTCGGGAGTTAGCATTTTGAGCAGACCAAATGGAGGAGGAGCGTCGCTTTCAGGAAGTCTAAATAGAACGCCATTGTCCCCAGCAGTTGTCTCCGGGTCGACTCCCAGTTCTCGCTTTATAAGGGCTGATAGAGCGATCCGCAGGGCATTGTGGACTTTACCTCCAAATACACTTAGAAGAGCTAACCGGCTGCACCCAATCTCGTCGAAAAATGTCTCAAGCACTATCCGCTTATCTGTAGGCAGACCCGATTCAGACTGTGTTTGAATGAAGCTTACAAGGTTGTCAGCCGTCCTGTCGTCAATCGGCAGGTTATCCATTGCCCACTCACGCGCGTCGGGCCCCTGTTCGGCGACCTCTCGCAGCATCCGGCCCATCATTCGTCCCGTTCGCACCGATCTCGGCACGCTTTCGCCCCTCCAGAACGGGACTTTTGCCTGTATCGCACCTCCATGACCGACAACGACCCTGTTTGCTTCGATTTTGAA
>DJHI01000061.1:2147-2556 GCA_002431715.1 Armatimonadetes bacterium UBA5829
TTGTTCCAAGCGAAAATGTGTCCCCTTCGCGGGCTTCGTAGACAAACTCCTCATCCAGTTCACCGATTTTGAGGTTTGCCTCCGTGAGATACACGCCGTACTGCCCCGTATCAGGAATCGCGCCTCCATTGGCGATCACAAGCCTCTGAGAACCGGGGAGGGGAGATATTTTCCCGCTGACCCTGTCGAATGAGACTCTGGGCCGCAGGTCTTTGAAAGCTTTCGATGGGTACCTGCCTGAGACGAGCTGCAACGTCAGGTTGAAAGCCTCTTCGGAGAGCTGGCTGAATGAGTATGTGCGCTTTATGGTTGAATAAATTTCAGCCCACGTAGAACTCTCCAACGCGGCCATCGCGACGATCTGCTGGGCGAGCACATCCAGACAGTTTTTGGGAACAGCTATAGGCTC
>DJHI01000061.1:2577-6781 GCA_002431715.1 Armatimonadetes bacterium UBA5829
CGCCAGGTCCGAAGGCATTTTGGGCACTATCCTGCCTTTGCTGACCGCCGTATGCACGTGGCCCGCCCGCCCGACCCGCTGCAGTCCTCTTGAGACTTCTTTGGGAGACTCTACCTGGCAGACCAGTTCCACCGCGCCCATGTCGATTCCAAGTTCGAGCGTACCCGTAGCGACCACGCCCTTAAGAGTGCCATTCTTTAGGGCGTTTTCAGTCCTNNGTCCTGCGGCGCATAGGAGCCGATACGCTTCCATGATGAGGCCGGACTATCTCTTCTCCGGCTAGGTCGTTTATTCCAAGTGTCACCTGCTCCACTATCCGGCGGGTATTGGCGAAGATGATAGTGGATTTGTGACTCTTTACCATATCCAGCAGCCGGCGGTAGATGGATGGCCATACCGACCCCTCCTCAGGATGGCGAAGGTCATCACAGGTCGTTATAACTTTCAGGTCAACCTGCCTTCGCACTCCTGTATCTACTATCTCAACCTGCCTGGCTCTGCCGGAGTCGTCGAATCCTCCCAGGAAACTCGCCACCTCCGAGAGCGGTTTCTGGGTCGCCGAGAGGCCGATTCTTACCGGCGATGCCTGGCAAATATTCTCCAATCGCTCCATCAGCACGGATAGAAAAACTCCACGCTTATTAGGGCTGAGCGAGTGAATTTCATCGATAATCACATACCGCACGGTCTCCAGCATTCTTCTTGCGGCGGACGTGAGTATGATATGCAGGGACTCGGGAGTTGTAATGAGGATATGCGGAGGCTTCGTGAGCATCTTCCGACGTTCATTTGCCGGAGTGTCACCCGTGCGGACGGCAGTCCTTATCTCCGGGAGATCGCAGCCCATATCCTGTGCAGTTTTGCGAATCTGAGCCAGTGGCTGCGACAGGTTTCTCTCGATATCATAGTTAAGAGCCTTCAAAGGAGAGATATATAAAATTTCGACTCCCTTGCCCTTGCTTTCTCCCGATTCGAGATCAAGCAGCACGCGGTTGATACCGGCAAGAAATGCTGCAAGAGTTTTACCGGAACCCGTCGGAGCGAGGATAAGCGTGTTTTTCCCTTGGTCGATTAACGGCCAGCCGAGTTTTTGGGGCAGGGTAGGCTCGCCAATGCTTTCTGCAAACCACCTGATTATCGACGGATGAAAATCTTCGGGAAACGAATGGGTCATGTTCAGCTAAAAAGTCTAAAAGTTAGAAAGAGTCAGTTGTTTCGGGAGATCCTTCTCCCGAAACAATGAAAAGTCAAAAAGAGTTGATGCGGAATTAATCAGCTTTTGTAACGTTTTATGCTGCGGGAACGACACTTCTTACTATCTCATAATACTCAGCTATCATAAGTTCCCGCAGCTAAGCGGATGTCTTCTAATCGGCTTCTGTAACGTTGAAGCGCATATTATCCATATTAAGCGGGTTTGCGGCGTAAATATTGTCCGAGGCAAACGCATCCACTTTCACCAAGGCATTCGCGGCCTGTATCTGATCGACAAGCTTCATAAGACCTTCGACTTGAGAACCGGGGTCGGCACCTGTAGTCATTCGCGGGTCGGAGTTGGGAATTGGGATAATCCCCGCCCGAAGAGCCGCCTGAGTGACATCTCCCTGCAGGAAGCCTATAACCGAGAGCAGTATCCGGCCTTCAGACTGGCGGCCGTCGATCTTGGAACGAGTGATCAGCTTGCCCTTCGGATAGACCAGGTTGTTAAGATATAATCTCAGTTCTACCGATACCTGCTCGCCCGGAATCGAATTACTCGCGCACACCACCTGAACGAGCGCGTCCGAATCTTGAAGCCTGCCGCCGGCTATGGTGTTGAGAGCCATCTCTATACAATCGTTCTCACCTAAATAGGTCTTTGAGTCTATGAGGTATATCACCTGCACGGCTCGCTGGTTATCACCGACTTTGGCTCCTAGCTTAATAGCCTTGTCACTTGCGGTCTCCAATAGAGAGAATATATCGCCTTTAATTCCGAAGGCGGATTGTCTGGGCGAAGTCACTGCACGAGCGAGTTCGTCACCCTGCCTGAATATAAGCTGGCTGTTCCTGAGCTCGATCTCACGATTGCGAAGCGCCATTTTCTCCTGCTCGGCGCGCAGATTCGTATTCCCCAGTTCGACCAGCTGCTTATGTTGTTCCTGCAGCAGGCTTCTCTGTTCATTTATCTCCGCAGTTTGATCTTTCAGCGTTTTGTCGGCGTCAGCGAGCTTTTCCTGGGTCTGAGTGAGCATTGCCTGGACCGTCGTGAGCTTGGCTAGAGCAGTGACTAGATCCTGCTGTCTGCTCTTAAGGCCCTTCTTTGCGATCATGAGATCCTTTTGAACCTTATCAAGCTGCTTTTTCTTTGCAAGAAGTTCGCTTTCGGCGGCATTGCTGCGCTTGCGTAAGGCATCAAGTTCGTGCTTGCGCTTAATTATTTCAGCCTTGAGGCTGGATACTACGGCGACGGCCTTATTTCTGGCTTTTATAGCCTGAGTGGCGGCTTTTTGCGCTTTATCGACATCCTTTTGAAGCTGTGCAGCCTGCTTTTCCAACTCCTTGCTGCGCTTCTGCAGAGCCTTATTACCGAGTTCGAGAGCTTTGCTTTCAAATGCAAGCTGTTTGTTTTGAGAGGTAACCGTCTCCCACTGCGTGAATGCCTCTCTGAAACTCTTATCACCGGCGAGCAGTGTGCCGATTACAAGGGCTGAGATGATCATTCCGGTAATAGTGGTGACTATGATTGCAGTATAACGTGGGCGCAGTTGAAAGATGCTCAGGCGTTTCTTGCCCATCTTTCGGCCAAGCAAATCGCCGAAATAGGCTATAAAGCCGGAGACCATCACCAAAACTATCGCAAAAGTAATCGAATATTTCATTGTTGTTTCAGCGGATGAATTATTAAAACAGCACTTATATGTTCGGGTAAATTGTTCTCAAACACAAGGCTTAAATGGACTGGATGAACCTGCCAATCCCAAGTCCAAGACACATTACCTAACATCCAACACCTATTTAGCGGCTCTCTTTAGAAGAACCATTCCCGCGGCTATACCTAATATATCGGCAGTAAAGGCTCCTATCAATGGAGCCACACTTCCCTGAACTGCCAGTTGTGTGGTATAACGCCATATTATCCAGTATATCAGAATCAATAAAATACTGAGTCCGAACCCTACAGACGAACTGCTCCTGGATGGTCGAATCCCAAGCGGAGCCGCCAGCAGAGCGAATACCAGGCTTGAAAGCGGCAGGGCGAGTTTATTCCAGCGCTCGACATCCATCTCATCAAATTCTTCGGTTGTCTGATGCGGGTGCTTGCGCAGATATGCCAGCTTACCAGACAGTTCGGAAAAGCTCATCTGATCGGTATCCTTCTGGAAAAGAGCAAGCTCCTCGGGAGTTTTTTCGATCTCTATTTCACGAGTCTTCGTATTCGAAAAATACCAAACTGCGGGATGGTCGGTTCCTAGTCCCGTCTGTAAATAGCCGTCATATAGTCGCCACTTATAGCGGTCTTCAGGCCTTTCGATTCCGGCCCAGTGCGCGCGTTTGGCATAGACTATCATCGACGGCTGTCCTGTGTTGCTGCGAACAATGGTGACATTTTTAAGGATACCCGTCTTGCGGTCCATTCCACCATTAACATTTATCAGCGAATTGGTTTTTGCGTCGGTGACAGTGAATGGCTGATCGCCTACCTTGACTTCATTGAGCGCCACTGCCTGTATCTCTTTNNCAGGTTGGCTTGCGGAGCCACAATTTCATTCAGTAGTATCGAGCTTGCGCTCACTAGGATGCCGAATATGACGATAGGCACCATTATCCGACGCAGGCTTATGCCTCCCGCAAAGAGCGCTACGGCCTCGCTGTCGCCTGAGAGCCTGCCCACACCCAACAAAACAGCGAGAAGAGTCGCCATTGGGAGCGTGATAACTACAATCGACGGCATCAGCAGGGCCATAAGCTTAAGCGCGGTGACCAGCGGCATGCCGTTCATCAGCCATTTGGTGAGCTTCAGGAGGTGCGATCCGGCGAAGAATACCGATGAAAACGCCGCAACACCGAATATGAACGGGCCAAAAAGCTCGCGAAGAAGAAGTTTGTCGACCAGCCTCATGCCCGCCTCACATTGTGAACCTGTCGCCGAGGTAGAACTTACGGGCGATCGGGTCGTCTGGAAGCTCGGTCGATGAACCGGCAGTCTTGATCTCGCCTTCGG
>DJHI01000264.1:0-2037 GCA_002431715.1 Armatimonadetes bacterium UBA5829
TTCAATGAACAGGGAGAGGATATTAACAAAGACTATAAGAGGCTGCTTCAGATGCTTAAAGACGCCGATTATAAGCGTGCCGTCTCAATCGAGTACGAAGGCCCTGACGACCAGATCGAGGGAGTCAAAAAGACACGTGACCTGATTTTGAAATATTGGCCTGAACTGGCTGACTAGTCTCACTTCTTCACTGCGCTCACCACGACCCTCTCCCCCAGGGAGAGGGTGTGGCGGGGTCGTAAAACAAAATCTAAAATATAACATCACTAATACGAAATTAGAAGTTGTTATGCTAATCGTTTGAGGTCTTCCAGTGTTATCTCATATTTTAGAGGTTGCCCGGAGAAGAATCTCTCCACCTCGCTTATAGAATAGCTGCCCATGCGGCCCATGTTGTTTGCAACCGCACCCGCAATATGAGGTGTTATCACTACATTAGGCAGACTTCGAAGAGGATTGTCCTCTGCTGGAGGTTCGGGCTCGGTAACATCGAGACATGCCGTTATACGGCCTGTTTTTAGCTCCTCATAAAGCGCGGCTTCATTGATAATGGNNGTCATATTTGTGGTTTCAGGCAGACTCGGCGCATGAATGGAGATGACATCCGCCTCTTTCATCATTGATTCGAGGCTGTCATACTTGACAGCGCCCATTTCTTTGGCTTTCTCTTCTGAAACGAAAGGATCGTAAAGCAGGATGTCGAGTTCGAAATTCTTCAGGAGCTGGATGAAATGCCTTCCCGCATTCCCGGCTCCTATAACACCGACCTTTATTCCAAAGGTCTCAACAATCTTGGCACGTTCGTCTTTATCGAGCCAACCGCCTTTATGGATTATATCGTTGAACCAGTAAGTCCGCTTCATTGTTGAAAGCATCAGACCCAGTGCATGCTCTGCAACACCGACCGCAATCGCAGCAGCCGAACTTGTTACCCTGATCCCTCGATCCCAAACTGCATCGGAAACAATCGGCTTGACACTTCCTGCCGTGTGAGCGATCATTTTGAGATTGGGAGCGGCATCGATAATCTCCGCGGTAAGCTGTGGTGTGCCCCACCCCGTCAGGCATGCATCTGCTCCAGCGACGGCTTTTCTGACTGTGTCCGGCTCGGCATCAGGCATGAGTCTGGTTGTGACCTGGGCAAATTGCTCGAGCCGTTTTAGGTCCTTATCGACCACTACTTTGTTGTAAAGAAGCTGGCCTCTATAGTTCTCCAATAAAAGAATAGCTACTTTCGGTTTCACCTTTGCACCTCGTTGTACATAATTCCCTGCCAGACTACCGAATGATCGTAGGATTGTCAAGGGAAATCGAGGCATATGTTTCAGCTAATTTGCAAAATAAGCTTATGTGTGCTAGAATCCGGGTAGAACATAATGAAAACCAAATAGACGCCGAATCCTGTGGAACAGGAGCGGGGGATCCATTATTTGGGGCTAATCCGTGCATTTGCATGGAGGGGTCATCTTCCGACCCCAGCCCGTCAGCTAACCTCGCAGGCGTAGGGAAGAGGCACTTACCTCTTTTTGGCCAGATCTACGGCCGATATATTTCTGTCTTTCTTTCTGCGCATATAGTCTTCTGTTTCACCGGTCACCGGCAATAGGGTGGCAAGGCAATCCGCTTGTACGCGGCCCTACCAAAGGAGGACAGAGACTATGATCTCTCTTACGGACAGGCAAACCGAGATCGCGGAACAACTTGACCCACAAGTACGAAACGCAGATTGGAACGATTGGCACTGGCAGTGCGCGCATTCGATCAGGGACCTGGATACGGTTGAAAGACTGCTCGATATCCGGTTGGACTTTGAGGAACGCAGGCTTCTTAAGATGACACTTGCCAGGTTCCCTTTGTGCATCACACCTTACTACTTTTCCTTGATAGATGCGAGTGATTACCAAAACGATCCGGTCCTCAAGCAGTCTTTCTGCTCCGCGGCGGAACTGCATGTTGAAGACTGTGATATGGCAGACCCACTCGCCGAAGATAAGGACAGCCCGACAGAGCTTATCACGCATCGCTACCCCGACAGGG
>DJHI01000264.1:2069-3563 GCA_002431715.1 Armatimonadetes bacterium UBA5829
CCATGTACTGCCGGCACTGCACACGAAAACGAAAAGTCGGGGACAAAGAAAATATCCCTACAAAAAGTGAGATTTTAGATGGTATCGAATACATCAGAAAGACCCCGGTTATTCGAGATGTACTGCTTTCGGGCGGTGACCCGTTCATGCTTTCAGACGATTACCTGGAGTGGATACTCCAGCAGCTCTCAGATATACCTCATGTGGAAGTAATAAGAATCGGCACGCGGACACCGGTCGTTCTCCCGCAAAGAATCACCGACAGATTGGTAAGCATGCTTCGCAAATATCACCCGTTGTGGATCAACACCCATTTTAATCATCCCAGGGAGATAACGAAGTCTTCTCAGCAAGCGCTTGCTAAACTGGCCAATGCGGGAATACCGCTGGGCAATCAGTCGGTGCTGCTTGCCGGTGTGAATGATTGCCCCAGGATTATGAAGGCTCTGGTGCACAAGCTGGTCGCGAATCGAGTCCGACCTTACTATCTATATCAATGCGACCTATCCGAAGGACTTTCGCATTTCCGCACACCAGTAGGCAAAGGAATCGAGATAATCGAAAGTCTGGTCGGCCACACCAGTGGGTTCTGCGTGCCCACTTATGTTATAGATGCGCCCGGCGGAGGCGGCAAGATTCCTATTATTCCCAACTATCTGATCTCCTGGTCGACCAATAAGGTGGTTCTCCGCAACTACGAAGGTGTCATTACGACATATCAGGAGCCGGAGAGATATGAGCCAGTCTTTTGCGACCGCAACTGCCATGACTGCAGGCTTCAACTCAGGCTCGATGGCGCGGATGAGGATAAGGCAGAGGGCATCTGCAAACTCCTGGCCGATTCCGACTCGACTATAGCTCTGATTCCCCAGGATAGTGAGAGAATAGCCAGGAGGAATGCACAGTGACGGCCATAGACTTTTTCATTTTATTTCTGTATATGGTCGCAGTGCTGTATGTAGGATTTCATCATTTTCGCAACAACAAGAACGCCGAGGATTATTACGTGGGAAGCCGCAATATAAGCGCTCATCATGTCGGGCTTTCCATTGTGGCGACAGATGTCGGCGGCGGTTTCTCAATCGGCCTGGGCGGCCTCGGATTTATGATGGGCCTATCGGGGAGTTGGCTCCTATTTACAGGTTTTGTGGGCNNCAGAATCAAAGCTCTGGATGCCAAGCATAACATGCTCACTTATCCTGATTTCCTGCGGTTAAAGTTTGGAGGACGAGTGGGACTACTGGCTGCCATCATATCTGGGATAGGATATCTTGGATTTACCGGAGGGCAGGTTCTCGCGGGAGCAAAGCTTGCATCGGCAACATTGTTTACAACCGCTCCTTTTGGACTCGACCCTTTTCAGTTCTCGCTCTACACAATTGCGGGAGTCGTTATAGGATATACCGTCATCGACGGGCTTAAGGCAGTAATCTACACAGATACTATACAGTGGATGATACTCTTATTCGGACTGATATGCGTCACTATTCCGGC
>DJHI01000218.1:0-4788 GCA_002431715.1 Armatimonadetes bacterium UBA5829
GCATCCTTTGACCCAGGGAACATCATCGGTTCCGGGGAAAGTGGTGGTGGCGAGAACCTCGTTGGATGGGTCGACGAGCATATAATACTGCTCGGAACGCACATCAAAATCGGGAATGCCCGCGGTGATGGGGTCTGTGTGGTTGATGATGTTGACTCTGTAGTCTGTGATATTGCCGGGGTGCGCGACCCATTGGCCGCCGACCATAAATAGATAATTGGGAAAATTTCGGAATGCGTCGCCCATGCCGCCATGCCAGCCGGCGATACCTACACCGTTTTTTACCGCGCCGAGCAGCCCCTTTATCTGTTCAGGGGTTGCGGTGCCCATTGTCCAAGCGGGAACGACCAGACTGAGGGAACTCATCTTGTCTTGATCTAAAAATGAATCGAGCGTATCCGATATCTCAACATCAAATCCTTCAGCTTCCATAATTGGCGCGAAGACATCCACACACTCTTTAGGTTGGTGACCAGCCCATCCGCCCCATACAAAGAGAACCGACCTCATTATTGCACCTCGGGTAAGAATTTAGAAACAAGAATAGCACTGGATGGGACTTATTTCAATATGGTGATAGAGTAATTAGAGCAGTTTTTTTGCTTCAGCTAAAGCTCTGCCTCTATGGGAGACGGCGTTCTTTTCGTCCAACCCAAGCTCGGCCATGTGCCTGCCGAGTTCGGCGACGACAAATACGGGGTCATAACCGAACCCGCCGGTGCCGTGCATCGCATGGGCAATTGTCCCCTCGACTCTTCCCTCAGTCGTTTTTACGTCACCATTTGGCTCCGCTATCGCAACGGCACATCTGAATCTGGCCGTACGCTTCTCATCGGGGACATCTTTCATAAGATCGAGGAGTTTTGAGATGCGCTGGGAATCGGTCGGAGCAAACCGGCTGGAGAATACTCCCGGCGCGCCGCCGAGCGCATCGACCTCCAGCCCCGAGTCGTCTGCTAGAGTAAGCTCGCCGGTAAATTCGGCATACGCGGTGGCTTTTATGATTGCATTCTCAACAAATGTCGAACCGGTCTCTTCGACCTCCGGCGCATCGGGATAATCCGAGAGAGAGACGACCTCATAGTCCGTACCGGCCAGTATCTCGGCCATCTCCCGTGCCTTACCGGGGTTTCTGGTTGCAATAACGAGCTTTCTCACAGCATGTCGGCCATCTTCTCTTTGATGAGTTTCGTAAGCTCGCCTGTTCCCTTGGTGGCAAGGTCGAGCAGGTTATTGAACCTGTTGCGTGTGAATNNATACGGCCTGAAGCGGTCATAACCACATTCATATCCACCTGCGCGTTCGAGTCTTCTTTGTAGTTGAGGTCTAAAAGCTCTTCATTCATAACGACACCGACGCTGATTGCGGCCATAAGATCCGTATAAGGCAGCTTTTTGACGATGTTTTCTTTCTTTAAGACCGCACAGGCGTCGAGAAATGCGATGAATGCACCGGTGATGGATGCGGTTCGAGTGCCGCCGTCCGCCTGGATTACATCGCAGTCGAGCCAGATGGTCCTCTCACCGAATGCGGTCAGATCGGCTACCGACCTCACTGAGCGTCCGACCAGCCTTTGAATTTCCTGGCTGCGGCCGTTTATCTGGCCCTTGCTGATATCGCGCTGGGTTCGGGTCTCGCACGAACGAGGGAGCATGCCGTACTCAGCTGTTACCCATCCCTGCCCAGAGTTCTTCAAAAACGGAGGCACCTTCTCTTCGATGGAAGCGGTGCAGATGACCTTTGTGTCGCCCATCTCGATAAGGCAGCTTCCCTCCGCATATTTATTGAAATTCCGGGTTATTTTAATAGGTCTGAGTTGATCGGCACCCCTGCCGTCGAGTCGAATCATAAAATGTCTCCTGTGAGTTATTAAGTCAAAAAGTTAAGAAGTTGTAAAACTATAAAGTATGCGCTCCACTGGGTGGGCGAGAGACATCCAAACGGGTTACACTCTCGATTTCTCTACCGAGAAATGCGCTGCCTAAAACGGCGAAACCGGAAGTGTCTCCACTTGCATAAAACATATTAGCGCCATCCAACTTATGACTATCGATACATCGCTCTTTCAAAATTTCGCTCAAAGCGAGCACGGTTTCTTTAGCCGGATCGACAATATTCACCTCAGGCCCTGCGGCGAGTTCAATCGCTCGTCGAACAAAGGGATAGTGCGTGCATCCGAGAATAATAGTCTTGCAGCCCTCGCGGATCAGCGGAGCCGCATAATCCCTTGCGGCGGCCTCCGTCTCCTCACTCTCGGCCTTGCCTGACTCCACCAAAGGGACAAACTTCGGGCATGCCTGCTGCACCACTTTGTGCTTCGGGTCGAGCAGATGGATATTTTTCTCGTAAGCCCCGCTTTTTACCGTTCCGCTGGTCGCTAAAACCCCGATAGGCTCATCTCCGGCAACAGTGACAGCGGCCCTGGCTCCCGGTTCGATAACTCCGATTATGGGGACTTGTGGAAAATGCTCCCGGGCTGAATCCAGAGCGACCGCGCTGGACATATTGCATGCCATTACGACCGCTTTTGCGCCATTTTTTATCAAAAAAGCTGTTATATCCAGCGCAAAGCCCCTGATCNNCATAAGGCACATGCGCATTATCCGCGAAGTATGTAAACTGCTCATCAGGGAGCATTTCGATGATCTTTGCGGCTACGGAAAGCCCGCCAAGACCCGAGTCAAAAACACCAATCACTTTCTATTTTTGCGGTTTGAGCAGAGTGGAGTCGGGCTCAATGGGATCGGTAAGCTCAAAGTGCCCGCCAAGCGACTCAACCGTATTTCCTTCCACTAATATTCGCACTCTTTTTACTTTACCCTCGCTGTTTCTGACGAGAGTATGTGCGATAGAATTCAGCACAAGCGCTTCCTCTGTCGATCCTCCTGAGAAGTTGTCTAAAAACTCTTTACTCAGGTCGATCGTCGCAGTGCTGCTTGAAACCTCTATAGGCACGAGCAGTTTGGTGCCTTGAGGGATCAACGCTCCCGCCTCGCCCTTTTCACTGTTGGTCGAGAGAAGCACTTTGGCTGCCACGCTCAGTATATCACCTTTAAGCTCCGTTGTTCTAGTCACTGGGATCAGATAAAACGTATTCCTCTCGCTTACCGGCAGATAAACAACCACTTTTCGTTCGGTCAATTTGGTTATGGATGTCGACGGCGCCTCGACTAGTTTTTCGGCGGGATTTTTCACTCCCTTGCCGATTCCGTGGGAAACATAGTAGGTTATCGCCATCGCAGCGCTGAAAACAAACAGCACAAGAAACAATATCCAGCCGAAACTCATTGATTTCGTTTTCTTTTTAGCCATTTTATTTGCCTTCTACGTAAGATTTCAGACCTTCCACTATGCCTGCCGCCAGTTTTTTTCTATATTCTGAGCTTAGAAGCTTATTGCGGTCGGACGCAGTGTTCAGGTAACCGCACTCGATGAGTATTCCCGGCAGGCCGGTGTTTTCGAGACGACGCAGAACAGCCAGCCCCGAGCCGTATAATGATGAATCGCTGCGGGGTCTGCGGTCGCACATGCCTGTGGAGTTGCAAACTCCCATATGGACTGCATATGCCAGAGCCATGGGGCTCGGTTCGTATTTATGATAATAGGTCTCGATTCCGCTAGCGGAGTTCAAAGTGCCGTTGGAGTTGCAGTGGATGCTGATGAAGAAGTCCGCGCTACAATTTAATGCCATCTCGGGACGAGCGGCAAGCCCCATCGCGACATCACTGGTGCGAGTGAGGATCACTTTCGCGCCCTGTGCATGCAGCGCACTCGCAAGTTCATCAGCAATCTTTACATTGACATCCTTCTCCATTACGCCGCTGCAGCACGCGCCCTTCTGGTTTCCGCCATGACCGGGATCGATCACAATCACTTTATCTGAAAATTTGCCTCCCGATCTATCCGGTGGTCTGACCGATAGAACCATCTGTGAGTTCTCAATATTAAGCGAATAGACCATAATCCGCTTGAGCTGGAGTGTCACTGTCGGTTTTCCGGGCGTTGATTTATCTATTATGACGTCTTTTAAGACGGGACTGGAACCGACATATTGTGAATTTTCAAGCGTGCCGCCGGGCAGGTTAACCTTGATTTCGGGAGGGCTTACGCCATAGGCAACCGATGCAGAGCCTTTAGCACTGGTCGCCATTACAAGATCGAAATTGTCTCCATCACGGGCGTCGATCTTAATTCCGGTTATTTCAAAGGGTATCCTGCCGGACTTCGGCTGCTGGGTGATCGTCACTTTCGGTTTCGGCAGGCTTTCTGAAACTTTAATCTGAATCTGCGATGTCACCGGATCGCTTATGACCTTATAAGGGATATCCTTCTCAAGATCGAGCACAATCCTTGCGCAATCGGTCTGGTTGCCGAGCCTTGCTCGTAAAATTCCCTGGGAGCCTATATAGACTTCTCTGGCTTCGGATTTGAGTTTAGAAGAGGCTATGTCGACAATAAGCTTTTTGCTGCTTGCCCAATAGACAACCGAGTAAGCCGCCGGAAAACTGCAGTTGATCTTGAGAGTCTCATCGGCGAACTCTACCGACTGCACGTGAGCGGTCAGATTGAGTGTCTTCGCAGCCGAATCCCAGCTCGATTCGCCGCCGATAAGTGCCAGAAGTTTATCCATCGGCAGCATTTTTCCCTTGTTTACGTCAACGGTCGCTATCTCGCCGCTTTCACCCGATGCCGAGATCACGGCGACCTTGCCGGCATCGGTCGATGCCATAGAGCTTGCGCCGAGTGAACTGAGAACGCTCAGAGGAGCCAGCACGCGTTTACCGTCCC
>DJHI01000218.1:4817-5163 GCA_002431715.1 Armatimonadetes bacterium UBA5829
CCTCCCTGCCTCCGATCAATACACGAACTGGGACAAGCTCCGCGTGAGCGCCGAGGATTGTGGCGCACACAAGGACAAGGAGCATTATCGAAGCCATTATCACTCGCTTCATAAGCATCTTCCTTGAATTAATGAGGTTATTCCAGGCCGAAAGGAATCTAAGACGTGGGCGATATCCGTATCTTCCCCGGCAATATGAGTATTAACGTAATTCTAGCGGTTTGCATTTCATAATGCAAATTTGGAATAAAACATTCTAACAGTATTCTGACCGACAGGGCAAACGCACGAGTGTTCTTTGTGTGACTGTGAACTGAACAACGATGTTGATCGGGCGTTATATCCG
>DJHI01000128.1:0-2130 GCA_002431715.1 Armatimonadetes bacterium UBA5829
AACAAAGACTGCGGAGAGGTGCCGGTATTCGATCAAACAGCTTCCTCGACAATCAGCCGTCTAGTAAGCAGGGATCAGGATTTTTGTGGTTTTGATCTCAATAAATCCATTATCTCTGGAAAAAACGAAGATGAAGTAAAAAAGCAATTAGGAGCCGCAGCAAAACAGTCTCTATGGGTGATCTGTAATAACTGGAACAATTTCCTGACTGATGAGAGTATCTGCTCGACTCGCCAATACGACGGCAAGTATACAGATGCCACGCTCGCCAATGTAAAACGGTTTCAGGGCAATAAAGACTTCGACGCGCAGTACCTGCGGGCGGAAGTTGGGCATGTGATCGCTCCAAAGCAAATTGCTCAAGCGGAGTTTGAAATTAAAAATATCGGTAACTCTCCCTGGCGGGTTTCCGAGGGATACGCGCTGGCATACCGCTGGTACAAGGCCGGAAGGTATTACGGCGAGAGCAAGGTTCGCGTGCCGATAGCGCGTGACGTAATGCCCGGCGAGACCGTTACGGTTGACGTGGGTATCGCCACGGTGAAATCCCAGGGTGGTGAGATACCCGAAGGCAACTGGGAACTGAGATTCGAGATCATCAGAAACTCGGACAATAAGTGGTTCTCCAACCTGGGTGATCAGCCGCTTGTGGTGCCGGTTACTGTCGGCCAGCCTCAGGAGTGGGCTTCAACATGGCTCGGATGCAAAGGCCCTGTCATGCTCGCCTCAAATCAGGACTATCCAGTGACCGTTCGAGTCCGCAACGACGGCACTCAGGTATGGACAAAAGGCATAATCAAGCTCGGATGCACACTCTACAAGGTCCAAAATGACGGAACCAGCGAAGAGGTTCCGATCAAAGATATTCGGTGCATTCTTGCAAAGGACTGCAAGCCGGGCGAGATAGCCGAATTTGCTTTTGATCTCAACCTCAAGGGCGCGAATAAGCAGCCTATTACAGCATCAAAACAAGATAATCTCTGGAGCTACCAGCTAAGGTTCGACCTTTATAACGGCAAGAACTGGCTCGCTGAATCGGGCGTGCGGACTCTTAACCGTATGGTCGATATTTATGACAATGATTACGGTCCCAAGATCGTTGACTGCGACCTGCCCGAGACGATCACCGCCGGGCAGAACATAGACGTCAAGGTGGTCGTTCGCAATAACGGCACGCAGACCTGGGATCGCAAGCGCACCAAGATCGGCTATCACTGGTATTACCTCGACGGCAATGAAATGCTCTGGGACGGCAATACGACACCCATAAAACAAAATATCCAACCCGGCTGGCCGGTTGTGGTAACGGCGCAAGTCAAGGCCCCTGATTATGACGGCCAATATGTGCTTGTCTGGGACATGATGATCGATGACAAATGGCTCTCGACCGGGCCCTTGAGCCGCGGCGGCNNGGCGACATACTGCCTGTGTTTGTTGAAGTCACCGGCGGCAGACTGGTCTTTGCAGACCTGAGCAAACTCTGTGAGGTTCAGCTCTCCAGCCCGGATACCGACCGCACAGCGGGCGACTTCGACGGCAAGGGTTCGAGCTTCCCATCTGAGCTGATACCGCCAGATGCCGGACTCTTTAAAGATGTTAAGAGAGTCTATCCGACAGGTTACAACTATATCCAAACGCATTACCCTGAGAGCCGGATAAGCTTCCTCTATCCCGACAAGACTCCCGGCACTGCCGGAGCGCTCGCGTGTAACGGCCAGGCGGTTGGATTCCCGCAGGGCTCCTATAAGTCTCTGCACATACTTGCTGCTTCAACCAACGGTGATGTATCCGGTGATATATCGCTGGATTATACAAAGGGCACGCAGGCTGCTCATGTGCAATTCAGTGACTGGAGCAAAGGGTCTTCCAATAGTGAGAAAGTCGGATTCGCCGCGCGGCATCGTCACAGCCACGGCGGTGATGAAGTAGCCCAGATGTGCTATCTCTATGATTACACTATACCGGTCGACCCAAAAAATACTCTGACCGGGATTATCCTGCCTAAGAATCAGGATATCAAAGTGGTTGCGGTAACTTTGGAGAAGGCGGACATGCCGGAATCACCTGCTGCAGCAGATGATACGAAAGCAAAATAGCATATCAGTGTCGTCATCAGAGATGCCATTTTGC
>DJHI01000128.1:2181-4419 GCA_002431715.1 Armatimonadetes bacterium UBA5829
CCTCCAGGTAGGATACCTGGAGGCCATAGTAAAGGCATAACAAATTTTTGAATCCTCTATTTGCAAATCCCCTCTGGAATATCGATTCCGAAGTATTCGCAATAACGCTTATAAAGGCCATGCGCCTGTGCGTAGCACGAATTCGGACTCATGAAGTGAGAAAACTCGAATGTTATTGCATCCTCATAGCCCGCTTTTTCTGCTATCTTAAGCTTGAGCAGAAGCTTCTCCCATTTTATGGGTGGGAAGTCGAAGGGCATATCCCTGTCGAAGGACTCGATATTTGTCCAGCACTGTATCCCGTGCTTATCGGCAAGGGTCTTATTTATGATCTGAAATTCCTCAAGCTCATCGAAATCCACCTGGCCGTCCTGAAAGGCCATTATATCCACTGCTCCTGATAACTCGGTTAATATCTCATCCCAGTCTTTCTGGTGCTCTTCAGGGGTGATTGCATTCTGAATTCCGAGCTTGCGGCCGTCGATAAATGGGGATATCAACACTGGCAGGTTGCCAGATACCTCTTTGCCATGACGCGCGATAGTGGAATACACGTTCATAGCCTTGGGATTCAGTCGGCTGAACTCGTGTGTCAGATACCATCCCTTAAAAGCCGAGTAATTACCATATGCCGACCAGACCTCATCTATAATTTTCTTGTTGATATCAAGCTCTTTCTGGAATTCGCCCTTGGGAATATACTCATATGAATCGAAGACGCCAAAGTAGAAAGCCAGCCCGTGTTTCTCGGAAAGCTCTAGAAACATTTTAACCAGGTCGACGGGCGGATCATAGCATCCTCGCTCTTCTTTCAGTACTTTGGAAGGGTAGGTCATCCACCGCTTGTTTCCGCAGCGGATCAGTATTACTTTGTCGATTCCCATCACCTTCATTGCGGCGAAATCCTTATCCCACTCCTTCTCACCCCAGTTCTGGTGCGGGATATCCACGCTGATCTCATCTAAAAACGTGCCGGTAATTCTCATTTAGTTCTCCACTTAATGCATTAACTGATCAATATTTGCAATTCATAATCTCGTCCACCATCGCGTCCAGGTTCTCCTGTGGGCAATGGCCTGGTATATCGTGCGTAGAAAATATATACCTGCCGTGCTTGCCTAGAATATCGAACCGGCTGCGGACGTGCTCGCGCACCTGCTCGGCCGTTCCATCCGGGATCACACAGCAGTTATCCCCACCGCCGTAAAGCATTAGCTTATTGCCGTAGTTGTCCGCGAAGGTCTGATGGTCGTTGTAGCGAGGTTCGAGAGGATTGCAGCCATCGATGCCGTACTCGATATAAAGATCCAGTATAGGCATCACATATCCGTCTGAATGGTAGAATACTTTCTTGCCCGCCTCATGTGCCGTATCTATAATTGGCTTCATGTAATTAAAGTGAAATTCCTTCAAATGCTTGGGGGAAATCATGGCTCCATCCCGGCTGCAGATATCATACGCAAGGTATAAGACGTCGATATCCGACTCGCAGACCCGCTTTGCCGCTTCCACCAGAACCGGAGTCACCCGTTTTAATATGTGATGAATCTCCTCAGCGCTGTCGTATAGCTCCAGAAACAGGTTTTCCGGCAGACGAAGTGGTTCAAGAACAGCGAAAGGCGGCAGCATCATGGCGAATATGGCGGCTTCGGGATATGCGGCTTGTTTGGATTTAATATCATCAAGCAGATTCGAGGCATGAGGATCAGGCATGGGGTAATCCAGCACATCAGCAAATGAACCGACCATAGGCTCCAACTGCCAACTGGTTTTCCCGTCAAAGTGCGTTTTTCTTGGTATATCCGCAAAGAAAGGAACCCAGGCGAAGGCCTCAACAACATCGGCACCATAATGAGTTATTCTGAAATCAGCCCCCCATTTGCCGTCTAACTCGGCCATTTTGTCTCTGTCCATCCAGAAATTGAACGGTAGACGATCCGGCAGTTCACCTCGTAAAACCGCCTGCACACGCTCACATGACGTCATTCTCACAAATATAAATCCTTTGCAGATAAATCCGAACCTGGATAAATATAGCGTGTGCCTGAACTCATGTCAACCCAGCCAATGGAAAGAGTTCAGTGTTACGTGAATAGTCTGAGGGTTTTACCCTCAGACTCCCATAAGGGGTTCCACTCCTTAACCCCGCCAGGAGCCGAGTTCCTGGACCCCCAATCCTGAAATCGATTATCCTATATGGGATAATCGATTTCAGAGTCAGAAGGTCCAGGAAACCGG
>DJHI01000312.1:0-243 GCA_002431715.1 Armatimonadetes bacterium UBA5829
CTGGGAATATTAACAGCTTCCCACGCATCCGGATAGTTGCCCCACCACGCTCTAACCATCTTGCCGTCGACCATAGTATCGTGCCAGAAGAGATGCTCAGGCAGTATCTGCAGTCCTCCGGTAGTTGAGAAGACCTCTCCCGGCTGCTTAATAGATGTAATAAGCATCCACAAAAATGGGATTACCATAGATGCGGCACCCAATATGAGAACCGTGTATAAGAATATCTTTGTGCTTAGTTTC
>DJHI01000312.1:279-11701 GCA_002431715.1 Armatimonadetes bacterium UBA5829
AGTTTCAGATCAGTCATAGCTCACCAACTTCCCGCCTGCTTTCCAGGTAATCATCGTCAGTATAAACACCACAACAAAGATGAACCATGAAATTGCTGATGCATATCCCATATTAAAATTCTGGAAAGCCGTGTTATATAAATAGTACTCCAGAGTCGTTGTGCTGCCGACAGGCCCGCCGCCCGTCATTACCTTTGCCGCCATAAATCCGCCCTGCATTCCACCGATAACACCCATAATCAGGATATAGAATGTAGTAGGGCTAATCATAGGCCAGGTAACGGACCAGAACTTCTTCCAGCCGCTGGCTCCATCCATTTCGGCTGCTTCATAAAGCGATCTCGGAACTCCCTGCAGGGCAGCAAGATACAAAATGGCGTTAAATCCACCGATGCCGCCCCAAATCCCCATGAACATCAGGGAAGGTTTTGCCCATTCGACCTTGCCAAGCCAGTCAGGCGGGTCCATCATAAATCCGTTTAGCGTATGATAAAATGATAGACCGTATCTGGCAATTATCATGTAAACGGCCACGCTGGAAATGACGACGAGTGTTTTATACAGCGAGTCCGGCCAGAAAAGTTTCAGTTTTTCGCTGACCCAGTTGAAAAAACCGATTACTGCAGCGATACAACCGATGACGATAATACCGAAGACCGCCGCGCATAAAATAGTGAAGAGTAATGCAAGAGGTTTATAATGATAAATAAACGTTCCAATAGTCCGAAACACCTGATTTAAGAGACCGACCTCGGAATTGTATATATATTTCCACAGGATCAGAAGCGCCACGCCGGCAGAGACCGAGGGAAGGAAATATATGGTTCTAAAGAATACAACGCCTTTGATCTTTTGGTTCAGCATCATGGCAAGAATCAGGCTTCCCGCCATTCCAAGAGGAATGCCCATCATAAAGAAGACGGTGTTGTAGAGATACTGCCAGAAGAATGGGTCATTGGCTACGATATGCCCACTATCGTGGCGGAACCACAAAAGGCTTCGGAAGTTATCCAGACCAATCCACACAGGCTTTGAAAAGATGTTCCAGTAGGTGAAAGCCATAAATAGTGATACTGCAACCGGAACCACTGTAAATATGGCAAAGCCCAGGAAATTAGGCAATAGAAAGCCGTAACCCGCGAGCGTTTCGCGATAAGCGTTGCTCGAAAGTCGTGACTTTTTGCTCGTTTTTTCTACACTAGTTTTGGACACTGCTCCAGCCTCTCATTTCAGGAAATTAGGATTCGCCAGGTTACGGCGGATTATGGCGTTGATGTCTTTTGCAATATTGTCACAGGCCTGGTCAGGCGTCTGCTGCTCCAGCCACATCTTGTCCAGTTCTCGATTGACAATTGCGTTTGAGTCACTGATGTTGATATATGGAGACCATTCGAATTCACGCCCGATTTTCAACTCGTCAATAAACATCTGGTTGTGGGTCTCTTTAGGATACGCCGGATTATAAAGGAAGTCTTTGATAGTCTCAGGGGTATTAATGGATGGAAGCCCATCCCCATAATCGGAAATAAGTTTTTGATTTTCCCTGCTCAAAATGTGGCGAAGGAATTTGAGCGCCAGTGGTTTATTTTTGCATGCTTTAGGAATGACGTAACACTTACTTAAGAATGGAGCTACGGTGTATTTACCTCGAGGGAATGGAGCTACATCCCACTCCAAGTCCTTCTGAACACGGAACTGCGGAACCATATATCTGCCTGTAATAACCATGGCTGCTTTGCTCTGAGCAAACAAGAGGAAAGCGCCGCCATAACCACCCATGGAAGCCATGCTTCCGGTCTCTTCACCGGTAGGCAGAACATGATACTTCATCCTTAAGTCATACCAGAACCGGACGCCTTCTTTGCATTCCTTGGAATCCATGGTGCAGGTCTTGCCGTCCGGGCTGTACATACTGCCGCCATATTTCCAAATAAAAAGGCAGGGCGCGTTGTCTATGTACATGCCTTTTTGTACAGGCAGTTTTCTGCCGTTAATAACCTTATATTTTGTAAGCTTCTTTGCAGCCGCAACATAATCGTCCCAGGTCCAGCCTTCTTTAGGGTAAGGCACCCNNTGTTATAGAACATATACTGG
Source organism: Armatimonadetes bacterium UBA5829 (assembly GCA_002431715.1). GTDB lineage: Bacteria > Armatimonadota > UBA5829 > UBA5829 > UBA5829 > UBA5829. The sequence goes on from DJHI01000312.1 coordinate 2,374, forward strand.
TTGCCGCAGTTTTCCGGGATACCGACTATCTGATCGTCGTAATAAACATACGGCTTCAACTGAGGCCACAGTTTGTCTACAGGGATCTTGTATTTCTTAACGTAAGGTCGCAGGTCAAGCAGAAGTCCTCTTTTTGCAAAATTCATAACCTGCTCAGGGCTATACATTGTCATAACATCGGGAGGAACATTTCCGGCAAGCTGAGTAAGGAGTCTGCGCGAATCCGCGTCAGGATCATTTACAACATGGATATGAGGGTTCTTTTTCTCAAATAGAGCGATGGTGGTCGGTCTGATCGGATGCGGGTCAACAACCCAACGCATATTAGTGACCCCACGCGTCACAGGCCTTACTGTTGCGGACAGATAGATCCCTAAAAACACGAGTAACGCAAGCCCGATGATTGGTAGGATGCTTTTGATAAACTGTACTGCTTTTTTTATTTTCATACTCACCCTAACGCATTACCTCTAAGCAATTCATGCTAAGCAAAGAGTCACATTCCCTGCGGAAATCTAACTTAGTAAACTGCACGTCTTGGCTCGAATCAGGTAATCTGATAATCACATTTTTCTGATACAAGCTCAAGGCCGTAATTTACTTAGCCTGTTGGAGGTGTTGTATTATATATAGTTGAGTTAATGATAGCATATTAAGCCCCGTACAGCAAAAGAGCGCGCCACCAATTTCGCAGCCGCTCTTTGTTGTTATTTATCAGCGTAGCTTTATTTCTTCGCTTCCTCGGTAATATTTATTAAATCGCACAGGCTTTCCATTTTTTCAAGCTCGAAGTGCGCATCGATACATTCATGAATATCTATCTTGCCCATCTGCTCGAAGATAGCTTTTTCTTCAGGTTTGACCTCGCTGGGGATATCATGAAGAATGCCGTCCTCCCACTCCTCCTGCTTGACGAACTGTTCGCCCAGCTTTTTACATCGAGGACAGCGGTATTTAACATACACGAAACTTGGACCAATGAGACGGAGATAATAGCCGGTTTGCATTACATCTTTAGCGAGAACTCGCTGCCCGCAGTTGCATTTAATAGCGGTTTTCATTATTTTGAGCACACCTCCATGTTCTATCCATATTTCCGAAAGTCCAAATTAACTAGTAGAGAACAGGAGAACTATCACGGGAATTGAATGATCACAAATTCATTATATCACGCTAATACGCCATTGCCAACTGAGCGAGAGAAAAATAAGTTAATTAGTTCGCGTCTTTACCCGCAGTTCATAATCCTTTTGAGCATATCGGTCGGTCATTCCAGAGATAAAATCACAGACCCGGCGGGCAAGGTCTGTCGGTTTGGAGGAAGAATCAATAATTGCAGGCATCTGATTCGGATTTGCCATGTAATAGCGGAAAAGCTCCTTCAGCATTTCACCTGCCTGCATCAGTTCGGTTATCCCTCTGACATCCCGCTCATATACGTGCTCGAAGAGATAATCCTTCAGGCAGTCGGTAGATTTTCTGAACTGCTCTGACATCCCGATGGAGCTGCTCTCGCTTGAATAACGGATAATATCTTCGACCATCGCTCCGATTCTGGCCGAATGGCTCCTGCCGAGAATATCGACACATTTTTCAGGAAGATCATGTTCGGTGATAATCCCCGCGCGGATGGCATCGTCTATGTCATGATTGACATAAGCCACCCTGTCGCTGATCTTCACCACTTTGCCTTCAGAGGTTGCAGGGCCGCGAGAGTCTATCGCCAGGTCGGCATTGCCTTTCGAGTGATGTATAATTCCATCCCTTACTTCATAGGTCAGGTTCAGCCCCAGGCCTTTATTCTCTAGGTAATCGACCACTCTTAGGCTCTGGTCGGAATGCTTGAATGACCCTCCCGGCACGAATTCTTTCATAACCTCGTCCAAAGCAGCCTCTCCGGCATGGCCGAAAGGGGTATGGCCCAGATCGTGGCCGAGAGCTATTGCCTCAGTGAGGTCTTCATTTAGGCGAAGCGCGCGTGATATGGTGCGGGCGATTTGAGCGACTTCAAGCGTATGAGTAAGTCGCGTCCTGTAGTGATCCTCTTCTGGATCGATAAATACCTGAGTTTTGTGCTTGAGACGCCTGAATGACTTACAGTGGATGATTCTGTCTCGATCGCGCTGATAACATGTCCGCACAGGGTCCTGCGGCTCAGGCCGANNACGCAAGCGACGCGTTGGGTGAAAGCATCTGTTTTTCTAGTTTTTCGTATGTTTCGCGAATGTTCATTTTTATTTGTCGGTTGAATAGAGCTCTATATTCCAATTACGGTCGCAGACGATTTTATAGTTCGCATTTAAGTGATTTGGCTTTGTCCGATCGAATAGATCGACCTCAATATCCGGTCTTTTCGCTATAAGCTTGCTTGTAACCTGGAGTATGCGAGACTCGGGATTAGTAAAATCTGCCCGGTCGACAAAGAGCAGATGCGAGTCCTGCGGCAGGGTTCTCATAGTAATGGAGACCTTTGCTACGGCGGATTCAATTTGCCGACCGGATTTAAGCCACGACATATTTCTTGAAAAGCTTGAATAGCTCCATGGCAATACTAGCACTACCACCACTGCCGTAGCAATCGGCCGTGCCGCATGGACTCTAAATACAGGTAGTTTTCGTTCGAGAAATGGTGCCAGTATAAGGGCAACAAGCAATACTAACTCTGCCGGATGTCTTGTCCAGAAAACCAGGCACGAGCACAGTAAATAATCCGTAAGCCGCCATCCTCTTTCTCCAGATTTGTTGCACAGATATATAACAGCGGCAGCTGGTAATGGCGCGACAACATTCAACCACTCAGGATAATATCCGAGACATATTGTATAACGACTCAGCACCTCAAACATATTAAAAATAACAGCAACAGCAAGGAGTCCAATACAACCACTTCGCTCATGTCCGCTCATGTTGGAAGGCTTTTGCCACATGAAAACGATCAAACCGACAGCTATGGATAATGCAGCGGGCATATCGCCTATTGACATAACCCACATTACAAGCAGAGAGACAATAATGCGGGTAACAGAAGAAATCGGACGATCTATGATCGATAGACGCTGCGCCAGAGCTGCAATGCCGAGGGCAATCCCTATGCTTGGTATATAGAAATAACGGTCTGCCGGGGTAAGGAAGCCGATAGCGATTCCGATAGCCATGCCGGTACCTATAAACCAGAACAGAGCCGGTCTCAGAGTAATGTATCGCCTCCACAACAATGCAGGCATTATCGCGATGATGCCGATCATCCATATTTCAGCGACTGCTACAACAGTCGGCCCCATACCAAATGGCCACAGCAGCATTATGGATGCTCTGCGCAAAACCTGAAGATCGAAATGAGCCTTTGGATTTCCATAAACCTGGTGACACTGGCCCTCTATATGAACAAAAAATGCCAGCGCACCGACCATCAAAAGGCAAGATGCAAACCATATCGCCCGCTCGCGCCTGCTTCTCTTATCTGTAATAAAGAGCGGCAGGAAGGGAAGCACGACTATCATAGCGGCGGCTTCTTCTTTGAAAAACAAAGCAGGAGTCCAGACCACGCAGCAGAGTATACCCCGAAGAAGAACCGGTATACGCTGTGTTAGCGCTATATGAACGGCTGCAAGGCAAAATGAGACCGCGGTAACACCCGATAAAGCAGATAGCCAGCCGACTGCATTCGTACTCATAGGAAACACACCGAAAGCCGCCGCACCGACCATCGCCGCAATGTCATTGAATTTCAATCTCCTCGCAAGCAAGTAGACCAGAGCGACATTTACCAGGTGCACAAGCAAAGCAAATGCATGCCAACCCACGGCGTTCAAGCCAAAGGCCTTATACAATCCGCCGAATTCGATCAGAAAAAGCGGCCTGTAGAACCAGTCGCCAAATGACCATGGGTTATGCCCGGGACTTGCGACTTTTAGTAGATGCGCCCAGTCGTCTCGTTGGAAGTAGGAGAAGAGGGATGGGATGTAGACGAGAATTGTTGCAGTCAGAGCAATAAGCAGGCCTTTTGAGGCACTAAATCTATATTGCTTCATCTCAGAAACCTGTTTTTCTTGTTTAGGCTGCATATTATAACCAGTAGTAATGCCCGACGCTATTAAGCGCCGGGCCAATACTCAATAACGAAAAATCATTATCAAATCAGCAGTCAGCCGATTCAAGTTTATCTCTAAGGTACTGCTTCACGCCTTCGATAGGCATGCGAATCTGTTCCATGCTGTCTCGGTCTCGGATTGTGACCTGGTTGTCTTCCTCGACTGTCTGCACATCCACTGTAATGCACCACAGGGTTCCGATCTCGTCCTGGCGTCGATAGAGACGGCCGATAGAAGCGGTGTCGTCATACATTGTCGGGAAAGCTCGCTGCAGGTCGTGCGCGAGTTTCTTTGCCGTCTCGACTATCTCCGGCCTGTTTCGCAAAAGCGGCATTACGGCTGCTTTAACAGGTGCTAAATCCTTGCTGAACCTTAAAACCGTCCGCTTGTCCTTTTTGTCGCCTTTTTCGATCACCTCGACATCATATGCATCGACAAGGAAAGCAAGTGTCGCTCTATCCGCCCCGGCAGCCGGTTCGATGACATAAGGAGTCACATGCTGGCCGCTGGGTTCGTCGAAATATGTCAGGTCTCTGCCGGAGCCTTCTGAGTGCTTGGTAAGGTCATAATTGGTNNCGCAGGGTCGTGCGCACGCAGGCGCATGTTCTCTTCCTTCATGCCGAGCTTGTGATACCAGTTCCAGCGCTCTTTGATCCAATACTCGAACCACTCATCATCGGTGCCGGGCATGCAGAAAAACTCCATCTCCATCTGCTCGAACTCGCGTGTGCGGAAGGTGAAGTTTCCGGGGGTGATCTCGTTTCTGAACGACTTGCCGACCTGTCCGATTCCAAACGGCAGCTTTTTGCGTGTCGCCTGCTGGACATTCGTGAAGTTCACGAAGATTCCCTGAGCCGTCTCAGGACGCATATATATGACTGCGGCGTTGTCCTCGACAGGCCCCATGAAGGTCTTGAACATGCAGTTGAACTGACGAGCTTCGGTAAGTTCGCCTCCACATGCCGGACATTTGGTGTCGGTGAGGTCGTCCGCTCGATATCGCTGTTTGCACTGTTTGCAGTCGACAAGCGGGTCTGTGAAATTCTGCACGTGGCCGGATGTTTCCCAAACCCTTGGGTGCATGAGGATAGCCGCATCGAGCCCGACGATGTCATCACGCGTGGCGATCATATCCCGCCACCATGCATCCTTTACATTTCTTTTAAGAGCCACTCCCAGAGGACCGTAGTCCCATGTGCTGCTCAAACCGCCATATATTTCAGATGATTGAAAAATAAACCCGCGCGCCTTGCACAGGTTTACGATGGTCTCCATTTCTACGTTAGCCAATTTACCGATCTCCTGTTTTTTACTGACAAGGTAATTCTAAAGGTTAAGACCATAATGGTCAAGCAAGACGCAAATAGGCTTGAATGCACAGTTATCCTTGATCATCTTATGAGCTTTTTAGATCAAGTATGCCTTGACTGAAGCAGACAAGCGCAATATACTACAAGAACTAGAGGGTTTGCGAATGGGTAAACTCCACTGAAGTCTCTCTGGCAGAGTGACGCTTGAGGAGGATATTCGTATGTCTATTAGAATCGGATTCGACATCGGCTCGGATACGGTAAAGACAGTCGTAATTCGCGAAGACGAGTCTATCGAACCGTTAGAAATAGTCAGTATCCAAGGTCAGCCGATCCGGCGCGTTAAAGAAAAGCTCGAGGAGATATTATCTTCCAAAGCCAGTGGTGNNTCTTGATCGGAGCCACCGGTGGAGGAGCGGGCACTCTATGCGACCTCATAGACGCTGACGCCGTCCATGAGCCCAACGCTCTGGTGGCTGCTGTGGACAAGCTTTACCCGGAAGTCCGTACTATAATTGAAATGGGACGCGAATCCCAGAAGTATTTGCTCTTCGAGCGCGATGCTATAAGCGGCAGACTGCTTGTCGAAGACTCCAATCTCGGAAACAAATGCGCGTCAGGCAGCGGATCGTTCCTCGACCATATGGCGCGGCGACTCAATTATTCATCCATTGAGGAGTTCGCTCAGGTCGCGCTGGAGACCGAAAGCCCTGCAAGCCTGTCGGGTCGATGCGCAGTATTTACAGAGTCCGACATCACGCATTTATATCAAAAAGGAACACCCCGCAACAGGATAGCCGCCGGAATCCACCAGGCAATCAGTCGTAATTATCGCTCGGCTATCGCCAGAGGCAAGGAATTTCGAGATAAAATTGCGTTCATAGGCGGTGTTTCTGAAAACCCAGCAGTTATCAAATATCTTTCAGAAGAACTCGAACTCGGCCAGAGGCTGTTTGTCCCTAAGCATAATCGAACCCTTGGAGCAATAGGCGCGGCGTTTCGCGCTGAGTCATTGGTCGACATCAGAACCGCTATTCTCAAACTCGAAGAACATCTAAAGAAGCCCCTGGAATACCCCGGCGCGCAACCCATCAAGCTCGATCAGTCGGAGATCCTTTGGGAAACCAATAAGGGCGACCTGAGCTCGTCGCTCTCTGCTCTCTGCTCGGGGCTGCCACGAGATATCGAACGCGCAGCGTTAGGTGTAGATATAGGCTCTGTAAGCACCAAGGCTGCTTTAGTGACTCAGGTCGACGGCAAGTTTCACGTGCTGGCGGCATATTATCGCCGGACGGACGGCGACCCGCTGGCGGCAGTTCGCGACACTCTCGCTAATATCGACCGGCAGATCAAAGACAAAGGCTTTAGTATAGGCAAGATTTCTGCAGCCACGACAGGCAGTGGTAGATACCTCACGGGCGACTATATCGGCGCGGACTTGATTCGCAACGAGATCACCGCTCAGGCTTCAGGCGCGCTCTCTTATGCCGATGATATCGATACCATATTTGAGATCGGCGGTCAGGACAGCAAGTATATACGTCTCGATGGCGATGTCATTATCGACTTTGAGATGAACAAAGCCTGCGCAGCCGGAACAGGAGCGTTTCTTGAAAAGCAGGCCGCGAGGTTGGGAGTGGCGCTGGAAGATTTCGGCGAGTTGGCACTCGGCAACACCCGTCCGCCCGACCTGGACTGGACGTGTACGGTCTTCTCCGAATCGGCGATGGTCTATTATCAACAAAATAACGTTCCGGCGACGGACCTTGCTGCGGGAATTTGCCTTGCGAGTGTAAAGAATTATCTGCATAAGAACGTCGCGAGCAGAGACATAGGCGGAAAGATAGCCTTCCAGGGCGCGGTTGCTTTTAATAAAGGTATGATTGCAGCTTATGAGACGGCTCTCGGACGGAAGATTGTTGTCCCGCCGTACCCACATATAACCGGCGCCGTTGGAGCCGCGAGGCTGGCATATCTGGCAAATCCTGAAGTCAGCACGTTTAGAGGGTTCGACAAGATCGCTCAGACCGAGTATGAAATCACCTCATTCGAATGCAAATCTTGCGCGAACAGGTGTGATGTGAACACTTTCAAGATCAAGGACGGCCCCAAGTATTTCTATAACGACCGCTGCGAGAAGTTCAGCGCTGTTCAGAAGAAGAATTTGGGCGAGCATCTGCCTGATCTTTTTGCTGAGCGCGAAAAAATGCTATTTGAGTTTGCCGGCGCTAATTCATCCGCATCTTTCGACAAAGCTCAGGATGTTGCGCTTTCCCAACACCCGGAAACTGTTGTTTCGGGACACCCTTGTCCCGAAACCGCCAAGCATATCAAGGTGGGCATTCCTCGTGGACTGATGTTCAGCGAACTCTTTCCGCTATACAATGTGTTCCTGAAAGAGTTGGGATTTGATGTGGTCGTTTCAGACCAGACCAATAAGCATATCGTGGAGATGGGTCTGGATGTGTCGATAGGCGAGCCGTGCTTCCCGTTTAAGGTGGCGCATGGCCATTATATGGACCTGATCGAAAAGAAAGTCGACATAATTTTCTCGCCGCGCATCATCTCGACTGAGCAGCCGAACTCCAATATGCGGCAGGCTCAAACCTGTCCGTATCTGCAGGCGGCTCCCGATGTTATCTCATCGTGCGTCGGNNGTCGGTGTTACGGAGCGCGGCATAAGGCACATATCGCCCGTTCTTCACTTCAAGCGCGGAGGAAAGCACCTTGAGAAGATGTTCATTCAGGCCGGTAAAGAGCTTGGAAAATCCGCTGGAGAGTCCAGGGCTGCATTTGAGAAGGGGATGAAAGCCCTGAGTGAGTTCAGGCAGTGGCAGGAGAAGCGCGGGGCCGAGGTTCTCGCGAACCTGCCTCAGAACCAGTTGACTTTCATCGTTATAGGGCGGCCATATACGCTTTGGGACCCCCTGCTCAATATGGATATCTGCAAAAAGATCCAGGATTTGGGAATACTTGCGATTCCGCAGGACTTCCTGCCTCTGGAGGCTGCCGATATCTCAGACCATTGGCCCAATGCATACTCGCGCCAGATTCAGAAGAAACTGATGGCCGCAAGGCTGATCAGGGAGGATTCGCGCCTGAAAGCGGTCGTCCTGACCTATTTCGCCTGCGGGCCCGACTCGTTCGGCAATCCGTTCTTTAAGGATGAAATCGGCGAGCCATGTTATGTGATGCAGATCGATGAGCATACAGCCGACGCCGGTGTCATAACCCGGATCGAGGCATTCGCGGACACAGCGAGCAAGGGAGCGGTCAAGGATTCCGATCAGATCAGAAGTGATGATGTTCCGATCACCAGGCTTAAAGGCCGGAGGCTCTGGATTCCTTATGCAAATGAATCCGCAAGAATGCTTGCGGCCGCCATGCGAGCCTACGGTATCGACGCCGAGGCTCTGCCCAGGTCGCCCGATGCCGGATTGAACCTCGGGCGAAAAGCGATCAGCGAGGATGTCTGCCTTCCTGCATTGATGACTACCGAGGATATGATCTATCGCATCACGCGGCCTGATTTCGACCCTGCAAAAGAGGCATTCTTCCAGGGCAACTCGGAAGGGCCGTGCCGGTTCGGAATGTACAGCATGCTCCAGAGGCGAATTCTCGATAAGATGGGCTATAAGGATGTCGATATAGTGACCCTCGGCTCAAAGAGCGAGCACGGCGGATTGGGAACGATGTTCGCATTGGTTGTCTGGGACGCAATTATGTGCCATGACCTGCTTTTTAAGATGATGCAGCGCACGCGGCCTTATGAGATCAATAAAGGCGACAGCGAAGCGCTATTTGAGAAGTATTTGCAGAAAGTGATCTCGCTCATTCCCGCTCATAAGGAAAAGGTGGAGAGATCGAAGATAAAAACACTCACCGGCACAAAGCACCTCGATGAGTTCGAGGAACTGCTGCGGCGCG
>DJHI01000312.1:11729-15598 GCA_002431715.1 Armatimonadetes bacterium UBA5829
GAGTTTTACGTGCGTCTGCACGATGGCGCAAACCAGGACGTTTTAAGGAAGCTGGAAGCCGAAGGAGCCGAGACATGGCTTGCGCCGATGACTGAGTTCTTCAGCTACTCCAACTTTATAGCCAAGGTCCTCTCGGGCGACAGGCTTAAAGAGAGTGGAATCACTATGGACGAGCTGAAAACATTCACCGCTCACTGGATAAACGACAGGCTCGTGCATAAAGAAGAGCATGTGCTTTATCATGCTGCTTTGCCTTTCCTTGAGGAGTATGACGATATCCCATCGCCCGAAGTGGTCGGCTTGGGTTCAAAGTATGTGGACCACAACTTCGGCGGCGAGGCGATCTGCTCGATGGGTAAGAGCGATGATTTCGCAAGGCGCGGCCTGGCTGGAATTGTGAGCGTAATTCCGTTCAATTGCATGCCTGGAAATACAGTCGCTGCGCTGAGTCAGTCGCTGAGGCGGCGGCATAACAATATCCCGTTCCTGAACCTTGATTACGATGGGTTTGTGGATTCTTCTCGCGATGCGAAGATAGTCAACTTCATGTGGCAGGTCAAGGAGCGCTACCAGGGCCAGAAACAAGCCCGTAAGGAAGCTGACGAAGCTCTGGAGCTTTCGAGCCTTGAGGGAAGGAAAGGCGGGAGCGGAAAATGAAAATATTGCTGATTTATTCTCTGGATATTTCCACACGATTCGTGTTGTCACTTTAAAATTGCGCAATAATCTGTTGACAACTTTACAAGCGGACACTATAATGCATATATCTATTAATAATGGAGGGGTTCAAATGAATCCTTTTGTATTAGGTAGTCCCATATATGCAAGTGTGATTTTAAGTGATGAAAAACTAACAAATACCTTAAAGGCAGGAACTGTCCGGGGTATTAGACGTGCTGTAGAACAAGATAGTAAATACCGAGCAAATGACTTGGGTATGCAGATTTACGGCAACGTTATCGAAGAGCTTAGCGTTGAGTTACCACGCTTTGGTTTTGAACGTACCATAGAAAATCATCATGTCCAATTTGAGGGCTTCAAAGGAAAATCCCAAGACCTAATCAGAATCTCTCTTTGCAAGGGAAAACAAGACATCGAGCAGGTTTTAAAGGTAAATAAGAAAGGCCGCTTAACAAAATCTCTTGTTGATGAAAATAGCAGACACACTTACCAACTCGATTTTATCTTTGATGAAGCAGGACTTGTGCACACCTCTGGACAAAGATATATTGAATTTTTGGTTAACTTGGGAGATTGTGGGGCCGTATAACGAGTATGCCATGGTTAATCTTGGTTTGCCAATAGCCATTAATGAAGCTGGCACAAGATTTACATGTATAGAATTAATTCCACTATTTCGTGGAGCAATTACACCTGCGCATGTGCCAGAAATTGCTGATCTTCCAGAAAGCACTTCAGTTATGCCAGTTATTGAGGAGGTAGGAGAAGAAAGTGATGAACCGCGAGATTAGTAATGAGCCTGCGCGCGAGGGTCCTTCATTCACGCCTAACCGCTTGGTTATTGCCCGGCAGTGTCGCGGTTTAACGAAGACGCAACTCGCTAAAAAAATCGATGTAACACCACAAGCGGTGGCTCAATATGAAGCGGGAATAATACTACCTAAGCATTTGCAAGTTCATAGCATAGCCGAGGAATTAGGCTTTGATACAAAATTCTTCTATGAAGAAGATATTCATCAAATAGAACCTGATGCCGTCAGTTTTAGATCAAGACGTGCAATGACGGCATCAGTTCGAGATAGAACGCTCGCAGCGTCAGCTATCGCCGAATCTCTGGTATCAAAATGGCTACATTACAGATTTCGTTTACCTAAGGTATCAGTACCCAACCTTTCTGCTGAACATCCTGAAGTGGCAGCAGATTTTCTTCGTGCTCGGTGGCAGTTAGGTAGAGGGCCAATCGACAATATGGTACACGTCATTGAAGCTAATGGAGTTGAAGTATATTGGTTTGATGAGGTTTCAAAGTATGTTAATGCAGTCTCCTTTTGGCGTGATAATAAGCCTTTTATATTGATCAGCAAACGCTCGCGTGGAGGAGAGCGTGTTCGTTTTGACATTGCTCACGAACTGGGACACCTAGTTCTCCATAAAAATGTCTCCACATTAGATGCTCAAGAAGTAGAAAAGAGTGCCAATGAATTCGCTTCTGCTTTTTTATTACCACGAAGCCAATTTCGTCAAGAGTGTCCTATGTTTCCAATGTTACGTCAGTTTTTACATCTCAAACCAAGATGGAAGACATCCGTACAGGCTATGATTTACAGAAGTCGTGATTTAGGACTGCTATCAGCCTACCATTATCAAAAGCTATTCAGGGAGTTGTCGGCGCAATGGGGCCGTACATCGGAACCTTGTCGACTGACTTGCGAAGAGTCGGCAATACACAAAGAAATACTCAATCGTCTTGCTACTAAGAGCTTTACGTCTGACGATCTTGCTGATGAAATTCTGCTACCGATTTCTGATCTTTGTTCACTGGTTCCTGCTGCAGAAAAGTATCGGAGATCTAAAAATGAAACAGTCGAGCGCAAAAGATTAACTATAGAAGAGCTTGGTTACAAACCACAACCTTGGAAAACACAGCTTCCTCCAGATAAATTATAGCACCGGCATAGTAATAAATTTGGCCGGAGCGCATCGCACTCCGGCTATATTTCCTATTTCCTCTTACCTGTTTCCTACAAATTATCTCTTAACGTTGTAGAAAGCCTTGATCCCCGGATATCGGGCGATGTCGGCCAGGTCTTCTTCGATTCTGAGAAGCTGGTTGTATTTTGCAACGCGCTCGCTGCGGGCAGGTGCGCCTGTCTTGATCTGACCTGCATTGGTGGCAACCACAAGATCAGCAATGAAAGTGTCTTCAGTCTCGCCTGAGCGGTGGCTCACGATAGCGGTCATGTTATTCTTTTTGGCAAGCTCGATGGTGTCGAGAGTCTCGGTCAAGGAGCCGATCTGGTTCACTTTGATAAGGATAGCATTTGAAGCACCGAGTTCTATGCCCTTCTTCAAACGCTCAACGTTGGTGACGTAAAGATCGTCACCGACTATCTGTACCTTATCACCGATGCGCTTGGTGAGTGCAACCCAGCCATCCCAGTCGTCTTCGGCCATTCCGTCCTCGATGGAGATGATCGGATATTTATTGACCAGCGATTCCCAATAGTCGACCATCTCGGCAGAGGTGCGCTTGACGCCCTCACCCTCGAAGTTATAAACGCCGTCCTGATACATCTCAGTCGCGGCAGGGTCCAGAGCGATCATGAACTGCTCGCCCGGCTTGTAACCGGCCTTCTCGATCGCTTCGAGAATGACTTCGATAGTCTCTTCTGAAGTTTTAAGGTTCGGAGCGAAGCCGCCCTCGTCGCCAATAGCGGTGGAAAGACCCTTGCTCTTAAGGACTTTTGCAAGGTTATGATACACTTCAGCGCACATCCTCAAGGCATCGGCCCAGCAGCATGCGCCGACCGGCATAACCATGAACTCTTGAATGTCAACGGTATTGTCGGCATGCTTGCCGCCATTGAGGATGTTCATCATAGGAACCGGGAGATCTTTGGCGTTGACTCCACCAAGATAGCGGTAGAGCGGAAGGCCCTGAGACTCGGCGGCTGCCTTTGCGCAGGCAAGGCTTACACCCAGTATGGCATTTGCGCCAAGTTTGGACTTATTCGGAGTTCCGTCCTGATCGAGCATGGTCTGATCGATTGCAGCCTGCTCTGTAACCGGATAATTGATAAGTTCGGGAGCTATAAGTTCGTTCACATTGCGAACAGCGTCCATAACACCCTTGCCCAAAAAGCGGGTCTTGTCGCCATCGCGCATTTCAAGCGCTTCATGAGCGCCGG
>DJHI01000017.1:0-6929 GCA_002431715.1 Armatimonadetes bacterium UBA5829
GCGGCCTTGCGGAGGTTCGTGTATATCTTTCCGAACTCAGACTTATGGGACCCGAGCCGAGTCGATTCAAGCAGGCGGTCGAACGCTGCTCCACCGATGCTGCTGCAAAGGCCGGTTTCAAAACTCGTCTCGACCTGCATCCTCCTGAAGAAGCCATGGCTCCCAATGTCGCGCTCGCTGCATTCCAGATAGTTCGCGAGCTTCTAAATAATGCTGCAGCGCATGCGAATGCCGAGCATGTCGAAGTCCGTGTTTATACCCAGGAAGGCAAACTCTATCTTGAGGTTGAAGACGATGGCAAAGGCTTTGATGTAAACCGTGTCCGTGCGGAGAAGGCCTCGGAAGGGCATCTTGGCCTGGTCGGAGTCGAGGAACGGGCAAGGCAGTCGCACGGCAGCCTGGTCATCACCAGCGAGCCAGGCAAGGGCACTAGAGCGGTTGCTACATTGACGCTGTAATGAGTCTAAAAGTTATAGAGTCTCGCTGCCTCAGCCACCGGACAACCGGGCCCCGTTTACATGGCCTATAGCAAAAAACTCTTATACATCCGCTTTAATTATATGCGCATCGAATGCTTCTATAATTCTCTGTCCAGGTTCGACTGTCAGGAAATCTTCACTATCCCAATCGCCGTTCATCAGGCGCTCTATTAGAGTGGGATTGCCGTCGATCTCTGAATACTCCCACCCTCTTGTGTTTGCAATTTGCTGAGTGAACTCACGGTAACCGTCGATATCACCGATATTCATATTTATAAAAACGGCTCGCGTATAATGCTGATACCACTGCTGCTCCTGCTCGATCAGGTATTTCGCATTGTCTTCGCCATATTTGGCTGCATATTCCTCATACTTTTCTTCATACGACCGGGCCTGCGCGTCATCGATAAAACCCTGATTTACCTCTCCCTCTTTACGTTCGATCCATCCGGGGCTGTAGTAATATGTCCCTGGATGCTGCCTGAACTCCTCGTCATATCGAGCACGCGATCCAAGAAAAAACGTGATGCAGTCATGCGCTCGCGGGATTACAATAGGAATCGACCTTGCCACAAGCTCCGCCGTGCCACGGCTGCAGAGCCCGTATCCGAGTATTATGCGGTCGTATTTTTGATCCTCACACTCATCGATCTTGAGTTGAATAGTCTTTCTGAGTTCGTTTGGCGTATTATGAAGGCCAAACGCGAGAAACTCGATATCCACGACATGAGGGCTTTTTGCAGACGCCAACCGCGCCTCTCGTGTGATAGCCTCACACGATATGAGCTTGAGTTTCATACCCCGGCACCTGTTTTAATGGCATAATCTCGAAGCCTGTGATAATTGTCGACAATCGTCGCGACAGCTTCCTTGATACTGCCGATATTTTTAATGTGGGTCTCATAAATCAGCGGGCCATCGTAACCGACCTCGACAAACGCATCTATTACCGCCCTCCAGTCGAGCTTGCCTTCAAAAGGCAGCCAGTGGCGCTCATGATCGTCTTGATCGGATATATGGCAGGTAAAGAGCCGCTCGCCAGCTTTTCTGATCATATCCGGTATCGCGCTTGCAGGGAATAGGTGATTTACATCTATATTCACTCCCACATTAGGACGNNTTCACCTGATCGATAATCCAAAGAACTTCTTCAAGAGTGCTCCCAGTTTCATCATTAGGAAGCGGCTCGACTGCAATTTTGATTCCATAATCAGCGGCATAATCGGCTGCCTTTGCAATGACTTCCGGCACGAATTTGATTCTTTCAGAGGCAGGCATATCATAGTCCGCCTTTGCGCCCGGGTGAGCCACGACGACTTTCGCTCCAACTCGCCTCGCCACATCCACACCTGAACAATATGCGGCAATGGAAGCTTTTCGAGTCTCGGGATTGGTCGATGACGGATCGAGATTTCGCCCATACGGCGCGTGAACCGACCAGAACTCGACCTTTGAATCGTTACATACGGGTTCCAACACCTTATCGGCATCCCATATCATGGAGTGATAAAGCTCCATTGCGCTTACATCGGCACTGTTGACTTCATCCATCATCTCCTGAGTGAAGTTGACCATCAAGCGGTTGAGTCTGTCATCCAGCCTCACGGATGCGGACATGGCGTCGCGCACTTCCTTGGGGATCAAAAAAATAAATGAGCTACTCGATACACCGAGTCGAAGAGGTTCCGGCAAATTTCTTCTCCTTGTTTTGACACACTACAAATATACCCTTCCTTGACCCGCAAGCAATGTCCTTCCGAGGCATGCCTCTACCAATCCTCGCCATATTGGAGTATTCTATTAAAGTACTACAGCTCGACAAGAGGTAAGGCGAATGGTTAATGCTGTGTTATTTTCAATCCTTGGCTTTATTGCAGGTATACTGGGTGGACTCCTTGGCATAGGTGGCGCCACAGTGGTTGTGCCCGCTTTAGTCTACATATTCAAATATTCTCAGCATCAGGCGCAGGGCACGACGCTGGCGATGATGGTTCCCCCCATTGGGATTCTTGCTGCTTGCGCATATTATAAAGCCAATTATGTCGACATTAAGGTAGCGGCGCTGCTCGCGGTCGGTTTTTTGGTCGGAGGATTGCTGGGAGCGAAGCTTGCGACGGGTATACCGGATCATGTATTAAAGAAGGTATTTGGAGTCTTTCTGCTCATCATATCACTGAGGATGATTATAGGAAAATAGATATCGGGAACTGACACGGCTGCTTAGTCGTATCTACCTGAGGACAAAAAAATGGCCCGCCATTTGGCGGGCGAGGGAAAATAAAAAACCACACTACTGAAGGAGAATCAACTAGAACTGTTGCATACACCGTGCCAGACAGGTGGGTTGTAAGATAAACAGGCTATTATACCAGTATGACATCACATAAAGCTTTTAAAAAAGCCGCCGGTCTTATGCTCGTAGCGGTATTACTAAGCCGTTTCCTCGGGCTGATCAGAGATATGATAATAGCTCACCTGTTTGGTCAGACCGGCATAACCAGCGCATATAACTCCGCTTTTAATCTACCAGACCTTCTATATTTCTTCTTATCCAGCGGCGCGCTCTCCGCGGCGTTCATCCCAGTATTTACTGAACGTTTCAGCACGGATAGAAAGAAGGAAGCCTGGGAAGTTTTCAGCATCATTGCCTGCTTTATGGGAATTATTATGGGTGGAGCGGTAATAGTTTTCTGGATATTCGCAAAACCGCTGGTATGCTGGCTGGCCGTTCCGGGATTTGTGAAGCATAATCCTGAGCTAATTCCTCTGACAACTCTTCTGACTCGAATCATATTACCCTGCCAGATATTTTTCTTCCTCGGTGGATTGATGATGGCGACACTGCAGTCCAGGCAGGAGTTTCGCGCTACGGCCGCCGCGCCAGTCATTTATAACGTCGGCATCATCTTTGGAGCTATAGTGCTAAGCCGATGGTTCCATATCGCCGGAGTTGCGTTGGGAACACTGATAGGCGCATTTGCCGGAAATATTGTCTACACGTACTACTGGATGCGAAAGATGGGGTTCGAATTTCATCCAAGTCTCAACTTGAAGCATCCCGGTGTAATTAAAGTAGCTCAGCTTGCTCTGCCTGTCATATTCGGCCTGGGCCTTCCGCAGATCGATGTAATCATCAATCGCTGGTTTGCCAGTTATGTCTCCGCCTCGGCGCCTGCTGCGCTCTATAATGCGAACCGACTAATGCAGGTCCCGCTGGGAATTTTTGCTCAAGCGGCCGGAACGGCTATTCTTCCGCTGCTTGCCTCTTATGCAGCCCAGCGCGCTTATGGAGAGATGCGCAGCAGTATAGCCTACGGCTTGCGCGCGATTATGGTCGAGAGCATACCGGCAATGATATTTATGATTGTGATGGCCGACCCTCTGGTGCGGACTGTTTATATGTCCGGTAAATTCGGGCCTGAAAGTGTGGCCACTGCTGCCATTCCGCTTATTTTCTACTCTCTCGGAATTTTCGCATGGGCGGGCCAGGCGATTGTATCGCGCGGGTTCTTTGCGCTGCAGGACACAATAACGCCCGTGGTGACGGGGACTGTCGCCACGTTGTTGTTCATTCCAATAAATTATATACTCATGCGCAAAATGGGCACCGGAGGCATAGCGCTTGCCACCACTATAGCCGTTTCACTGCATTTCTTCGCTCTTGTATGGTTCCTGCGCAAGAAGCTTTATGGACTCGAGGGTCGAAATGTCTTGAGCACCGTCGGGCGAATTATCATTGCCGCGGCTATTATGGGGATAGTCTGCTTTGGAGTGCGCCTGGAGATGTCGAGACTCGTGGGCTCATGGCAGCTTCAATCGGGTGATGTAAGACATCCGGTGGCATTTGTGCGCACTCTTGGTAAGAGCGATACGCCGATCTCGAAATATCTATACTCCCAATTGTCCAGTGATGCAATTCGGAATATCACTCATAAGAATGGCAGCAAAGCGATGATGCATAATATAAATGTCATCATCGCAAACGGCAGCATAGATCCTGATAAGGAGAAGATGTCGCCGAAGGAAAACAGGCGGTTCCTCGAAAAAACGTACCCTGAATATATAACAAAACGGCCTCTCGCGCGTGTCGAGAGCAAGATGGGTTCATTTTTAACCGTTCTGACTGCAATGTTTCTAGGCGGCGGAATATATCTGCTGCTGTTGAAGCTCTTAAAAGTCAATGAGCTCGATTACCTTTGGGGCGGACTGCGCCGCAAGATATTCAAGAGGCGCGGAGGAGGCAGCGACGATGATATTACCCCGACAAAGCCCACAATTGTCCAAGAGCTGGAATAACTATTGATCAAATGAAACAGTATTTGGTATAATAACTAAGCGCGGTTCCATGGTGCATCGGTTAGCACACGGCTCTTTCAAGGCCGGGAGAGGGGTTCAACTCCCCTTGGGACCGCCATGCTTCTCACCAAAAACGCTCGTGGGTTCTGCCTGCGGGCTTTTTTTGTATTCCCCACTCACTTTATTCACCCAATCAAGAATCACTTACTATATGCGAAAGCAGGAATTCCGGTGACTATAGAATAACGCTATCATACTTTTTAGGACTTTATGCCGCGAGGACTAGTTATAGCCGATTATTGCTAGATGGTGGAAGCATCGTCCCACAGAATAGAAAAGCTGGATCAATATGATTTTGGACAGAAGTAAAATAGGATATCAAATCCCTTCAATGAAGCCAGGGGTCTTGTAAATGAACAGACACTTGATAATAATTATTCTGATTACTCTAGTATTAACTGTCGGTGTTTTTCTTATAGCATCGCATCATAATCATAAACAATGTGCACCATCAAATATTTACGCACCAGATGTTTCACAAAACACTCTGTTTGCTGCTGCTGATGATTGTAATATTAATCGGTTAGTTGACCTTTATTGGGCTGGTTCTGATTTTTCTGTTCGTAACTCAAATGGAGAAACCATTTTAGATGTTGCAAAAAGGCGGGGTGACAGACACTGCAATCTTGTCATAAGTGTGCTAATGCTTCATTATTATTGTCGGGACGGCAATATTGCAGGCGTAAAGGCTTTATTACAACATGGTATAGATCCAAATATACGGATAAAAGAATTACCAGAACAGACTCCGATGAGGACTGCAATCTTTGCCAACAAGAAAAATGTTGTAGCTTTTCTTGTCAAGAATGGGGCCTCGTTGCATGCACTCCCATCTCTTCTTGATCATAATATGATTGAACCACCGATAATAATAGCAGCCTTACAGGGTAGAGTGAGTATTGTTGAGGAATTGCTGAAATTAGGAGCCAATATTCAAGAACCAGGTGCNNTGCAAATGGACTGACGGCATTGCATGCAGCTGCTTATAGAGGATATGGCAATGTAATTAAGCTACTTCTAGATTATGGGGCAAATCCAAACGTAAAAGATAAGAAGGGCCGTACTCCACTACATGTAGCTGCCGGATCACGTGTCAAGCCAGAAGTATTTAAAATTTTAGTTGACGCAGGCGGCAATATTAAAGCAAAGACAAACTGCGGATTAACTCCCATAGATGTCGCTAAAGACAGACATATGGAATCCAACTGCCTGCAACTGGTAAAATTGAAAGCTGCGGGAACAGTTAAGCAATCGAGGCGATGAAGAGAGCTGAGAGTAAGTCTCCGCAGCATACAAGCCCTTTCCCGGGGAATAAAAATGACATCTACCAAATATCCACGCAATAGGTGTTTTCGTCCTGATCCAAGATCAACTGGCGAGCTCATTGATATTGCGCTTAGTGATGTTGACTTTGACGAGTATAGTTGCGTGGTGCAAATTCTTCAATATCGTGGGAGTGAAGAAGTGTTTGAGCGNNGCGATAACTCTTCTGAACGTGAGCTTGGCGCAGACATACTTGGTCAGATTGGCACACCGGGAATGTTGCACCCGGAGGAAGCCATCAAGATTCTTCTTTCACTGGTTAAAGATGAGTGTTCGGACGTCATCCAATCTGCGGTGGTATCATTAGGTTTCTATAATTCTCCTGAAATTATTGACACTTTAGTTGCCATAAAGAAACATGTTGAACCTATGGTTCGACGAGATGTAGTCTTTGCTCTATCTCAAAAGCACTATTATCATAATGATCAATCGATCAAAACCAGAATTGAACTATCATCTGATCCTGACAGAGATGTAAGAGAAGAGGCTACAGCCTCATTAACATATTTGGATCCAGATAGGGAGGATGTGGGTCAGGCATTGCGCAGTCGTCTTGATGATGTGGATGGTGAGATTAGAGCTGACGCATTATTAGGTCTGGCTTGTCGCCATGAAAATGATGCAGCCGATTTGCTGCTCTCCGAATTATCAGATGCGGTGCGCAATAACAAGGTATGGGATGATGCGCTTGATGCTGCTATAAAATTATCTGACCCAAGACTCATTCCCGTGTTGCTCCAGTTGAAAGGCATAGGTGTGGAATCTCGCTGG
>DJHI01000017.1:6993-9543 GCA_002431715.1 Armatimonadetes bacterium UBA5829
TTGGATGCGAGGAGTCATATCGACTGTGTTTACAGCGCCCAACGAGGATACGATCGGCATAAGAAGATCATGCAGAGAATGATCTTTTTGGCTCAGTGTGTAGAGCACGTGATGCGCTCCATCTTTCAAAAAGCCTGTATGAGGGTCACGCAGTAGTTCCGAAAGAAGAGGTTCGAGCCCTCGTTTTCCAAATTTAATCAGCGCCTCCGCTGCTATCCAGCGCACTCCGAAATGATCGTGCCTTAAGCGATCCACAAGCGCCCGCGCGGCTTCGGGGTCACCTATCTCTTCGAGGGCCTTTGCGGCCTCCCATCGCACATTTCTGTCTTTGCTGCTTAGAGCCTGGATAAGAAATCCTACAGCTGGTTCGCCAATTGCTACCAGTGACTTACGGACCGATTGACGTAAAAAGCCATCGCGGCTCGAAAGCACATCGACAAGCGCTTCAACTGCCGTGTTCAGCTTTTTTTCGCAGGTAACTTGAACCTCTTGATCCATGACAACTCTCCGACAGGTATACATCTAATATATCCACAGAGAAAGTTGTTGAACCGAGCGAAAATGTGCTAGTCTTATAGGGCAACTATCTGATTTAAGTAAACTGACAAAATCCATTCAAATGGAGGCAGAGGTCATGAATAATACACGGATAGTTCTATGTATTCTTGGGATAATGGTTGCAATATCCAATCTGGCTTATGCCGATGCGGCGGCGACGGGCAATAACACAGGAATTATAATTGACAACAACATTTTACTACGCCCGGTTCCATCCGACCTCCAGCAACAGATTCAAACCAGGATCGATAATTGCAGAGTAAAATATCCGGTAAGCGAACAAAAAACTTATGAACTCCGGCAGAATCTAATAATCGACTTCACCATGAAGAATTCCATGGAACCCATTAGACAGAAAACAGTAGAAATCGGTCCGGGAGCCATACCTATCATAGATAGATCTTTGAATGCGACTGATTCATTAGAGCGCGAAAAAGCAGTCTGGGCGCTTAGATGCTTGAGCGGGATCCCTGAGAACACTCCTCTAACGCAAGAAATGGTTGATACAAATCTACTAATAGTTTTTTTGCTGCAGCGATCTCTTATGGATGTCTCAACAAAGGTACGGGAAAGTGTACTCATTGGACTAAATAATATGTGTGGGCTTCAGCCTAACGTTGTTATGCTGGAAATTTTTAATGCTCTACAATACGCTATTTCAAACGATCCTGACCCACTGCTGAGATCACGTGCTAAAGGTTATTACGAGACACTAGTAAAGTCCTATAACAGACAGAATTAATTGAAGTGGGACGGGCAAACCCGTCCCATAATTTTTGATTAGAAGCTTCTGTTGATCATAAAATGCGCCCATGACTCGAGCAGTTCCTTATATTCAGAAGATGGAAGAATATCGAGTTCAGGAAGAGCCTTATTCACGTGTTCGAGCGCCAGTTCCTTCGTCTTATCGACCCCTCCCAGAGCCACCATAAGATCGGTTGCCTTTTGGACATCGGCGGCGTCCGCATCGGGATTGCCTAGAATTGAAAGCAGGAATTTACGCTGCTCGTTATCGGCCTCCTTTAATGCGAAGAAGACTATGGTTGTTTTTTTGCCTTCCCGCACATCAGAACCGACAGGCTTACCAAGCTTCTCCTCTTTGCCTAAAAGGCCGAGTATATCGTCCTGGAGCTGAAAAGCGGTTCCACAGCTCGATGCAAATTTTGAAAGAGCGGCAACAGTCGGATGATTTATATCGGGAGTATTAAGGCCGATCATCGCACCAGCTTTCGCGGCAAACTCATAAAGCACACCCGTCTTCATCCAAAGCATAAATACGATATCATCGCGAGTTAGTTTTTCTATAGGAGTGCGCGAATACTGGACATCAAGAGTCTCACCCTCGATAAGAGTATTGACCACTCGCGATTCCAGTTGATAAATAATTTCCAGTATAACTCGAGCGTCTACCCCGCCATTGCGAGCACACTCGCAGAGCAGGCTCACATTCCAGCCATGTTGAGAGTCGCCTGTAAGAATCGCCAGATCACGACCATAATCTTTGGCCCTTTTTGGACTATATCCGAGTTCTTTGGCGGCAAATGTCTCCCCGAGTTTATGCACGGTCGGCCCGCCTCGTCTGAGATCGTCATTGTCTATTACATCGTCGTGGACCAATGTCCACGTGTGAAACATTTCTACTGCCGCAGCGGCAGGAAGCGCAACGTTCTCGTCACCTCCAACCGCTCCGCACGACCACATCAACACCGCAGGTCGAAGCCTTTTACCTGAACGCTCAATATAAGCAAAAACCGCGTCCTCCAGGTCCTTTGGTTTGAACCATTCGCGGAATCGCGGCTGCGCAAAATATTCACTGACTTTTCTCTCCCTTTCGTGAAGAGCTTCCATAAGATCGAGAGCCATACTGCCTCCGAGTTTAAACGTTATACTGTAAGAAAGGACGGGACAAGATGTCCCGCCCCATAATAACAGACTCCATCATTCTGTCTACAGGTCAGAATATACCCAAATACCTGGCAGGATGTCAAGCTG
>DJHI01000017.1:9558-13977 GCA_002431715.1 Armatimonadetes bacterium UBA5829
GCATGCGGTGAATATATGGATATGTCGCCCGAAAAATTAAAAAAACCAGAGCAGATTATCAATAATGGGCAGCCAAACCACCTGGTTGGCCGAATCACAGTATCTTTCCTGGCTATCCTGAGCATTCTGATTTTTATCTGGCTCATTGTGAAGCTAAAGCCTATTGTGGTGCTGGTTGTGATTTCGATTGTGTTTGCAGCCGGCTTGGCTCCGGCTGTGAACCGGCTGGAAAGAATCCGAATGCCTCGCGGGCGCCGCATGCCCCGGGGTCTGGCGATACTGCTCGTATACATCGGCGCGGTTTTACTCGTGCTTATAGCCGCCGGATTAGTAATTGTTCCGCTGGTGAAGGAGACCGTCAAGTTCTCCAGCAACCTGCCGCAGTACATGGACAGCCTGAAAGACTGGCTCGCGCAGATGCATCGACACTACTCTTTTATCCCAGATTATGCCGGGCTTGTCGATAAATCCAAATCCCAGATCGACAGCGCCGGACAGTATGTGCTGAACTCAGTCCCGGCTGTATTTGGCTTTTTCGGAAGTGTTATTGCATTCGTATCGGTCGGTGTGATGACTTTTTATATGCTGCTTACACGCGAGGGTATTCGAGACTCGTTTCTCTCGCTCTTCCCTAAAAAACAGGCGGACAAAATGGCCATCACTTTGAGCCATATGTCACTGGCGATGGGTGGATGGCTGCGCGGTCAGATTACGCTGGCTCTGATAATAGGGATCACAGTATCTCTTGCTATGTGGGCAATTGGCGTGCCTTATGCGGCAGTAATCGGTGTAGTGGGAGCGATAGGTGAAGTTATCCCGATGGTTGGGCCTGTAGCCGCTGCTGTTCCCGCAGTGCTTATCTCACTATTCGGCCCAACATGGAAGATCGCGGCTGTTATAATATTCTTCATTATCCTCACTCAGACGGAGAACAACATTCTCGCCCCTAAAATCATGCAAAAGCATGTGGGTTTGAGTCCGCTTATGACTATTGTAGCTCTACTTTCAGGAGCCACACTCCTCGGTATAGTAGGTGCGCTACTGGCAATCCCCATCGCCGCCGCTTTGCAGGTGCTTGTAAAAGAGATTGTCGCCCCCGCTATAAGAAACAGCTATAAGAATAAGGACCNNCTGCGGGAACTTATGGCAGCTGAGCATTATCAAGATGGTGGCAAGTGTCATTCCCACAGCATAAAGAAGATTCGAGTCAAGCATAATGGCCTGAGGGAGCTAGCGTGGGACGCTATATGCCATCCCTTGCCGTAGTTTGGTATTCTTCACAATTGGTAAGCCCACGTAATAGAAAGGTATTTAGTACTACTATGATAAATCCGGTACGCATAGCACTAGTCAGCTACCAAGTAAAGAGCGACAAAGAGGCCAATATACAGGTGCTTGCGGACGTGCTGAGTACGTTCGAGGATTCGGGAATCCAGATGTTCGTTCTCCCAGAATTGAGCATTAGTGGTTCGTATTCGAGTACGAAACAGGACTATCTGGAACTTGCCGAGTCGGTTCCAGATGGACCCAGTGCCTTGCAGGTGGCAGCATTGGCGCGTCAATACCAAACCGTGATTTGTGCGGGCATACTAGAGAAATCCAAAGAACGCTACTTCATTACTCATTTCCTGTGTGGGCCTCTAGGGTATATTGGAAAGCAAAGAAAGCTCTTTTCTCAAAACCCTCTTACCGGCGGGCTACTATCTGCCGGTCAAAAGCTATTCGTTCATCACTTATTTGGGCACCGGTGTGTAATTCTAGCCTGTGCAGATTGGCTCTTGCCCGAGGGCAGCTATCTTGCTGGCGTGAATGAAGCGGCCTTGATTATATCGCCAACGGACGGTATGGCATTGTCGCAAGAGAATACACTCAGGGGCATTGCCCTGGCGCGGGCGATTGACACAAGGGCTCATCTGGTTGCTGCTATCGGAGGAGATACGCCACGAGACGGAGAAGCCGTCATGGCCGGATTAGTGGCTGCTCCAGCAGCACTTGGCACAAGCGAGTTGCTGGTTTGTGAAACTCGTAAGTTGGAAGAAGTGAAGGTTATGTGTGCTGACCTTCCCTTGCAGCAACCACAGCTTCCATGGGGAGGGCTTCATCGACGTACACAAGCATTTCTGGCTTTATGTGCTGCGGGAACGTCTGAGCAATCAGAGTGATGAAAATACTTGAAGCGTAAGTTCCCGCAGCATAAACTGTCCCCCTTCGACTTTTAACTTTTTGACTTTTCACTCCACGAAACATGATCAAACCTCGCTAATCGCGGGTAATTACCTCCATAACCGGCAATGTGCGGTATGTGCTTGTTTTCAACGAAAGGAGGCGGAATACTAAGGCACTGCCGCTCACGGTTCACTATATCGAGCAAATTGCCCCTCTTGTCGAGAAGATATTTGCTGTCAGGAAACTTGGAGACTGGCGCATCTGCGGCAAGATGGTGACTCCTGCTCGATACTGAAATGGAGGAAACCATGAATAAGGCAGTTTTGTTGATCTCGGTGATAATCCTGCTCGGCTGTGCTCCGGCGTTTGCTCAGCAGGCATTCACCGACGTGCCCACCGATCACTGGGCATATGATGCAGTCCGTCTGCTTGTGGATGATGGGATCATACTCGGCTATCCCAATGGGACATTCGGCGGCAAGCGAGCGATCACCAGATATGAGTTCGCTGTCGCGATTGCCAGGCTGGTCCAGTATATCCCCGAGCTTGTTCCCGGCGGAACCGCGGGTCTGACTAGAGAAGAACTCGATAGAGCTCTTCAGGACTATGCAAAGAAGAGTGAGATTCCCACCGTTCCCAGCCTCGCAAACCTTGCCACAAAGCAAGACCTTGAGGCGATCAGGAAACTGGTCGATGAGTTTCGTGATGAACTTGCATCTTTGGGTGTCGATGTCGACACACTAAAGAGACAGGTTGCCGACCTTACATGTCGCGTCGATATTCTCGAAGCTGAAGCTCGCAGGGTCAAATTTACCGGTGATGCCAATGTGTTTGCAATCGCCAACGACCATAGAAGCGGAAGCGTGCCCGCAGTGGATCTGGACAACAGAACGATTCCATTCACCGCTACATTAGGTCGAACAATAGGCGTTGTTCGTGACTTCGATCTTAATGTAACAGGGCGAATCAGTCAAAGCACCACTGCTAATGCCACCATCAACTATGGTAACTACTTGAATTATCTTGTTGCCGTAGATGATTATGTGGATGGTGTCCGGCAAACATCGAGAAACGACACCAGGACGGTCGGCGGCCTGACACACGACTTTGTCGACGCATTCTTCCCCTACTACGCCTATATAGAAGCTGCGCTGGGCGTCGGCTCGGTGAGTGTGGGCCGTTTCCCGATTCAGTTCACACCATACACACTGAAGAAGATAGATGTCGACTCTTACACTACTATCCTGAAAACAGACTCAGGATACTATCCGATGGACGGCATCAGCCTCGCAAACAGCTTCGGTGGTGTAAATCTCGTGCTGTTTGCGGCTAAGAACGATCTCAACGATTATCTGGTCAACGGCCTAACCGGTCAACCGAGAAATAACATCGGCGTGTTCAACCAGATCGGTGGAAACTCAGTCGGAGGACTTACCGATCTGATCACGCAGACCGCAGGCGCTCGCGCGATAGTCGGAATTCCATGGAGCGGGAACTTGGGGCTGACATTCTATCAAGCCTGGTCTCAGGGAGAGTTTGATGCCCTTGCGTCATGGGATCAGGCGAGAGTATACGGCGCCGACCTCACTATACCTATCGGTATGTTCAGCTTCGGAGGCAGTTGGACTCAAAGCACAGCACTTGTGCGCTCAAATGCGGTGGGTGTCACGGATGTCAATGACGATGCCAGCGCCTGGGACGGCAGGTTCGGCGCAACTGTCGGCAAACTCGGAATAGGCGCCGGATATAAATCGATCGGGCACAACTTCACCGCCGCAGGTTTCTGGGATAAGATCGGCCACTGGACCAACCCTGTAAACGTCAAGGGGCCATATGCCGACTTTATATATCCTTTGATGGGGAACTTGAATTTCGTTGCTAACGGCGAATTCCTGACTGTAATCGACTCATCGGCAATCACAGGTAATACCGCTCTTACCAACGATGATCAGATCATCAAAGCAGAAGGCGGCCTTCAGTGGGGCTTCTCCAAAGCCAACTCGCTGGCTCTAGGCTATCAGTGGGTGCGGTTCAGCCCGGATGCCGCCGGTCTGAGCAACGCTACCGAGACCTACCTGACAATAGGCTGGGCATATAAGATCAATCCCAATGCCGGTTTCAACGTCGGCTACCAGTTCATCAACTATGATGGCGGCGGAAATCCGGTGGGTACGACGTTTGCCTATGGACCTGATTCATACCGTGCCGGTGAGGGAGTTGTCCAGTTCGGTGTGACATTCTGATTATTTAGTA
>DJHI01000017.1:14080-14275 GCA_002431715.1 Armatimonadetes bacterium UBA5829
CCTCAATATTCCCCGAAACACATCCAAAAATAGGAAAAACTCAGCAAAAATAAATTTCATGAGGTAATATATTTGCCAAACAGGCGTCTTAGCGTATTGACACGAAATTATTGTCGTGCTAAGATTCCGTGGCGAAGCAAGCTATCACACTTATAACAGCGCAGGCAAGAAAGGAGGTGCATCCTTGAAGCCGCC
>DJHI01000123.1:0-168 GCA_002431715.1 Armatimonadetes bacterium UBA5829
ACTCAACTGGGATGAGCACGACAGGGTGGTTGAAAGTATCATCGCACAGTGCAAAGGTCGTTGCGGCACGCTGGCCGGTGCCGGAAGCAACTGTACTATAGAGGCCATCGCCAGCGCCAAGCATGCCGTAAATTCGGGCGCTGAGGCTTTATTACTCGTTGATTGTTA
>DJHI01000123.1:225-2344 GCA_002431715.1 Armatimonadetes bacterium UBA5829
AATTCCCGGCAGATCCGGTACGGAACTGGCCCCTGAAGACTTAGCCTTATTGAACGAGCGTTATCCGAACATCTCTACCGTAAAAGAAGCGACCGGAGATCTCGTCCGCATGGCTAAAACAAGGCAGCTTATAGGTGATAAGTTCTCTATTATGTGCGGCGATGACGATATCACCTACGATATTATGACCAACTCCGATATCCACGCCAATGGAGTTATATCTGTTATCTCTAACATTACTCCGGCGCCGCTCTGCCGGATGGTCAATGCAATCCTCGATGGCGATATGGACACCGCCACTAAGATCTATGATGTCCTCGCTCCGCTGTTTGGTACAGTTACCGTGAGGGTATCCAACGAGCGAGTGCTGGCGTCAGGTAAGCGCATTATGGTGACCGATAAATATCGCAATCCACTGCCTATCAAGACGCTCATGTCCGGTCTAGGTATGCCTTCAGGTCCCTGCCGGAGACCATTGGGTAAAATGTCGGAGGCCGGAATAAAGAAAGTTAGGGATGCCGCAATCAGCGTATGGCAAAAGGCTCCCGAGTTCCTGACGCCGATTAAAGACTTCTACGGTGTAGATATAGAAGCAAGACTGTTTGATGACTCTGTTTGGAACAATCTCAAATGAGGTGATCCACATGCGTGTCTTGCGCGGAATAGTTTTGATTTTCGGGCTTATTCTGATCGTAATCGGAATAAGCCAGCCGTTCTTTACTAACTTTTGGTATAAAGTATCCCAGGATATCGTCCAGTCACCCACCAATGAAAGAATCGCCGGAGCGGTTGCCGTCATCTTTGGAGTGGTTTTGATAGTGGCGGCCATCAAACGTGCTGTTGCGGTCCCGGGGCTGGTGTTCGTTTTGGGGCTTATTATGCTCATACCGGGCATTATAATACTCATCAGGCCGGACTTTATCGCTGCAGCCACAACGGATTCGTTCCTGAACCGACCTCCTCACGAGAGGCGGTTAGTGCTCCTTTTCTCCGGTCTGATACGCGCAATAATCGGGGTTATTCTGGTCGCCGCGGTCGTAAATGCAAGACCTCTGCCGGAACAAAGAGGCCTGTAAAGTCGTATGATAACAGTAGTATAAACTCAATTCCTATGGACGGACTCGCTTATGAACCTTCGCAGAGTGTGTTTATTTACAATCCCCTTGATACTCTTATGCATTCCTGCCTTTTCAATTGATGATGTTCTCTCGACAAGCGCCGACTCACGTCTAGATCAAAAAGTCGACTTTGAATCTGACGGCCTGCGTGTCTCTGAGGCTTTAGGTGGTCTTGCTCTCAAGACCGGCGTCAATATGGCGGCAGGTATAGATGAAAACGATTGGATGGTTAGGGATCGCAAGATCATAGTTGTTGTCCACAATATGCCTTTGCGCGAGCTTATGCGCGAGATTGCAGATATTTTGCACTTTAGTTGGACGACCACAGGCTCCGGCGTCGAACTCAGATACGCGCTGCTGCAGACAGACGACCAGGCTAAAGAGGAGCAGTCACTGAGAGATAACGCCAAGGATGCCCAGGCAAATCAGATGCGTAAGAGTCGCGAGGCTGTGTTGTCTGAGATGGCCAATTTGGGGTCACTCTCCAAACAGGATGCCGCAAAGCTTGCCAATACCGATCCTTGGCGATATGTCCTTGCCAGCGAGCCTATCGGCCGGGATATCGCCGGCTTCTTCAGATCATTTCCCGACGCTCGAAATGCGTTTGTCAATGGAACTCAGGCCAGTTTCCCCGTTTCGACCTTGACACCCGATCTTCAGGCAACGGTGAAAAGAATAGCCGAATCCTACCAGTCTCTTCAGGAGCGCATTGGGGCTTCCGAAGAGAGTAAAACGTTCAATAACTTCGATAAAATGCAGGTGACTATCGAACAGAAACCTCAGATTTCGTCCGATCTGATGTCCAGAAGTCTGCTTGGCGGCATAAGGGTCGGCTCAAGTTACGAATCGATCTATGTCCCTATTTTTGATCCGTCGAGCGGTATGGCAAAGGCTCTCGGCCGGGCAATTGTCAGGCTGCAGACCGGACTTTCCAAGGCGGAGGTCGGCAAGCAGTTGGAATCCGAGCTTACAGCGGAGGCGGAGGTTGCGCAAGCTCCCAG
>DJHI01000123.1:2351-4499 GCA_002431715.1 Armatimonadetes bacterium UBA5829
CCGGCCGTGATATAACTTCCGACTCATCTTTAAGCAAAAAATTGACCCTTTATGCCATCGACACAACCGCTCCGCTTGCCCAGACTCTCAAAATCCTGGCTGAGAAGTCAGGGCTGAATGTAATATCGGACTGTCTGCCGGGTAAGGCTCCGGCGGTCGCGGGCGGCGATAAATCTCTGGGTCAGGCTCTTGAAATGATAAGAAATGCCTACGAATCGAACTGGGAAAAATCCGGTAATACGCTGCATTTCCGGGACGAGGAATGGTTTACGAAGCGAGCTTGGGAGGTGCCACAGGTATGGCTGGATTACTGGATTGTGCGCGGCAAGACCAATAACGGTCTGCTTCTCGAAGACCTCGTTCAGATCGCCCGGCTGCGTGACGCTCAAATCGATCATACTATTACGACCGACCCCATTCTGGTCGGGCTTGGCGCTGGAGAAGCTGCTCGCAACAGGGAGATTCTTCGCTTCTATGCTTCTTTAAGCTATGATCAACAGAAGACGATGTCTACCCAGCGTCTGGATGTGTCGGTTCTTTCCGATGACCAATGGGCTCTGCTCCAAAAAGCGCTGGCTGTGAAGGGTGCTGCATATGCGGCAGCCGGTAAAGGGTCTCAGTTTATTCAACTGGTTCAATCGGGTTCCGATGTGGTTGAGTATAAATTCAGCTACTATCCGGGCGACAGCCAAATTGCCGTTGAGTTCAAACTGGTCTCGGGCAACGTTTATGGTTTAGGCGACCCTAAGTCACTTCCGAATAAAAAGTTTTAAATCTAGAGAGTAACAAACGGGCGCATCTTCTCATATTTCTTGGGTCCGATGCCTTTCACATCCATTATCTGCTCAGGTGATCTGAAGTGGCCGATCTGGCTTCGATAGTCGATGATCTTCTGAGCAGTGGATGGTCCGACTCCCGGCAGTTGCTGCAGCTCATTGATTCCTGCGGAGTTGATATGAACCAGTCCCTCTCCCGGTCTCGAAAATTTCCTCCCGGCCGTGGCGCTGCTTTTTGTTTCCTCGGGAGCTAGTGAGACTGTGGCTGCGGGGCCGACCGGTGTCGTTGAAGTCTGTGCCGCTGCGGGAACGATTATCTTCGACGCATCCTCGATCCTGGCTGCGAGGTTAAGCGACTCCGTATTCGCATTAGGTTTTAGTCCGCCCGCCGCTTNNGCTTCATAGACCCTGCTTCCATATGGCAGCGAGTAGACTCCCGGCACATTTACGCACCCGGCAACCTGAAAAACTACCTTGCGGTCTTTCGATTGAGTATAAGGGGAATCGCTGTCGGAGGCAACAACATTGGTGGAGCCTTTATCAGGCTCAGTGAGAACTACATCACCCGAGTGCCTCGAGTTTCTAGAATAGCTGACTGATATACCTATCACAGCAAGCCCGAGTATAACAAGCAGCGCCAGCTTTTGGTTTCTTGTAAACTCTATTCCCACCTTATTATCCTCAAAGACGGTTTACGGCCAGTTTTGTTTCAGCAGTTCTATCATATACTTGAAGTTTTCGAATTTGGCATCGGCGGGCACTGCATGGTCTACCGCCGGAATCCATCCGCCTCTGACGAAGAGCTCTTTTGCTTTCGGAATTACTTCCGCTTCCACTGCGCATTTGTCCCGCGAGAGAACCCTCTTGTCCAGACCGCCGATAAAAACAAATTCAGGAAATGTCCGGGCAAGGTCGAGTAAACATTGTTCCGATGCTTGCTCCACGGGAGATGTTCCCTGCACGCCTGCTTCAATCCAAAGTGGAATAAGTTGACCTATATGGCCGTCGCAATCGACAAAGACCTTCTCCGCACAGATACTTTTGGCCTCTTGGACAAGCTCGCGATAGCGGGGCAAAAACTTGTTTCTAAACATTTCCGGCGAGACCATAGACGCCGTCTTATAGGCCATATCCTCANNTGATCATCAAGTTATCGATTCTTACTCCCTGCAAATGAGAGCGCAGCAGAGTCACATTGTATTCCAGAATGAAATCAAGCATCTCGTCGATCAGTTCCGGCTGGTCGTAGAATGCCACCGAAAGCCCCTCGAAGCCCATCCACTGCCGCATTGTCCAGTAAAACCCCTGGATTACGAACATAAACGGATATTCTCCGTCGAATGTTCTTCCTATCGCCTCATCGAAGCCGTCA
>DJHI01000199.1:0-1913 GCA_002431715.1 Armatimonadetes bacterium UBA5829
GCCGCGACCAGGAGTACAATACGCGCATATGCATTCGGAATGTCCGTCGGTTCCGCGCTATATTACGGAAATGACATGTTATGTAAACTGCAGGTTGAAGAGACAAGTTTTGTTACGGTTTTACTCATTTTACTTGACCCGCAAAGTGGAGACTTCACATATTGCAGCGCAGGTCATCCTCCGGCAGCAATCAGTAGCGTGGATGGCTCCATTCGATTTCTGGAGTTTGGAGACCCGCCTATTGGGCTTATGGATCATCAGGAGTTTGTCGTCAACAATGGGTCTCTGGAACCCGGGGATAGGATTGTTCTTTATACCGACGGCATCCTCGAAGCAAGAAGAAAAAATGTTATTTTCGATACCGCAGGGCTTGAACAGGTCTTAAGTACTCATGGAGACAAAACGCCTGATATTCTGGTCGAGCATATTTTTGCAGCCGCACGCGACTGGGCAAGCGGGCATATAGATGATGATGCCACGATTCTAGTCATCGAACGCGAAAGGCTCGTCACTGAGTGATTCATGGCCGGTCGCTTGCATAAATTGCTTAGCTGAGTTTGTTTTCTACTCAATGTTGGGTAAAGCCAAATTGACGCACTTTCTTGGAGGCTTGATATGGGCGGAATAAAACTAGGCAAGCTGCTCGGTTTTGAGATAAGCATAGACTGGTCATGGCTTTTGATCTTCTTTTTGGTCGTCTACACCCTCGCCAGCGGGTATTTTCCACACTTCTATCCTGACCTCGATGTCGGCACAAGCTGGGGTATGGGCATTCTGGCGGCGCTGCTGCTCTTTGCATCGGTGCTGGTACATGAGCTCAGCCATAGCATAATGTCGCGCAGATACGGCACTCCGGTGAAGGGTATAACGCTCTTTCTGTTCGGCGGAGTCTCGCAGATGAGCGATGAGCCTAAATCGGCGCGCGAAGAGTTTTGGATGGCCATAGTCGGACCGCTCACGAGCTTTGCCCTGGCAGCGTTCTTCTATCTGCTGGGTGGGATCGGTGAAGGAACAAACTGGCCGCTGCCCATTGTCGCCGTACTCGGCTATCTGGCGTTTATCAACCTGCTTTTAGGGGCTTTTAACCTCCTGCCCGGTTTCCCTTTAGACGGCGGCAGGATACTGCGATCGATTATATGGGGAGCCACTAACGATCTTACAAAAGCGACTCAATGGGCTTCATACACCGGCCAGGGTTTCGGCTATGCCTTAATGGCTTTCGGGTTCTTTATGATTCTCACAGGGAATCTGATCGGCGGATTGTGGTTGATCTTCATCGGGTGGTTTCTTACTGGCGCGGCCAGGCAGAGCTATGAGCAGCTTCTTATCAGGCGGGCTCTCTCGGGGGTTCGCATAGAGCAGGTGATGACCACCGATGTTCCCGAGGTTCCGGCTGATCTGAACATAAGGCAGTTTGTCGACGAGCAGCTTTTGCGGCATGAGTATTCCTGCTATCCGGTGATGATGGGTGATAAAGTAGTCGGCGTCGTGGGCGCGGAGGAGGTTCGCACCGTCCCGTCCGATCGGTGGGACTTCACGCGAGTCGGCGATATCATGCACCGCATAGACGGCGAATATGAGGTAACCAGCGAAGATGACGCATGGGTCGCGCTGACAAGGCTGAGTTCGGAAAATGTCTGCCGTCTGATGGTAGTTGAAGACAACCACCTGAAAGGCACTGTAGGACGGGACTCTGTTTTTAAGTTGATTCAAACCAAGCTTAGATTGGGCTTATAAAATTGCAAAACTGTAGAAGGGAACATCCGCTGATCGTCTAACTCTCAACAAAAGCCTGAAATTGGAGAGAGTTAATGACAAGTAAAGAGCGGATGCTCATCGCCATGCAAAATGGAAAGCCTGATCGCGTTCCATGCGCACCGGATATATCCACAATGGTTCCCTTGCGCCTGCTC
>DJHI01000199.1:1941-2971 GCA_002431715.1 Armatimonadetes bacterium UBA5829
CTCGGAAAGCCTTTCTGGGAGACCGAGATGGATTGGAACCCGCCTCTCTGGAGAGCCTACATCGAGGCCGTTAAATACTTCAAAATAGACGGCTGGTTCACATATGGAAACCTGGGTATTCAGTGTTCCAGAGAGAATAAAACCGAGCAGAAGGTCGTAAGGCGTGGTGATGAGCGGATCGTCGTTGCCTACCGCTGCGAGACTCCCGCCGGGGATTTGACATATGAGACCACGTTCTTTGCAGCCGATTCGGCATCTCCGACCGAAAAGCCCATAAAAGACATAGCCAAAGATTTCGATAAACTCCGGTGCCTTTACCCCGACATTATGGGAGCCGACACATCCGAGCTGGAACTGATGCGTTCGGAACTCGGTGATATGGGCGCATTAGGCGTTCCGATATCCTATCCGGGCTTTCAGATATGGTTCACGCTGGTTCAAACAGGCCTGGAGGGACTTACCTACGCTTATATGGATAATCCAGAGCTTATTGAAGAATGGCGCGTGATGGAGGATAAGCGATCCATACGCATGATGGAACTGGCTCTGGATGCAAAACCCGATTTTATACTCCTAGCCGGGAGTGGAAGCATCACGATGCAGTCCCCGAGTCTGTTCAAGGAACTCTCCGTCCCGACCATAAAGAAGATGACGCAAATGGCTAAGCAGGCCGGAATACCGACCATGCTCCACAGCTGCGGCAAAGAGCGGGCGCTTATCGAGATTTTATCGGATGAGTCGGACCTGGACTGCGTGAACCCTCTTGAAATCCCGCCTATGGGAGACTGCGACCTTGCCGAGATCAAGCGCGACTTTGGCCACAGGTTCGCTCTCATGGGAAATATACACACAACCGATGTTATGCTTAACGGCAGTGTGGATGACGTAGCCAAAGCGGCACAAAAGTGCATAGACGATGCCGCCAAGGGAGGCGGATTTATTCTATCGACGGGCGATCAGTGCGGCCGCGATACTTCTGACGAAAACATATTCAAACTGGTCGAGGTGTGCAAGGAATACGGGCGTTACG
>DJHI01000314.1 GCA_002431715.1 Armatimonadetes bacterium UBA5829
TCTTCTCGCGCATTTTGTCGCTGAATGTCTCCGCGCCGAAGACTCCTATCTTGAGGCTTGGAATTTCGCCCTTGTTCTCTTCGAGAACCTCCATGATGCGGATTCCATAGCTGACAACTCCCATCAGAGCCTTGACGCCGAAATCGTTCATCAACTTGATCTGCCGGGGAGTGTTGCCTGCGCCTGCGGGGATGATAAACATGTTCGACTTGCGGCCGCCGTGGTAGAACCCGAACCCACCGTTAAAAAGTCCAAATGAAGGAGNNGTAATCTGGATGGTATCTCCACTTACAAGGCCTGCCATGTAATAGCAGCGAGCCATGCATTCCCCCCATTGATCGAGATCGTGTTCGTTATAAGCCATTACGACGGGAGTGCCGGTCGAGCCGGAACTCATATGCATCTCGCGAAGTTCGGACCGGTCCACACAGAGCATACCCAGCGGATACTGATCGCGGAAGTCGTTCTTATCTATGAAGGGCAGGTTGCGCAAATCCTCCAGCATCTCGATGTCCTGAGGCTTGATTCCTGCTGCGTCCATCTTGGACTTATAGAAAGGACTTTGCTCATACGCCCTTTTGACGGTCTCTTTTAGTTTCGCAAGCTGATGTGCCGTCAGTTCATCACGAGACATAGTCTCTGCTTTTTCATTCCAGTATCCGCTCATTTTTATACCTCGCTGATTCCCTCCAGGAAAGATTCCTGGAGGGATACACAATACCTTTTTGTATTGATAGTCGGCAGTCGACCCTCTGCTGACTGCCGACCGATTGGCTGCCGACTTATTTCATTTGACCATAACCCATTTGCCGTTTTTGACCTCAGTCATAACAAGCGAGTCGCTGCCGAGGCCGCAGTGGTCTTTGGGCGACATATTGTAAATACCGCTTACACCAACATAACCTTTGGTCTTTTCAATGGCGCTGCGGAGCTTGGTCGGGTTCGTGCCGACATTCTTCATGGCGTTGGCAATAATCTGGATTGCATCCCAGGCATAGCCGGAATGGGTACCGTATTTGCCGTAGCCTCTCTTAGTATATTCCTTGGCAAATGCCAATTCCAGCTTCTTCTGCGGGTCTTTTTTGCTGAGCTGGTCGGCAACCATCAGTTTCGTGGACGGCATTATTGTGCCGTTTGCCGCATTACCTGCGAGCTTAGTATAGATAGGATCCGGCTGACCATGACACTGTACGACCTGGAACTTCACCTTAAGCTGCCTAGCATTCTTTGCAACAACCGCGCCGCTGGGGCCGATTGTCCAGATTATCATCGCCTGAGGCTTCTTTGAAGCGATTTTGCCGATCTGAACCGACATATCGGCATCGTTCGGGTCGAACTGCTCCTGTGCAACAACATGCATCTTGTAGCTCGGGGCAAGCTCTTTCAAGAGCTGCTCGCCTTCCTGACCGAACTTGTCTGTCGCAGTCAGAAACGCGACATTTTTAATGCCCTTTTTAGCCAGATACTTGTAGATGCATGCAACGGCCGATGAGCTTTTTTGCGGGCTTTTAAAGACCCAGGGCCGCGCAGGAGTGACCGGCGCCGCACCTCCGACGCATGCTACCACCGGGATTTTGGCTTTTTCTATCGTCGGAATACAAGCCATAATCTCACCGGTTGTGGTGGGACCGCAGACGGCCACTACCTTGTCACGCTCAATCAGCTTTTTGAGAGCGACAACAGCCTGAGACGGTTCGGAGCGAGTATCGGCAACAACCAGTTTGAGCTTTGCGCCGTTTATACCGCCCTTGCGGTTGATGTCGTCGATTACCATATTGGCAACCTGTTTGGTCGTAATCCCGACATTAGCCGCTTTTCCGGAGAGCGCAAAGAGCCCTCCGATCTTGATCTCTTTCGCCGCACAGGCAACGGAGGCCGTCAGAAGCGAGATCAAAACTACAAGCACAACTACCTTCGTAAAATTCTTCATTTCCCTTTTCCTTTCGTTTCGTCTAAACTCCAAGGTATGCTTTCTGAATACGTTCGGAGGATTTCAAAGCATCCGCCGTATCCTCCAGAATGATCCTGCCGTTTTCGATTACATATCCACGATCGGCTATATCAAGAGCTTTATGGACATTCTGCTCGGCAAGCAAGATAGTCATCCCCTGCCCCTTTAATGCGCTGATCTTCTCGAAGAGCTCAGCGACCAGCACCGGAGCAAGTCCTGTAGACGGCTCGTCCAGTAATAGAATTCTCGGCTCACTCATCAAAGCCCTTCCCAACGCCAGCATCTGCTGCTGGCCGCCGCTCAGCTCCCCTGCCCTACTGGAAAGACGCTTCTTCAAATCCGGGAAAAGCTCATAGACAACGCCAAACCGGGCTTCAAGCTGATCTCGCGACAGCCTCGACGCATTGGCCCCGAGCTTGAGGTTCTCATAAATGGTCATAGACGGAAACAGGGCTCTGCTCTCAGGTACCAGCGCAAGCCTTCTGCGGGCAATCTTTTCGGCAGGCCGATTGGTTATATCGATACCATCGAAGAGAACTCTGCCTTCGCTTATCCTCACCAGCCCCGCGATGCTGCGCAGAAGTGTGCTTTTGCCCGCACCGTTGCCGCCTACCAGCACGACGACTTCATTCTCCTGCACTCTGAGTGAGGCCGACTTTATAACGGTCAGCTTATCATAACCTGCGCTCAAATTTGTGGTCTTCNNCAGCTCCCAGATAGGCCTCTATGACTCTCGGATCCGTGCTTACTTCCGATGGCACTCCATCCGCAATCAATGCGCCGCTCTCGAGAACTATCACCCTGTGAGCAAGTCTCATTACAAGCTGCATATCGTGCTCGACCAAAAGCACTGTCACTCCGCCGCTCACTATGTGCTTGATGATCTTCGAAAGCTCCGCACTTTCAGTACGGTTTAATCCCGCGGCGGGTTCGTCCAGAAGAAGCATTTTGGGGTGCAGAGCAAGAGCGCGAGCAATCTCGGCAAGCCTCTGCTTGCCGAAAGGCAGGTCTCCTGCTTTTGAGTCTTTATCCGGGCCCAAACCCAGGTCTTCCAGTATATAGCTCGCGCGCTTCATCCGCAGCCGCTCATCTTCTCTATAACCCATAGGCCAGATCGATGCGCCGATAAACGAGCCGCCGCTCCAAGCGCAAAGAACATTTTCGAGCAGCGTCATCTCATGAAACAATCGCACATTCTGAAATGTTCGAGCGATACCCCGTTTTGCCGCCTTATGAGGAACAGGCGGCAGTTTTTTGCCCATAAAGCTGATGTGTCCCTCGGTAGGCGTAAGCGCACCTGCTATAAGATTAAAAAGCGTAGTCTTTCCGGCTCCATTCGGGCCGATGATGGCCGTAAGGCTCCCTTCATCCACCGAGAAGCTCACTTTATCCACAGCCCGCAGGCCGCCAAAGGCTTTTGTGATGTTAGTTAATT
>DJHI01000273.1:0-6406 GCA_002431715.1 Armatimonadetes bacterium UBA5829
CGAACTTGTTGCCGGTGAAGGCGAACGGTGAGGTCCTGTTGCGGTCGGTGCAGTCCTTAGGAAGCTTAGGCAGAGTGCTTACACCCAGCTTAAGCTCGCCGCCCGACTTGCTGCTCTTGGCTCCGCCGTTTGCGAGTTGATCGAAAATATCACTAAGCTGATCGCCGAGGAAAATCGAAACGATGGCAGGCGGAGCTTCGTTGGCGCCGAGTCTATGGTCGTTGCCGGAAGTTGCTACGCTTGCCCGCAGAATCTTGGAATACTTATCGACCGCTCTTATAATCGCGCAGAGGAAGATAAGGAACTGCTCGTTCTCATGTGGGGTTTTGCCCGGGTCGAGAAGATTTATTCCGTCATCGGTCACGATAGACCAGTTGTTGTGCTTACCGGAACCGTTTACACCGGCAAACGGTTTTTCATGAAGCAGGCAGACGAAACCATGGCGCAGAGCCACCTTCTGCATAGTCTCCATAGTGAGCTGGTTGTGATCTGTAGCAACGTTGACTGTCGCGAATATGGGAGCCAGCTCATACTGAGCAGGCGAAACTTCATTATGCTGAGTCTTTGCAGAGACACCCAGTTTCCAGAGTTCTTCATTTATTTCAGCCATGAAGGAGGCCACGCGCTCGTGAATTGTGCCGAAGTAGTGATCCTCCATCTCCTGACCCTTAGGCGGAGCGGCACCGAAGAGAGTGCGCCCGCAGAGGATAAGGTCCATTCTATCTTTAACAAACTCGGCATCCACAAGGAAGTATTCCTGCTCAGGGCCAAGTGTGGCGGTTACATGGCTGCTGGTGCCGTTGCCCAGCGCGCGAAGCACGCGGACAGCCTGCTTGCTCAAAGCGTCCATGGAACGAAGCAGCGGGGTCTTCTTGTCCAGAGCCTCGCTGGTGTAGGAGCAGAATGCGCTTGGAATATAAAGCGAAATGCTGTTACCGCTCTCTTTGATAAATACCGGAGAGGTGCAGTCCCAAGCAGTATAACCGCGAGCTTCAAAAGTTGCGCGGAGACCGCCGGACGGGAACGAAGAAGCATCAGGCTCACCCTGAATGAGTTCCTTTCCGCTGAATTCCATAATGGTGCGGCCGTCCAGAGTGGGTGATATGAATGCGTCGTGCTTTTCGGCTGTGACGCCTGTCATCGGCTGGAACCAGTGGCAGAAATGTGTAGCGCCCTTCTCAATTGCCCAATCCTTAATTGCATTTGCGACCGTATCGGCTATGCATGGGTCAAGTGCAGCACCCTCGTCAATTGTGCGTTTGAGTGATTTGAATACGTCCTTGGGCAGGCGTTCACGCATAACCGCTTCATTGAAAACATTGGAGCCATATAAACTGCTGATCGGCTCGCTTACACTTCCGTTACTCATTTGAGTATCTTCCTCTCTCTTTATTAAATCCTGTCGCATTTTCTGCGAAAAGGCGACTCCTAATAGCATTTTGCTTTGCAAAATGCGGACAGGTATAAGGCTCGGCGAGAACCCTCGCCATCCCCAGCCGCGGAATGCGCCCTTGCATAACCAGCTTATACAGCCGCGCATCCACCTGTTCGAGTTTTATTATGGGATGCACCCTGCTTTTTCATGCTATTATATAGCATCGGACGGCTATTACCGCAATTATTATCTCTGCTATTTGTTTCATGATTGTTTCGTGTGCTTTAAGCGTTTGTATCAAAGGGAAAGTTTCAGAAGTCCGAATGTCGGGAGTTCGGTCTGTGCGAACTATTTGGACGGTATTGTCGTCATATTAGGTGAATTAGGGCTTTGAACTTGTATTAAAAAATGCACTTCGGCATCACGGATTCCATGCCGGTAGGTGCAATTTACTAAGTCAGATTTCCACAGGAAGTGTGACTCTTTACTAAGTCAGATTTTCGAAGGAAATATGACGTAGTATTTAGCGTAAATTACTTAGGTGATATGTTAACGTTCAAACGATTAGGATTGGCAATAGCACTGATTTCGGCGCTGCTCGCATTGGCAGGCAGCGTATGTTTTTGTGCGCCGAATGATTATCTGGAACACGTTAAAGATGCCATCGGGCTGCTTGAGCAAGGCAATACCAACGAGAGTGTCGACGCTCTAAAGGAGGCTCTGGAGTGCAATTCGGGCGACCCGCTGGCGCATGTGGCGTTGGGTCTGACATGGCTTATGGGAGGCATGACCGACAGCGCTCGAGATGAGTTTGACCTCGCTTTAGGGCAGGACAAAAAGTGCGCCGAGGCCGCATACGGCAAGGGCCTTATCTACCTTGCAAAAAATAATCCGGCTCAAGCGCAGTCGTGCTTTGGAAACGCCGTCGCAATGAACTCGAAACTTCCCATAAGAGGCGCGATAGAATATGTAAAGGCTGTCGAATCAGGAAGCTATAAGCCCGATTTTATCACGAGTGAAGATGAATCGCTTCAGGCTATGAGCGCTCTGGCTCTGATGAGCGACAACAGGCACGCTGAAGCGTTCGATTTATTGAGCAGACTATCGGAAAAGGCATCCGGCGATATTTTTGGTGAGCGTGTGGGATGCACTATGACGTTCCTGCACAGCGCTCCTTGTCAGATTACCGGCTGGCCCATCAAAAAATCGGGCACTAAATCCGGTAAGGACAATATTACCACCATATCAAAAACGGTAACATTGAAGGCCGACCTTAGAAAAGCAGCGAATTGTTCCCTTGTGTCTTTCTTCGTTGACGACAAACTGGTTGGAATAACAAACAACCCACCGTTCACCTACTCGTGGGACACCACCAGAGTGCCCAACGGCACGCACTGGGTCAAGATCGTAGGCAGCGACAGGTATGGAACAGCGTTAAGCGAAAAGGCCATGCAGGTCAATGTGCATAATGTCATCTCAGGCGGGGCCGATCCTGTTTCTGGGACCAGCGCAGGAGCTTTATGGGCACGGTTGTGGGAATTGATGCAACTCAAGCCATCCCGTGCGGGGGTCAACTATAACCTGGCGAACTGCGCGATAAGGCTCAAAGACCATAAAAGCGCAATCGCCGCGCTGGAGCGGGTAATAGCCACAAATCCCAACTACCTGAATGCGTCCGAACTAATAGCCGGGTTAAATGCCACTAACGGGAACTCTGCAAAGCTTTATGGCGTCAAGACAGATAGGAAGTTGATTGCTCTGACATTCGACGATGGACCCAAACCTGACACGGATATACTTCTCGATCTATTGAAAGAGAAGAATGTTAAGGCTACGTTCTTTGTGGTCGGCAAGCAGGTAAAGGCATACCCTGAGATCGCAAAACGGCTGGTCGCTGAAGGTCATGAGATAGAAAACCATAC
The DNA here is from genome assembly GCA_002431715.1 of Armatimonadetes bacterium UBA5829. GTDB lineage: Bacteria > Armatimonadota > UBA5829 > UBA5829 > UBA5829 > UBA5829. The sequence continues at coordinate 3,298 of DJHI01000273.1, forward strand.
ATACAACCATCGGGCGCTGGAGTTTTTAACTGCTAAGGAGACGGAGCAAGAAATTGCCGCGGGTTCGGCAATTGTGCGTGAAATCACGGTAAAAAGCCCTCGTTTCATTAGGCCGCCCGGCGCAAGGGCCGGCAAAAAGCTCCCTGAAATAGTCAAGAATATGGGCATGACCGCCGTCTACTGGACGGCTAATTGCGTGTCATGTGAAGGCACCACAAAAGAGAAAATGACCAAGTTTGCCGTCTCGACGGCAAGACCCGGCGGGATTACGCTGATGCATAATTGCGAAGGAGTTACTCTACAGGCTCTACCGGGAATAATCGATTTGTTGAGAAGTAAGGGATATACATTTGTCACGTTGTCCGAGTTGACCGATATCTGAGCAAAAAAATAGCCGAAGGCGAAGGAATACGGCAATGAAAAGTATAAGTGCTATACGAGTGCGAGTTATCTCGCAAATTGAGGAGTTAGGTTCAATGATCTTGATTCGAAGGACGTCAGCGGTTATTGCGGCGGCCATGCTGGTTCTTACATTATCTACGGGCAGCCTGTGGGCAGCTAAAGCTACCTCCAAGGTAAGTGTTCCAAAGAATATCATCAAAGGTTCGGCTGTTACTTCGGGACGATCTTTCTATAAGTCTTCACTCCCTGAAGATCGATTAGCCGGTATAAGGCTCGGTCGCGAGGCTAAGGAAATCCTGGCAAAGTGGGGAAATCCTTCGAGAGTGACCGTAGGTTCACCTCAGGCCGAAGCTAATGCAACCACACCGGAAGGTATGCCCGCTTATACACCTCCGGCCACTGCGATGAGCGGCTATAATCCTTATGGCGCTACGGCACAGGGAGTCAATTTAGCCGCAAGTATGATGGGACTGCAGAACCCCGTAATGTCGACTGCCGGTGGTTTACCTGCACTCCCTGGAATTTCAGGAATGAATATGCCTGGAGCACCTCAGACCCAACAGACAACAGGCGGAGCCAACGCTGCACTCAGCGAAGAAGAAGTTACCTGGACATATGACCTCAATAATGGAATCACTCTCGAGTTTATTATAACCGACGGACTTATCACTCAGATCACAGTCGGCGGCGCCGGTCCCTGGGGACTCTCCAAGACCCGCAGCGGCCTTCAGTTGGGCGACACCTATAAGCTCGCTCTTTGGGTGTGCGGTTACCCTGAGAATCAGAAATATGTCGGTCGGTTCCTTCGTGCAAGTTATGTCAATAAGAGCCGCGCACTCTATACTTTCCTGAACAACAAACTCGTCGGTGTGACCATCGCTATGGTCCCGAATGAGATAACGCTGAANNTTATTAGTTATAAGTTTCTAGTTGTTAGTTTCCAAATGTGCAAAGCTGAAATACTAAAGCCTTTACTTATAAGCGCGACTAGACCTCTCACCTAGACTTAGCTGGAACTAAAAACTAATCACTAATGACTAATAACTCTGACCAAGGTGAACGAATTGAGCTCCTTCCGCTACCCCGTGGAAGAAATCCGCGAACGGTGCGACTTGGTGGAGATCATCTCTGCCCATGTAGCTCTGCGGAAGATGGGCAGGACATATAAGGGCCTGTGCCCATTTCACAACGAAAAGACGCCATCCTTTAATGTGGACCCGGATCGGGGGCTTTGGAAATGCTTCGGATGCGGTGAAGGAGGAGACGTCTTCTCTTTTGTACAAAAAATAGAGAACTTGAGTTTTGCCGAAGCCGTTGAACAGCTTGCGCGCAAAGTCGGGGTGACAATCGAACACACCGAGAAGGCCGCAAAGCTGCTGAGCGAGAGAGACAGGCTTTTCAGAGCTAATAATCTGGCCTGCACATTTTTCAGAAAGTCGCTTGAAAAATCGACTAAAGCAAAGCAATATCTGGTAAAGCGTGGGCTCACGCAAGCGACTATAGATAAATATAAGTTGGGTTACTCGCCGGACAGTTGGGACGAGCTATTCAACTATTTGAAACTTGAGAGAGTAAGCCCGGCGGATGCTGTAAAGGCAGGCCTTATCAAGCCCAGGGAAAGCTCGCAGGGATTTTACGATATATTCCGTGACCGGCTGATGTTTACAATAATGGATTCTCAGGAGAGAGTAATCGGGTTCGGCGGCCGGATCATGGGCGATGGCGAGCCGAAGTATCTCAATTCGCCTGAGACACCGCTTTTCATAAAGAATCGAACGCTGTACGGCCTGAACTTCGCAAGGCGGAAGATCGCATCGGAAGACAAGGTCTTGATAGTCGAAGGATATATGGACGTAATTGCCGCTCAGGAGGCCGGATTTGAGAACACCGTGGCGACTCTGGGAACGGCGCTCACCGAGGAACACGTAAATACTATTGCGAGGTTCACCCGGAACGTCATTTTATCTTTCGATGCCGATTCGGCGGGACTGAAAGCCGCTTTAAGAAGTACGCCAATTTTTGAACGCGCAGGCTTTAATACACGTATATTGAGTATGCCTAAGGGTGAAGACCCCGATAGCATGCTTCGCGGTGGAAATGTTTCGGGATTTGCAAATGCAATATCTTCCGCGGTTCCTATGCCGGACTTCAGGATTGGCCTGATTATTGCAGAGTATGACATGTCGACCGACGAAGGCAAGGCCGAAGCGCTGAAGAAGATATCGGTCGTGCTTGCGGAAATCGACAGTGTAGTGGATCGCGAAAGGCTGATTCGGAACTTGGCCAAGTATCATCCGAATTTCAGCACGGGCACCACTCTTGCCGAGGATCACTTGAGGGCAGAGGTCAATCGTGCTCGGGTGCAGATGGCGAGGCATTCGAAGCGGATCGAGCCCGTCTCTAGTCGGCAGGGAATGGCCGAAAAGAAGACAAATTCGAAACCGGATTTAGCGCAGCGTTCAGAACGACTGTTATTGGGTATAATAATTCTTCGAAATGTCAATCCGGGCAAGGTTTTTGATATACTTCCGCCGAAGGAGTTTACAGGAGAATATACCCGGATGCTCGCGGAGGCAGTGAGTAAACTCTACTCCGAGACGGGGAAAATTAACATGGAGGATTTGCGGACTCAAGTCGCGGATACTCCATGCGAGAAAGTTTTGGTAGACCTAGTTATGGGTCTGGATGATTCCGATATGAATTATCC
>DJHI01000273.1:6465-7276 GCA_002431715.1 Armatimonadetes bacterium UBA5829
AAAAAAAACGAACAGCGGCAGAGAATGCGCGCATTGGCCGATAAGATTCAAGCGGGCCAGATTAAGCGCGGTGATCCTGAATATGAAGAATGGGCCAGGCTCGTTCGTGATACATCAGGACCGTGGCGACGTTAGCGCAAAAAAGTGCTTATTAGCGCATGAAATATGCGCTGGTTAGCGCCAAAATGCTGCGCTGGTTAGCGCATGGAATGCGTTGTTCTATATAGGAATTAACTGACGTTATGAGCAAATTTACAGGTAATAAACATCTGATCGTGCTCCGCCAGTTGAAGGGAGATGGTTCGAGTGGCTGTTGAGATCAAGGGCAGCGATAGGCTGCAGAAGTTAATTGAAGAGGGCAAGCGCAACGGTGTTCTGACCTACGATCAGATCAACGATACCCTCAGCCACGAGGATCTCAATGCGGAGCAAGTCGATGACATCTTGCAAGCCTTTGCGGATGAAGGAATTCGCGTAGTTGAAAGAGTCAAGGAGCCTCATGGCTTCGATGAGACCGACGAGGAAGAGCTTAGCGCAAAGGACGTCGAGGCCGCCGAGGTCGAACTGACCGAGATGGAGGGTATGCCTCTCGATGACTCCGTTCGCATGTGGCTGCGAGAGATCGGCAAGACTCCGCTCCTTACAATGGATGAGGAGATATCGCTGGCAAAGAGGATCGAGGCGGGCGACGAAGAGGCGAAAGCCGTCCTCACCGAAGCCAACCTCAGGCTTGTTGTGAGCATTGCAAAGAGATATTCAGGCCGCGGAATGAGCTTCCCTGATCTGATTCAGGAGGGCAACATCGGCCTTA
>DJHI01000273.1:7290-10870 GCA_002431715.1 Armatimonadetes bacterium UBA5829
CACTTACGCGACCTGGTGGATCAGGCAGGCGATTACGCGTGCGATTGCCGATCAGGGCCGTACAATTCGAATACCGGTCCACATGGTCGAGACGATAAACAGATATCTGAAGACATCCAGCCAGATGCAGCAGGACCTCGGCAGATTGCCGACATCTGATGAGATTGCTCGTGAGATGGGCATTCCTACCGACAGGGTCAGCGAAATCATTANNATCGCGCCGGAACCGCTGTCACTGGAAACGCCTATAGGCGAGGAAGAGGACAGCCATCTGGCTGACTTCATAGAGGATCAGGAAGCGATATCGCCCGCTGAGGCGGCATCGAATATGATCCTGCGAGAGAAGATCGAGGAGTCGCTTAACAAACTGACCCCTCGCGAGCGTGACGTTTTAAAGATGCGCTTCGGCCTGGACGATGGCTATTCGCGCACACTTGAAGAGGTCGGCAGACATTTCAAGGTCACTCGCGAGCGCATCCGCCAGATCGAAGCTAAAGCGCTGAAAAAGCTCCGCCACCCGAGCCGGAGCAAGAAATTACGAGACTACTTAGAATAGAATTACGAATTTTGAATTATGAATTAGCCCGCCATTGAGGTGGGCTTTTTTGTAGCAGAGATCCGGCAATTTAAAACTTGAAATCAGCCAAGTCTTGAGGAGTTTTGCCTCTGTTATTTTTTATATTTGGATCAGCGCCGTGCTCCAAAAGACACCTTACACAATTGGGAAACCCTTCTTTTGCTGCCTTGTGTAGCGGTGTTTCTCCACTTTTGTCGCACACATTTGGATCTGCGCCATGTGCAATAAGATCAGCTGCATAAGTAGGGTCATCAACTTCTGTATAGCTAAAAATCCAATGTAGTGGTGTTCTGCCGTCACCATCTCGATCATTGGGATCTGCACCGGCATCCAGAAGATATTTTTGAAGCTTTCTTCGAGAAGGAGAAAGTGCATTTGTTATTTCTTTTTTCGAAAAATGATACTTTAAAAGAAATTGCATCCTCTTTTCTGTTTGCGCATATTGGAGAAGAGATGCGCCCCATTTACGCCCATGGAGGCTGATTCCTTTACTTACAAGGAAAGCAAGCATATCATCGCTCATGTAACGAAATGCCAGATCCGGGGTTAATCTAGCTCCGTGTTCGAGCATATATTCAACTTCATTTTTATCATTAGTTCCAATCGCATAGGCTATAAGCGATGGAGAATCAGCTGGAGCATTCAATGGAACTCCATGTTCGACCATTAGATGGATGAATTTTCGATCTAGAAAATGATCATAAAAAACCGCGTCTACAGCCTGATAGCCGTCACTAGATATATATTCGAGATTTGCTCCTTTACGCACAAGTAATTCAACAGTTTCTTTGTGTTTAGCGCCAGGTGATATGCAATGGGTATTTATACCAAATGGGCGCATACCCTGGGCCGCAAGAATAATAGCAGTGTTATTTTCTTTATCTCGCGCATTGATATCTGCCCGATGTCGCAAAAGAAAGTCGACTGTATACACGCGTCCTCCTTCTGCAGCATAGTGCAATGGCGTGCGACCATTGTATGTTCGAAGATTCGTCACTCCAAAAGATGACATCAACGCAACTGCAGGTGTGCATCCTATTTTGGAAAGCTCATGAATTAGCCGGACACCTCCTCTTGTAGGAAAATAAGCAAGAAAGATAGTCAACAGCACAAAAAGAAAAACAGCCTTTAGGCGTGATGAGACACGTGGAATGAACATTTCGAAAGGATGTGTCGAGTCCTGAAATAATTCGACTACCCCAGAATCTGATCTCGCTCGACGATAGGATCTGAACAAAACAAACCAGAAAGGAAAAAGAATAATGGAAGCCACTACATAATATACAAACACTTGAAAAGGTGTATCTACCCTGCTGCCTTCAAATCCATTCAAAAGCAAACCAACAACGCTAGATATAATCACTGCTGCAGGAAACCAATCCAGGAGAGATACAAAAGGGGTAATGCATGAAGCTTTATATGCCCATTGATAGCGATGATAACTTAACCCAATGCCTGTAACTGCAGCAAAAAATGCAACTAGAATATAAGCCTCTGTAAGAATCACACTGCCTTCTTCAGCGTCTGCAAAGATAAATGCCATAATGGCCGAAAAAACCACTATTATCCAATGCTGTATTACTAGTGATCGTGTTTTTTTCTTAGCACTGGCGAGTTCTGCAATGGTTCCAGCGGTCACATGCACCTCCAATTTAATAATTAAGCCTGGCCACTACCAGAACTGCAAAAGCAGCCCCCATACTGCACCGGGCTCAGTTGAAATATAGCACCCACTCTTTCAGATGTCAATGAAACTCACTATGTGCTAAAATGTCACTTACTTATACATCTGGAGAAAAACCTTGTTTGGACCAAAACTTGTAGCAACCTATGATCGTGGAGATGGCCCGGTAAATATCGAGCTCGGCCTGCTCAAAGATGAAGAAACGGCCGTAAAGCAGTTCAGTGACTGGATAAACGACAACCGAGTCAGGTATTACATGCTTATGCAATATCCCGCATCGGTGACCCAGGAGCGGGATTGGGCCAAACGTGCGGGTGAAAGCCGGGACTCTATTACCTGGGGGATATATGCGAACGGCAGTCTGATAGGCTCTATGGGCATTGATTCCATTGATTTTGCCCACAGCCACGCTGAGCTTGGAATCCTAATCGGCGACAAACAGTGGTGGGGAAAGGGCATTGCTACAGTCGCTGAGATGCTTGCGGTGGATTATGCATTTACCTGTATCGTTCCAGGCGGCCTGAGTAAATTGTATGCGTATGTGCTGGTGGGTAATGAACCTAGCAAAAAGGCCTTAAAGCACGTCGGCTTCAAAGATGTCGGCATTTTACGAAGAGAGCATTATGCGCATGGAGAGTGGTTCGATATATGGCTCGGTGATTTGCTCAAAGAGGAATGGCTTGCTGAACGAGAAGAAAAGTATAAGTCCGTTGGAGTAACATTTCATGATATCTGCCCGGACTGCGATGACATAAGGCAATAGTGAGCAATAACTTGTCGCTTCGAGATTGCATAGAAAAGATATTTAATAAAGTAGCCCGCCTCATCGACGGGCTTTTTGTATATTCGACGAAGACAGACGAATCGCTTATCGCTTCCTAAATTTGGTAAAGATTAATCCAAATGCACCGAAACAGCCAGCAAGTGAAAGCAAGGAAGAAGGCTCTGGCGTGTTTGCAACTGCAACATTGGATAGACAAACGTTGTCTAGGCTTACTGCATCATCTGTCGAATTACCTTTACTCATGTCAGCACGAATATACAGATTATCTACTGCCGCGAGAACATAAGCAATATCTGTATCCGTGGCCGCATTAGACATTAATGTCCAATCGTCGGTCTGCGACCAACTGGAGCTAGTTATAATCATCCAGCCACATGAGCCATTAAGTGTATAACTATAATTAGTAAATGCAATTCCAGGATCAGCACACCACTTCCAGAGCTTTAGATTGCCTCAGGTCAATAATATACTAGGATGCATATAATTACCAAGGCTTACTGTACCCTCGTACTTAAGCTGATACGTCAATAGTCCG
>DJHI01000322.1 GCA_002431715.1 Armatimonadetes bacterium UBA5829
CTCCCTCAAGTTACTACAAAACGCTACGGCACATAAGGCACCGTTGGAGTTATCGCAGGATCCGGCTGTCCCAGAGTCCTGTTAGGAATCAGGTAACCTCGATCTATGAATGTATCATAGTCGATGAACTCGTAGTTTGCATTGATCTGTTGAATGACATCCACTAGCTGTTGGCAATTGGTCAAGCCGACCGTGCAGGGAGCTGCTCCTCCCAATACAACGTAGGCATCATTCAGGACCTGTCCAACTCTTCGGCCTTTATAGATTCCGCTGGTGATCACGAATTTCTCCAGGTCATAGCCCGGCGTTCGCGGCATAAGTCTGCGATCGTTGTAGGCTATGTTCATCATCAAGGCTATAGTCTCTCCAGCCAATGAACCCGCACTGGTCGTGGTGGACGGGCTGTCATAACTATGATCCAGTCTGCCGCACGCACCGGTCTGAGGCAGGAATGCGCAGAGTCTGGTCAGACTGCTGGTGGTGCTGTTATATGTGATCGTGTAGCCTTTACCTACGACCATTTTATTGGTCAATAATTGGCCATAGTAGCTGAATGTTGCAAAGGCTTTGCCGAATCGATTGTAAATCATACCACCTGGAATGACCGTGCTGTATGGATCGCAGAAATTGTGCCAGCCATCCTGAGTGAAAGTGACCGGCAGGTAACAGCGTCGGTTCTTCTCTTCCTCACGGACGCAGAAATCGACTCTTACATCGCAGCCCGGAGGCAGCGTCACTTCCACCGATTCACCGGATGCGATGACAAAACTGCTTCCACTGCTGCAGTTTTCGCTGCAGTAAGTGGTAACCTGCCAGGATTGAGTAGTCGGATCAGGCAGCGCGGGCGGGGTAAGTGTGTATACACCCGGGCGCAAGCCTTGAGGCTCCACATTTATCTCGGGAACCTGATAGAAGAAGTATCCACTCGGCAGTTCGGTCGCATTGACTGAAGGCGTAGGATATGGATACTCATCCTTTCCTATTTCGACCGAAGCCGAAACAAATTGAGATGTCGTCGGGCAGAAAAGACCCCACAGCCGAGAAGGCTGATTGTTCCAGAAGTAATTGCACCCATATACCTGGTCGCCGGTAACAGGCGGAGGTATGGTTATGTCGAGTTCGTGCGGTGTGGCGAACGTGATGTTCGGACATGGCCAAACTGATGTGGCGACTGTGCCATAGTAGGCACCGGGCCATGGTGTAAGCTCTCCATCTTCAGGGAATGTATCGCAGCCCGATGGGCTGGGAGCAGGGTCATCTACCTTGATTACAAGGTCCTGCTCGAACTGGAATGGACCGAATGAGTATGAACCATCGGCAGCGGTCACGGTCGGATTGACAAATCCGGGCGCATCGGATGTGACAAGCGTTACCCCGTCGGATTCATAGAGGGTGACCGTTACCCCGGCTATCCCCTGCTGATCAGGCTGGAATGGGCTGACGCATGCTCCCGGAGGAGAAGGCTGGGCTCCGCAATCCGGTACGGGCTCATATTCGGGAGGATTCGTCTGGCCATCAGGCCCGACATACTGTGGATCGGTCCATGGCCATGGAGCGGCATCCAACAGTTTATAACCCGTAATATATACCGGCTGCCAGTTTCCAAAGACGATATCGGGATTTGTGCCTGGAGATATATTCACGGTTATCGGGTTAGTGGCGCCATTGGGAGCCGTCTTTACCCAGCCGTCCTGCACGACCTCTCTGATATAAAACTGTGTTGTTCCATTGCAGTCGACGGGAACTTCGATATAATCGGTGCAACCGTCTTCGAGCGTGGTTGCCATCGCAATAACATTACCAAGCGGTCTCTCGACCGTATACTGCCAGCCCGCCAATCTGGGTTCACCCGGGTCTTCAACTCCATTTCCATTGAGGTCGTGGAATTTGCATATTTTGAAACGTGCTGCGGGTTGGACAAGAAAGCCCACCCTGGCTTCATCTTCGATTTTCCGGCTCGATCCTGTACACCAGTCTGAATAGAATCGCAGACGCCCATAGTAACAACCGCAGGGCTGGCCGTCCGGATTCCATTCGAATGAGTTTGCGATTGGAGAAGCCGCACAGGTAAAGTTTTGCGTAACAATCGGCGTCTCACTCGGGTCGAGAATTTCGAAAGTGTAGGGCGAAGAGCAGGTGGTTAGATATTCGATTGTCCAGTTAAAAGTAATCGTATGTGCGCCATCGTTTAAAACTCCGTTTGGAGGCGCAGGTGTTCGAAACAGGCATATACCGGGTACGGCATATGCACCTACACAGAGAAACAGCAGGGCACAACAGAGAACAATCTTGTCAAGGTGTCGTGAGTATCGCAACTTGATCTCTCCCTTCCATAGAATGTGGTTGTGAACATTCCGGTGTCGCTGGAGTTGGGATGCCTGCGGCAACCGGCCAGTCAATACTGTCTAGGAGGCATATACCCACGGCTGATTGGCTGTAAACAAGTAGACGCCAATAGTATTTAATATAGACCGTGCTGTCGTAAAGATGTCGATTATATTGCTAATATTAAGGCGGGTTGCTAGGAACCAGAGGCTTTTAATGCCCAAGCGAGCGTTCATTGAGTGAAGATTATGTGATGCAAGAGGTAATGGTTGACAGGCAGCAAAGGCGCTGCCTGTCAATAGTAATATGTAACTTATTTTGCTGCTTTAACTATCGCGCGGATATGATCCGGGGTAGTCCCACAACAGCCGCCGATAATATTGGCTCCGGCTGCGATTAGCTCTGGAACACGCTTAGCCATATCTTCAGGCGTGTCTTTGAACAACGTCTTGCCGTTTTCAAGGACCGGTTTACCGGCATTTGCCTGAATCATTATGGGGACTTCTGGAAGGGCTTCTCTAATCTGCCTTGTTATCTCTATCATGTTCTCGATGCCGTTGCCGCAATTGGCGCCCACGATATCCGCACCAGCCTCGACCGCCGCCTTTGCAGCATCAGCGGGAGTCGCACCCATCATGGTTCGATATCCCCTGGCTCCAGGCTCGAATGTAAACGTGCATATCACGGGCAGACCGGTATTGTCTTTGGCAGCCTTGACCGCTTGCGCGGCCTCGATTGTCGACATCATGGTCTCGATGCAAAATGCATCAGCTCCACCTTCGGCAAGAGCTGTTACCTGCTCTTTGAATGCATTATAGAGGTCTTCGTCGGTTGCATCGCCACCCTCATCATAGGGAATTTGTCCTGTCGAACCAATGGAAGCCGCGACATAGCCTTTGTCACCCATCGCTTCTTTTGCAATACGTGCTGCCGCTCTGTTCATTTCAACGACTTTGTCTTCGAGTCCGTACTCTTTTTGCTTATAGCTCGTACCACCGAAGGAGTTGGTTTCGATTATGTCGCTGCCCGCAGCAATATATGCCTCGGCTATACTCTTAATGGCATCTGGATGAGTAATGCACCAAAGCTCGGGCGACTCGCCCGGCTGCAGTCCCTTTGCCTGCAGAAAAGTGCCCATAGCACCATCTGAGATTAGAACCTCACCTGAAGCAATTCTTTCCAAAAGGCTTTTCATGATAGCCCCCTATTAGTTTACTGAGATTATAGCAATCCTAATTCTTCAACCGTATCAAGCCATGTTCGGGCGATCAAGGCATGGCCGAACTGTGTCGGATGAACTCCATCGGCTGCCCAGAACTGCGGCTCACGACGGCAGCATGCCTGTGCGAATATCCCGTCCAGCGGTATGAGAGCTGTCTCGAATTCAAGAGCCAGTTTGCGCACCACCTGAATTTTTGGGTCCAGGTCTTCGCGCCAAGCCAGCCGGTCCTCTGGATACTGAAGCACGAAGGGCTCCATAAGAACGATCAAGGCATCAGTGTTTTCACGTGTCCTGGAAAGGATGTCCCGATAGTTAGCCTCAAATGATTCAACAGATGTCGGATCATTTGAATCGAACCTGCGCCATGTATCATTTATGCCTATAAGAATAGAAACCAAATCCGGTTTGATATCCAGGCAATCCTTCTGCCAGCGAGTAACGAGATCCCTTGTCCTGTTGCCGCTGATACCTCTGTTTATAAACTTAACCCGCTCCTCGGGATATTTTGAGCTGAAAGCGGATGCGATCATCATTGGATAGCCAGGGCCGAGATCATCTGTGTTCTCGCGCGATCTGCAGCAGTCGGTTACACTGTCTCCCTGGAACAAAACAACTGTGTCATTCATTACTTATACCTTCTATATAGTTTTACTTCGACGATTGATATAATGCCATAAGGTTCTTAAGCGCCGGCAGTAAAAATCCCTCCAGGTAAGATACCTGGAGGGATATATCAGTGCGTATGTCTCTTTATTATCTACCGCCAAGGCCGGAGAGCTTTATACCCTCAACAAAGAATCTTTGGTTAAAAATAAAGAGCGTAATAACAGGTATAACAACCATAACGGATGCCGCCATCAACTGCGTGTAGTTTGTCAGGTTTATACCGACAAAATACAGAAGGCCGATGGGCAGAGTCCGAAGCTGTTCGGAGATCGTGACAACCAAAGGCCACATAAAGTTACCCCAGGAGCCCATGAAAGTAAAGGTAGTTATTGTTGCAATTGCAGGTTTTGAAAGCGGGAGAACTACATTCTTCAGGATACCGATATACCCGCAGCCGTCGATTTTAGCCGCATCCTCCAGTTCACCCGGCAGCGTCATGAAGAACTGCCGCAGCATAAACGTTCCGCTTGCGCTAAATATACCGGGGATGATTAGAGACGCATACGTATTGATAAGACCCAGGTGTTTGAAAATAACGAATAGAGGAATTAAAGTAACTGACCCTGGAATCATCATAGTAGCTAGGTAGCCCAGGAAGAGCTTGTCTCTGCCCGGGAACCGCAGTCTTGCAAACGAGAAAGCCGCCATCACACTGGTTGTTACCTGACCCAGCGTTACGCAGCAAGCC
>DJHI01000088.1:0-175 GCA_002431715.1 Armatimonadetes bacterium UBA5829
CTAAAAACCTGATCTTACCTGATGAGGTAAAACCTATCCCCTGTCTTTGGCATCCTCTTAACTTAACCCTGCCTTCAGCTACTATATCTCCCAAAGGCCGGTTGTTTTCATCGTAATATGTCCCACATATCGCCGCATATGGCTTAAGTCTTTTTATCATCGATTTGAGAGGCTC
>DJHI01000088.1:199-7456 GCA_002431715.1 Armatimonadetes bacterium UBA5829
TCAGACCCTGCAGCAACCTCAGGCTTTGCCTTATATTTGCCGCCGGATAAATCGCATATAACGTATTCGACACTTAATGTATCGATCAGACGGGTTTGTTTGGCAAATAAACCGAATGCATGAAGAATCAATACTCCGCCGCAGATCGAAAGTAAAAATAATAATAAAAGCCGACTGCCGCCGGTTGACCGGTGCCTTCTCACTTATTCCTCCATGAATATTGTCGATAAAGTCTATCATTCCCGTAGGGCAAAGGTCAAAGGTAAAGTTAACTCATCATCAGTTTTCAAAGAGATACTCGCAGGGTACATAGTAACTCGTTGGATATTACCTTTGGAAGGAACCGGATAACTATGGATACTGCGAGTCAGGAAAAATGCGCGCGTGTTCCCCACACAGAAAACTCAAACAGGCAGACAGCCCAACCCAAGAACTCTATTCTACGAAGCTTGACTCTGCTTGCTGTGATGATCACTCTTCTTTATGGTCTTTTCTTATTGAACGCTCTCGTAATGGAGTTCAAGAATCTTAATGCTAAGTTGGACAAAGTTAGCACAATAGCAACGGATATAAGCCGGCTGTCAGGTAAAATTTCCTCCATCAATGAAACAAATCAAGGACTCAAGCGAATGGAGAAATATATGCGTTATATGCCTGTAATGGCAAAAAACGGCAGCGAAGCGCTTACCGAATCGAGAGCGATAAATCATGAATTGCAGATAACCAATACCAGATTACTGGCAACAAGCGAGCGTATGTCAGGAGCGGCAAGCGGCCTTACTGACGTATCAAAGGGCCTTGCTGGAATGCAGAACGATATGGGTAACATGCGTACATCCGTAGATAAAATGGCCGCAAGCCTCCCGGCTATAGGTGTGATGCAGGACATCCTCATAAGCACTAATTCTACACTCGGCAAGACGGCGGCAAGTGTAGGAGATGTAACATCAGGTATAAACAACATAGGCATTAGTCTGGATGATATGAGGGCGCTGATGAAAGAAATGAACTCCCAGTTCAGTCTATTACCTGAGATAAAACAGAGTTTTGATTCGACAAATGACCAAATCACAACCGCGCTTTCGGCTCTGGAACCGATTAAAGAGGATATACCTAAGTTTACGGCCTCGCTTCAGGAGATGAATCAGATCAGCCATGAGATGAACCAGACAACCAAAGATATGGCGGCCTCGTTAAAGAAAACAAATAAACGCGGAACGCTAGGAATCGCTCTACTTACAGCAGCCGGGTTTGCGCATTGATCGCCAGCGTGCCGCAAGAGCATTGAACAAAAAACCGCCGACAAGTAATACAGCTCCTATTGCCAAAAATATCGAGCGAAGGCCGTATGCACTGCCGACCCTCCCGGCGGCAAGTGGAGCCATCAAAGCTCCGAGAGTTCCTGCCGATTGCTGGATTCCATAAGCTCTGCCTCTGAAACTCTCATCGACCAGCGTGCAGGTTATGGCCGCCGTTCCCGGTTGCACGGCAGCGATTCCAAGTCCGCTCAGAAAGTAGATAATGGCGAAAGCCCATATGCTGGGCGCTGCTGCCAGAAGAGCTACAGCAACTCCCGAGCTTATAAATCCGATCTGAATTATACGCTCGAAGCCGATTCTCTCGCCGAGTCTGGTCCAATAATGAGCACTTATGAGAAATGCCGCAGCCGGGAGTATGAATATAATTCCAACCAGCCATCTGGCCGCTCCCAAATCTCCTAGATGAAGAGGCAGATACGGATTTATCGCATTGCTGTAAATCCAGGCAAAGAAGACAGCAAACAAAACCGATAACTGAACCGGCGAGCGCAGCGCTATTCCAAAATCCTGCAGAAGGCTTGTCTTCTCCGTGGGAACGGGTTTGTTAGGCTCCTGAACCAGCCACCATACGAGGAGAGTTGCGATAAAGTCGACCGATCCCGACACAACCATCGCGCCACGGTATCCGACGGCGGCAGCGAGCAGTCCGCCTATAGCTGGGCCGATGATCAGTCCTGCCGCAGACGCTGCCTGAGCAGTCGCTACCGACCTTGGTGCGATTTCTTCAGGAGTATTGGTTGCAATTAGAGTAATGGAGCCCGGGATGAACCCGGTGAGTGCGCCGTTAAGAAAGCGACATAATGCAAGCTGCCAGGGGGCATGGCTCATGCTCATTCCCCAATATACGGCTGAAAGGCAGAACCCAGCTCTTATTACCATAGCCTTTCGGCCATAATTATCGCCGAGCTTACCCCAGAATGGCTGCGTAATAATCGCTGCCACCGACTGCGCGGCAAATACTATTCCGATCCACGCGAGAAGATTACCCTTTACATGCATTTGCTTTAGGAACAAGGGCAAAAAGGGGATGATCAGATTCCAACTGGCGGCAGCAAGAAAGATCGTAAATGACAGTACGTATAAATTTCGCCGATAGTAAGGCATTCGAATAAAGCTTCTCCTGAACAATTACTAGTCTATCACGACTGTCAAGCACTTTGGGTTATGGGTGTTAGGTATTAGGGAGGTTTATCCAGCGGAAGACGATGTGAACGGGCGCTTTGCCTCGGACTACATGTCCGCCATCTGAGTTGATGGCGGTTTTGCAGGGCAGACGCTTCGACATAAAATCGGCCAATCGCCAGATACTGGATTTGCCCTGAACGATAAAGATGAAATAATCGTTGATGCCTATTGCCATACGGTCGGTCTTTTTATTCATAAAAGCAAGTGAAAAACCATCGCGGCGAAGAGGGATAAGGCTTTGACCCAAGGCAATCGCGCTGACGCCGGATTGGCCCTTTATAGAGCAGTAATTGCGTGAGATATCCAGCATGCCGTCCTGGTTGATACATATGAAGCAGCGGCCTGTAGTAGCGGAGGACAGAATCTCTCCGTCTTTTTGCACGAAATCAGCCAGTGAATATGACTTTGGATGGTGAAAACTTCCCGACAACGCCGCGATACCGCCGTATCGTTTCTTGGCCTGAGCAATAGTTTCGCCGTGTTCGTTGTAGGTGATAATCGTCTCTACGTGCTCGCACCTGGGCAGTTGCGTTACCCGATAGATACAGTTTTTGTATCTGGTAGTCCACACTTTCAGGCAATGAGGCGGATGCCAATTCTCTTTTTTCTCGACATCCCAGGGACCTTTTCCGATGGGAGACACGCCCTTAATGGCATTTTCCAGGGTAGACTCGGCTTCGGGCTGGAATACTTTCTTTGACGAGTGCTTTTCAGAGCAAGGGGCCGCAATTCCTAAAAGGAAAGTAATCGCAAGCAGGCAGATTGCAACTATGTGTATGTGCGGTATACTCGGCACATCACATCTTGTTATGGATTTGATTTTTCTTAAGCACTCCCGCACTATTCGCACCAGTTAAATATTTAGTTCACTCTCGATTGATTTAAGATAATTGATATCATCCGCAAGTTTGGATTTGGCATCGCCGGAGCTGAAATCTTCGAGAGACATCCAGCCTTTGTAGCCAACTTTATCAAGCACCGAGATCACATATTTCCAGGGAACAAGTCCCTCTCTCATGGAGGCCGGAATGGTCTTCCAACGCTTGGGTGTACCATGACCGCCGACCTCGACCCATACCGCATTTTTAACATGCAGATGAGAGAGATATGGGCCTAAAAGCTCCAAGCCCAACTGCCAGTTCTCATAACCTTCATAGACCATATTTCCCGGATCGAAGATCACTCCGATGTGGTCGGGATCGAAATGAGATACAAATCTGTAAGCCAAAGAAGCGCTGGAGCACATATTGCCGTTATGGATCTCGATATTCGCCCTGACACCATATTGACTTGCCAGTTCCTCAACCTTACCGAAACCCTCAACAGCCTCTTCAAAGAGGTCATTATAGTTGACTGACCCATCATACGAGGGTGTGGAGACGCGAATGGATGGACAATCCATTATCTTTGCCGCTTCCATGCATCGCTTAATATCATCTACGAACTTATAGCTCAAATAAGTGCCCAGTCCCAGAATTTCAAGGCCGCTGTCTTCAGAAATTGCCAGCATATCTTTGGCTTTTTTATCGATAGTCTCCATATCGATTGTCGCCTTATTAGCCCGGCCGATAGCTCCGCCGTTTTCACCTGAAGGAATACTGTGGACTCGCCACTCCACCCCTTCGTATCCCAGTTCATTTAGAACCTTTGCAGCCTCCTGAAGTTCGAACTCAGGCATCATAACTGTGAATGCAGCATATTTTAACGACATGGTCACACTCCGCTTCTTTACGGCTTTCACCTCGACTAATCTTACCCGCNNGCTTCGACAGGCTCAGCATGCTCACTTAATGCTCATTACTATGTTTGTTGCATTTTTATAGCTATTTGACAGGCAAAATTTGTATTACAGGCTTGGTAAGCTTGATGCTGTCCAACATAGTCTCGAGCAGTCTTGCAGTGCTTTCAGATTTTTCGCCGGTGGTATCGATGCAGTTTGCCATCCACGCAGATCCATCCTTGATGAAAATTATGCGATGCACTACGCGCTTAAGCTCCGGCTTTCCATCCGTAGTAACGAAAGCGGGACTATCCGCAATCGCCCTTCTCTCCCAGTTGAGCACATATGGATTGTATTTTGCGAATACCTCAGCGGTGGTCTCAAGGCTGAGTTGCTTGCAATGGAGATTTACGACTATCGGCGGCTCGCCTATAACAAACCAAAATTCGTCCTTGTCTCGTGATTTCATGGAAGCCGTCTCATCTCTTACCATCCAGCCTTCAGGATACTTTATAGTAAAACCATACTTCTCGCTTTTATAAATAGATTTCAGAGCAAGCGGCTGTGATGGCGCTGCCACAGCATTACCTGGTTCCATTATAGGTGCCGCTGGAGGATTCATTTCCGACGGACCGGGAGCATTACCTGCATTCCCACTGCTTACATCTATCTTTGCGGATGCCGACCATAGCTGCGTGCCGGAATCGTCTTTAGCGACGGCCTTCAACACATGAACGCCGTTAGCAAGCTTGGAAGAATCATACTCTACTTTATAAGGCTTTTTGCCGGATGTGCCTACGGAAACTTCATCGATAAATATTTCAACTTCGGAGGCGACAATTGTTCGCGGCACATTTGCCAGTATCGCTAACTCGCCGTTAACGTGTCTCGGAGAGCCGATTGCATCCGCCGGACCAATAACCAGTGCATGAGAACCGCCGCCGGGAAGCTCTTTTGGAGCAGGCAGCGGAGGAGTATCTGCGGCAAAAACAGACATGCAGACAATAAATACTAGAACCACGCATAATATGGAAATTGCTTTCATATCGGAATCTCTCCTTTCAAAGGGTTCATTCCCTATTTTGAGTCTATTATACTAGACCAGCCACCCGAATAAAACGAACCAGCACAAAAATATTCCAACTGCAAATAAGTCAAGGCACAGCAATTTGCGACAGTTATTGGATTACTCATGAACATAAAAACAAATCATGCTCAGTTTAGGTAATGACTAGCTGGGGTAAAAGCTATAAGGTGATTAGCTCTGCTATATTTTGCAGACCAGGGATGGAGGGAGGTGTCCGAATGTCCACTCGGCTTAGGGGGTTTGCCTCCATGGACCCCGAAAAGCAGAGAGAGATCGCTCGCAAAGGAGGTCGTGCCGCTCATCAGAAAGGTACGGCTCATGAGTGGACTAGCGATGAGGCGCGCGTCGCCGGCCGAAAAGGCGGCGAGGCCAGTCACGGCGGAGGACGAAAGAAGAAAGGCCAGTCCTAAGCCTTTGAACTCTCTTGCTCTTAAACGAGTATAACTGCAGGCGAAATGGCGAACCGGATGATATCCAGTTCGCCATTCGTCGTTTGTCTGCCTGAAATATTGACCATGGAACTAAAAACTGATAAAATCTATTGGTCGCGCACCTGTAGCTCAGTGGATTAGAGCATCTGACTTCGGATCAGAGGGTCGGGGGTTCGAGTCCCTCCAGGTGCGCCATTTCATGTACGCGTAGAAGCCGGGCTTATGATTACCTCATATCACACGCATACGACCTTCTCTGACGGCGACAATACCGTCAGTGAGATGGTCAAGGCTGCCGTAAATGCACGAATCGGTGAGATCGGCATATCGGATCACTATGTAATGCCACCCGATGGCAGAAATGTCAGTTGGAGTATGCGGCTCGACGGACTGCCCGATTACTTTAACGCCATAAAAGAAGCTCAAGACGCATTTACAGGAAAAATAAATGTGAGATATGGGCTTGAAGCAGACTTTTTTTCCGAAACCGCAGATCAACTCCGAGAAACTCTCAGCCAATATGCTTTTGACTATGTCATCGGCTCCATACACTTTATCAATGGTTTCCCGATCGATGAACACAAGAAGAATTGGGATAACCTGACTCAGCCTGAAAGAAACGATGTCATTCGCGATTACTGGAACAGGATGCTTCAACTGGCGAAGTCGGGATTGTTCGATATAGTGGGTCATATGGACCTGTATAAGAAATTCGGGGCACAGCCTACTATTGATGTATCTGAAGACATTATAGCGGCTCTCGATGCGATAGCCGAAGCAGGAATCGCCGTAGAGCTGAATACATCCGGTTGGTATAAACCGATTCGAGAGGCATACCCGTCGGCGATGATTGTCAAAGGTTGCATCAAGCGTGGAATACCGATTATTATTACGGCTGATACTCATCGAATCGCTGATATTTCACGTGACTTCAAGCGCGGTCGGGCATTATTGGAAAGCATGGGATATACAAAACAGATCATTTTCAAAAACAGGAAAATGAGTATGGTCGAACACCAGGAGGACTGATAGATGCGCAGTATACTTTTTACAAAGCTCAGTGAAGCCGGTTATACGCCTTGTGAAAAATCCGTGCGTGAGCTGAACCACAGGTCACTTCTGAGTGTGGCGCTTCAAAACGGCAAAAAGTATATAGCCATCTGTCAGTCTCAGAGCAATATCAAACTTCCCGACCCGGGGCCTCATAATCTAATACTGCCGACAGGGGAATCGGTCAGCCTATACCCGCTGACATGGGATAATTATGTCCAACTCAAGCGCGTCTTGCCGATTGCTCCTCGCACGTGCAATCAAGCTGCATCGTTCGGAACAGGAGACAGGCTCGGCATGGTTACCGCCGCTCATCTGGAAGTCGACAGCAAATATCCCGTCTTTCCGATAATTGCCCAGCAATCGCCTCGTGAACTGGAACGCACCAACCGCACTTTCAAGAGTGTGCTGCTGGATGCCGTAATGGGGATCCTCGAGTCGGGATATGTGGGCGAGTTCGGAGCT
>DJHI01000027.1 GCA_002431715.1 Armatimonadetes bacterium UBA5829
ATCCGCCCGCCTCAATGAACTTGCGATAATCGCCGCGCGTTACCTCATATTTGCCTACAAAATAACCTGAGAGATTGATGGAGCGCTGATGAAGCTCGTCGGCAAACGTATACTGTTCGCTGCCGGTGTTGCCCATCAGAAAAGAGCCTTCGGGAATCCAGATCATCTTGCCAGTATAGTTCGAATCATCAGCACAAACGCAAACACACAACATAGCCGCCATAATAATAAAAAATAATGATAGCAACTTCATGATACCCCCCTGGTAACGCGCGATGGTTCATTAGCATATGAGTTCCATGACAGAGATTGTAGCAGAAGCAGAGCTTGCAATGCAAAATTAGGCTCTGCATTACAATCGTAGTATAATAGCTGAACTGTAATCGGTTAATAGCAAGCGGTATTTTTCTGTAAAGCTATTAATTACCCGCGTGCTTCGACGTAGCTCAGCATGCTCAGCTTGTAATAATCATTTGCAATCCGTTACTGATTGCTGAATCTGATAACTCATAAAGTTGTTTAGGAGAAGAAATGCGGATGTATGCAATTGTTTTAGCTCTGGCTCTGATCGCCGCTGTGCCTGCATCAGCGGCTGTGGAACTGGTAAAGGGAGGCAAAACCGATTACTCGGTTGTGATCGCTAAAAATGCGTCACTCTCGGAGCATTGGGCTGCCAGCGAACTTAAATCATTCATGCAAGAGATGTCGGGAGTTATGCTGCCCTATGCGCAGGACGGAGCGGATGTGCCCGAAAAGGCCATTCTTATCGGTGACTCGCAGGCGCTCAGGTCGCTTGGTGTCAACATCGACTTCAAAGACCTCGGAGACGAAGGTTTCACTATCAAGACCGTAGGCAGCCGTATTGTTATCGCAGGCGGCAGGCAGCGCGGCACAATGTACGGCGTATATGAATTCCTCGAAATGCTTGGGTGCAAGTTCCTCAGCGATACTGTGAACAAAGTTCCGAAAAGGTCGGATATTACTCTGGGAGATATAGACACAACCCAAAAACCTGCTTTTGAGTATCGACGTATCGGCATTTGTGAAGCAGAGCATCCAATACTCTCTGCACGCCTCAGGTGTCCTGCCAAATACCCTGAAGCTAAATACGGCGGCGGTATTACATACTTTCCGTTTGTTCACTCATTTTACAGTCTCATTCCACGCGACACATATTGGGACAGTCATCCCGAATACTACTCACTGATAAACGGCGAACGCCAGAAACATCCTACCCAGCTTTGTCTGACCAATCCAGATGTATTGGAGATAGCAAAGAAGACAGTGCTCGAATGGATGCGAGATCATCCTGAGGCAAAAATTTATTCGGTCTCACAGAATGACAATATGAGCTATTGCCAGTGCCCTAACTGCCAGGCAGTCATTAAGGAAGAGGGCAGCCCGGCCGGTCTTATGCTGCGGTTTGTAAATGCAATCGCGGAAGAAACTGAAAAGTATTATCCTGACAAGCTTATCGACACGTTGGCATACGGATGGACGGTACATCCTCCGAAAATCACCAAACCTCGCAAAAATGTTATTGTACGGCTTTGCCCAATAGAATGCTGTGAAACTCATCCATATGAACAGTGCAATTTCAAGGCAAATATAGCATTCCTTGAAGATTTGAAAGGCTGGTCGAAACTTACCGACAAACTCTATATCTGGCACTACAACACTGATTTCGCACACTATCAGATGCCGTTTCCTGACTATCGCGAGCTTATGGACAGCGCAAAACTCTACAGAAAGAACAGTGTCAAGGGAATCTTCTGGCAGGGCGCTTACAACTGCGGGTGCAGCGAATTCGGCGAACTGCGCTCCTATCTGCTTTCCAAAATCTCGTGGAACCCTGATGTGGACGGCGAGGCAGTCATGAAGGAGTTCTGTGACGATTACTACGGCAGCTCAGGCAAATATATATATGAGTATATCCAGCTTCTGGAAAACAAGGTCGCGGACGAAAACATACATATGCAGATTTGCGATAGTCCGCTCAATCCATGTTTCTCGCCGGATATAATTGCCGAATCGGATAAACTGTTTGCCAAGGCAATAGCTGTTGCAAATTCGCCGGAAATCCTATACAGAGTCAAACAGGCATACCTGCCGATTAAATACGTGAAGTTGATGCAGCCGATTCTTAGAAAAGAAACAGATGGCAAAGAGGCGGAATACGAAAAGCTTATCGACGAGTTTATTGACGAGTGTGCAAGCTATGGGATAACCAGAATCAAGGAAGGCTCAACAATCGAACAATCAAGAGAAAAACTCAAAAAGATGCTGCATGACGGCTAATCCTCTATGGGTCGGGAGGCGGTATGTATATAATCATTGCGGTAGTTTTAGCGGCGGTTGCATATGTCATTTTTACATATAATGCCTTTGCATCGCTGCGAAACAGAGCAAGAAACGCATGGGCTGATATCGATGTTCAGCTCAAGCGCAGGCATGATCTGGTGCCGAACCTGGTGGCTGTGGTTCAAGGCTATGCCGAACACGAAAAGAGCGTGTTCACAGACGTAGCAAACCTGAGAACCAGGGCAATGGGACTCGGCAGCGCTAAAGAGATCGAAGGCGCGGAAAATGAGCTTGCCGGAGCAATCAAGACTATATTCGCCGTGGCCGAAAGTTATCCTGAGCTTAAAGCAGACTCCAATTTCCGTGATTTGCAGAATCAGCTTACAGATATTGAAGATCATATCCAGTATGCGCGCAGATACTATAACGCAGTAGTCCGCGACATGAACACAAAATGCGAAATCTTCCCCTCGAATATCATAGGAGGCTGGTTTGGGTTCGGTCGATTGGAATATTTCGGGGCCGCGGACGAAGAGCGCGAAGCGCCGCAGTTACGATTGGAGGAGAAATGAGACTACCTACACGGATTTCAATCCTGATTTTGTTTTTAGCCGCTTCCCCCGTAATCGCTTTTCCAATCACTGAGTATGACACACGGATGGATGTGCAAAAGGATAGCAGCGTGATCGTCACCGAATCGATTACGGCAGATTTCACGGGGGACCCACATCACGGGATCTATCGCGATATTCCACTCTCCGGCACTGATAGATACGGCAACAAATATCAGATAAGGCATGAATTGATCAGCATATCTGATAAGGCTGGGAATCCTCAGACTTATGTGCAGAGTGTCAAGAATGGAACAATGAGCATTAGAATCGGCGATGCCGACGTGCTCCAAGATGGCATAACAACCTATGTCATTAAATACAAGCTTTGGCGGGCAATTCACTTCTTTAATGACTATGATGAGCTTTACTGGAATGCGGTAGGCCATGAGTGGGAGGTTCCTATTCAGCATGCTACATGCATTGTAACTTTGCCGAAAGATGTCAAAACCGGAGAAATACGCACAGTCTCATATACCGGCGCTTATGGCTCTACAACATCCGATGCACTGAGTGACACACCAAACAACCACACAGCCAGATTTTGGATGAACCGAGAGTTAAATCCGGGCGAATTCATGACAATAGTCGTGGGATGGCCGAAAGGTGCCGTGACCCAGCCGAAGATTTCGCAGGAGATGAATTGGTTCATTTTCGACAATGGATATTTCTTCCTGCCCCCATTTTTTATACTGGGATTATGGCTTGTGTGGCTCAGGGCAGGACGTGATCCTGACACGGGTAAGAGTGAAGTCGTGTCGTATGATCCACCAGAGAATATGAGCCCTGCCGAAATAGGCACACTAATAGATGAAAAGGTAGATATGCGAGATATATCGGCATCAATTATCGACCTGGCGGTTCGAGGAATAATCAAGATCGAGTCGGAGAAAGTAAAAGGGTTTATATCCACCAAGACTGAATATACTCTCAGATTAACCTCGTCTTACACCGAGACAAGAAAGAACCCTGCGTTGAGCAGCTTTGATCGGCTGTTGATCCAGGCTCTATTCAACGGCCTTGGTTTCTGCATTGTCTCGCAGCTTTCCGGCAGGTTTTATGGTTATCTGCCTATGCTTCGAGATAGTCTTTATAATTCAATGATCGACCGAAGGTATTTTAACCGCAGGCCGGACGAAGTCCGTCAGGGATATCAGATTGCTGGTGTGATGCTTGCATTTGCCGGAATTTTTGGAGGAATTATTCTTGCGATTTCAAATGAGATACCAGCAGCGGTAAATATACCTGTTGGTTGGGCATTTGCCGCAGGATTATGCGGAATCGTTCTGGCGATAACCTCACGCGCCATGCCTCGAAAGACTAAAAAGGGTAAAGACGCGCTTTTGGCAGTGAAAGGTTTTGAGGAATACATTTCACGCGCTGAGCGAGCAGAAATCGAATCGCAGGAAAGGCAGGGTTATTTTGAGAAATATCTGCCTTATGCAATGGCTCTCGGCGTTGCAGACAAGTGGGCACAAGCATTTAATGGACTACAGACAGAACCGCCTAAATGGTATGATGGCTATGATGGTACGTTCCATCCGACAATACTCGCTCATGATCTATCAGTGGCGACTAATGACTGGAACGGCATAATGTCCACTCAGCCACGCACAACCAGCAGCGGGAACTATGGGAGTTCAGGCAGTTCTGGAGGCTCAGACTTTTTCAGCGGTGGTAGCGGTTTCTCGGGCGGCTTTTCCGGCGGAGGCGGCGGAGGCGGTGGAGGCGGTGGCTGGTAAACCGCATTTAGTATATTGTATTTGTAATTTACTATTTGATTTTGAGTTGGGGATAAGGCGATGGCGGTGGAAAACATTCCTGAATGGATGTATGATGAAAGCAAAACGGCTGGAACGGATTACAACCAGACGGCTGAAGCCGCCGCGTACGAACTAAGGAGTCGCAATCAGGATAGAGATGCCGTCAATGCTTTTATACTGGACTTTCTTCAGCTCGATAAGACGAAAGCCGTAATAGATATGGGCGCGGGATTCGGTTCATTTGCGATGGCTGCAGCCGAACAAGCTGGAAGAGTAATTGCAGTCGATATCTCACCGGCGGTTATCGATCTTGCAAAGAAACTCGCGCAGGAAAAAGGACTGTCGAATATAGAATACCATGTGGCGGGGTTTCTGACATATGAGCATGAAGGGCCTCTCGTGGATGCAATAGTCTGCTCAGGCGCGCTCCACCATCTGCCTGATTTTTGGAAACAAATTGCTTTAAACCGTATGTGCGCCATGCTTAAAACCGGTGGAAAGCTGCATCTTGAGGATCATGTGCTGTCGT
Organism: Armatimonadetes bacterium UBA5829; assembly: GCA_002431715.1. Classification (GTDB taxonomy): domain Bacteria; phylum Armatimonadota; class UBA5829; order UBA5829; family UBA5829; genus UBA5829. The sequence goes on from DJHI01000027.1 coordinate 5,205, forward strand.
TTGAAATCGACCGTTATAGTGAAATGCTGAACGATCTGATCGATAGAAACAAGGACAATCACGATGCAAGCGGACGTAACATCATGGCCGTCCTGATGCGAGATGAATTTCCTACCTGTGACTGGATTATGGAAGGAATGATCGAGCGAGCAGGCTTTACTATACTCAACAAGAAATATGGCAAGACCGGATTCCGCGGATTTTACCAGTGCCGGAAGTAGGATTACACATAAAAGAATTGGGGTTTGTGATTGGATAGAACGATTCTGGATGAGATAAAACGGGTTACAAGAGAGCTTGGCGGGCAGCCGAATGTTGAGAGGCTGTCGCCGGAAGAGGTTAAGGCTCGTGCGGAAAAATTCTGCAGGCGAACCGTATTTGGAAGCTGTAACTATGTCTCATCCGTTAAGACTCTGAGCACTGCCCTTACCGTATATCTCGGCAGCGATCGGGTTGAGGCCGGGGTCTATACTCAGAAGAAACGCGACATTAAAAAGGCCGCGGTTCAGACTATCAAGTCCGTTCATCAGTATCTCAAAAAGGCTCCGTTGGTTAAGATTAGAAGTTCGCTTGGCAAGGACAGCGACTTTACCCCGCAGTGTTCGTTTTATGTCTCCAAATACCGCAGGGAAAGCATCAGAGTGGCCCATATGGTGCTGGAAGGGCTCTTTCCGCCGACCGGTGACGACGAAGATCTGACCGTCGTATTCATCCCGGAGTGGCAGGAAAAAGACCGGCAGGTTTTGGTCTTCCCTGAGATCGGGGTCACATATGTGCTCGGTTCCGACTATTATGGCGAGGCCAAGAATGCCTTCCTGAGAATGGCTATGTGGCTGGCTAAAGAACGCGATATGCTCGGGCTGCACGCCGGGACAAAAATTCTTCGCGCGCAAGGCAAGGACGGCAATATCCGAAAGCTCGGGATGATGATGTTCGGCATCGCTGCAACCGGAAAGACCACTCACGCCTGCCATAATCACGACCTTAACGCGCCGGGCGAGGGAATTGAGATCGTCCAGGACGATGTAGTCTTCTGGAGGCGCGACGGGTCGGCTTTGGGAAGTGAAAAGGCATTTTATATAAAAACCGAGGGTCTGAACCCCGAAACACAGCCATTGCTTTACGGGGCGGCGGTTCAGGCAGATGCGATCCTTGAAAACGTGATGGTCGACTACCTTGGGAATGTTTTCTTCGAAGACAGGACACTTACCGCGAACGGCCATGGACTGGTCCAGCGCGATGCAATTTCCGCATACTGCAGTAAATCGATAAATCTGCCGCCTATCGGTGAACTCGACAGGCTTATCATGACTTTTATGACCCGCAGCAATACAGTCATCCCTATCGCGAGCAAATTGACACCCGAGCAGGCCGCCGTGGCGTTTATGCTCAGTGAGTCGATAGATGCCTCAGGGAGCGATCAGCAGACTCCTGGGCGTGGGATCAGCGCCAGCCCGCTCGTAATCGGCGAAGCATCGGAAGACTGTAACTGGTTCTATGAACTCCTCAAAACCCACGGAGACAAGATCGAGTGCTATATGCTCAATACAGGCGGTGTGGGAGAGATTGTCGAACATGGCCTTGATGGAACGCGGCGCGTGCTTCAGAGGGTCAATCGCGTGCAGATACCGGAGATGGCGGCGATTATTAGAGGAATCGCGCGCGGCACTATCAAATGGCGCGAAGACCCCAATTGGATGGTGCAGACCCCGGAATACATCGATGGTCTGGATATAACTAAGTTTGATCTCGATAAGCACTATGACCAGGGCCGTATCGATGCCTGGATAGCGGCGGCCAGGATTGAACGCGCTGAATATGCGGCGCAGTTGGCTGGTCTTGACCCTGCGATTTCAGGCGCGGCGGAGTTTTAGTCGCCAAAGCGTCAGAACGTCACAAAGTCAGAATGTCGATAAGTCATTAAGTTGATAATGTACACCTGCCTAGCACCCTTTTTGACTTACACCGGAACCTCGCTGGTGACATCGGCGAGGCTGATATATTCCCTTTCAGGAAGCTGCTCCAGGCGGCTCATTATGTCTTTGCTGACCATATGATCCTCGGCAAGAGCTATGATTTCATCCTTGCTCGCCGGATAATCTACATCCCTCAAGAAATCCATCAGATCAACTGTGCTTCTTACCATTCGGCTTCGCATCACTTGCACCTCGCATGTTAAAATGGTTTATTAATGACGTGTACCGAATCTGAGCGAAAAATATGGCAAGTAGACACAATTAGGTGATGGGTGTTAGATTAAGCGACCTGCCGATAACACCCACCCAATTGACATGCAATTCGGGCGGTGGTAAACTTTATTCGGCCGCTTAAGCGGAATTATTGTAATATGCCGCTGGGGGTGCCTCTTATCACTGAGGCTGAGAAGCTTATAAAAAGCTAACCCTTTGAACCTGGGATCGGGTAGTGCCGACGCAGGGAAGCGGAGATGGAACCCTCGCAGCCGTGAGTCCCGTCTCCCGGGATTGCGCGGTTTTTGTATTTTGAGGCAATTAATTGATTGGGCAATTATCAGGACTCTACGTTATAACAGACTCTCAACTCTGCCCCGGCCGCACACACGTGCAAATAGCAAAGGCAGCCGTAAAAGGTGGAGCAAGATTCATTCAGATCCGGGACAAACAGGCTAATGACAGAGAGTTTTATGAAACTGCACTCGAAGTTAGAGAGATAACCGAAGAGGCTGGGGTCTTGATGTTCGTTAATGACAGGATAGATGTGGCCGCCGCAGTCGGCGCGGACGGAGTCAATATCGGACAGACCGATCTTCCTGTCGATATTGCACGCGGCCTTTTAGGAGACAGCGTGATCATCGGGGTCTCAGCGGATACTATCGAACAGGCTAAAAAAGCGCAGGAAGACGGCGCTGACTATGTAGGGTTCGGACCAATTTTTCCGACCTCTACAAAGCTCGATGCGGGACCCGTATCGAGCCTGGAGACTCTCCGAAAAGTCTGTCATGAAATCTCGATTCCTGTGGTAGCCATAGGCGGGATATCGCTCGAAAATATAGGGTCCGTGGCAGCGAACGGAGCGTCATGCGCAGCTGTGGTCTCGGCTGTGGTCTGCGCGGACGAT
>DJHI01000135.1:0-1471 GCA_002431715.1 Armatimonadetes bacterium UBA5829
CCGTAAGAACGATAAATTTGCCCACGGCGGGCTGGGCGAATGTCCCGCTTAACACTCTGACCCCCACATTTCCTGACAAGTCATCACAGTTGGCGCCGTCATCTATATAGAAATAGTCGCTTCCCGAACTTGTGACCACACCGGCGACTTTTACAAGCAGACCGATATTGTTTAGCCCAAGAGCCAGCGCCGATACTTTTGAGATCGTCTGCTGCTGCCTAACAATACGTTTTTCCACAACAGCCTGCTGGTATCCTATGGCGCTTCCTCCCAATGCCGACGTTTGGATCAGTAGAGGAGACACCCCGGACTCGATTCCCAGCGTCTGCATTGATTCGACTGTGATCACGCGTTCACCATCTATTGTGCTCATTGTGCCCACTGCATTTACAAGGCTTGAAACGACCGGTGAGAGAGTGGAGATTACTCTAATTCCTCCGAGACGGTCAGGATCCTCTATATACGCATACGATGACGTATTGCATATCACCACAGCATCAGGAATCTTGACCAGTTGGCCGTCTGCCACGGATTTCGCGGCAATTATGGTCATGGCCGGCACGATTGTAAACGTCGATGTGCTTTGCGCGGTAGTGGTGCCTCCGACATGGGTCGCACGAATCAGATAGCTGTGACTGCCAGGCAGGCCTGACGTATTCCAGATAAATGATCCTGCATTATAAGCTAGAGACTCAGCACCCGCAATGGTATGCCAAGTGCTGTCCAGACCGGTTGTGTATTCGAGCGCGACCTTGTCGGATGACTGCCAGCCACCTGATGTATTGAATTTTATTGCAACTGATTCTCCTGCCTCGTATGTCTCACCACCTGTCGGAGACGTAATGCCCAGGTATCTGGCTGTGCTTGGCCCCATGCAGGCCTCTCGAATCATTGAATAATGGTCCGTCTCCACAGGAATATATGGGCCGAGGGCCACTATCCGCCCTTTACCCGGCACATCGCGATAGACCGCATATGCCCGATTGGTATAGTTCTTTCTGGTTGCGAGGACTTTCACATCCGATGGAAGCGTATCCGAGAAAAACTGCACGTGATATCCTCGCGATTGAATCACCTGCCCTACCGCATAACCGGAAGTTACGGGATCGGACACGGCGATAACCTGATCATCCACTCCGGCGTTATAGTCCCAATAGGTGCCGTAGCCGGTAAGACCCGCCGACGCCGGCCAAAGAAGTCCCGTAAATGTGCCGTAGCAGACCGATGTATCCATCAACACAATCGTCTTTCCTGCCGTAAACCAGCTTGACACGCTGGCAAGGTCGGCTGTCAAGGGTCCATTATCGGGAAGAACAAGGGTATCCTTACCGGAAAGATCCGATGTGGTAAGGCTTGTCTTTATAGAGACCTGGAAACGCTGTGTGGGATCGGAATTTAGTATGTCCGAAACGCTCTGATAGGCATTATTGTTGCTGCCATTAAAGTACGACGGCGTAGTGCTGCAATTTAG
>DJHI01000135.1:1521-12330 GCA_002431715.1 Armatimonadetes bacterium UBA5829
AGCGAAGTATCTACCGCCCGGATATAATAGCTGATTACATCGCCCGCGCTCGTGCCGCCGGGTATCTCCGCCTCGTATATTTCCGATCCTGTAGATGTCATGGCCAGCGCTGAATCCGATCCGCTGTTTTTATGATAGTAGCAGATAACACTCGCAACCCCTGTATTGTCGGTCACAGTTGCGCTTATAGTATATGGCCCGGTGGTATCTCCGGTATTTGAAGGTACCGTATGCTCAATTTGAGGCGCTTCGTTATCCGCTCTCACATAGAACTCATAAGGCTCGGAAGGCGCCAGAGATGGGCTGATCGCCTGCTGGCCCGTGATGTCTACGGCCTGAATGTAATAGTAGACATGTGTCCCGTATGCTTGAGCGGGTATATCCGCAATATAGTTAATGGAGCTGACTTTCGTCATTTGAGTCGAGTTGTAAGTGCTCCCTCCTGTGGTGTTCCATTTCACCACCGGCATACCTGAAACCAGAGTGTTTCTGGCCTCGATATCTGCCTGAACTCGATAATATCCGGTTGTTACATCGGTATCGGATAGCGGAGTATGCGATATGGTCGGTCCGGTTGCGCAGGCTACTGAAGGGTCTCCATAGAGATTGAATACACAGTGGTTCATCCAGATATCGTTGGGAACATCTTCCATCATGCCATAGAGCGCATCCCCGCAGGCCAGACCATCAGTTATCAGTTTAGAAGCATACTTATACGTCATAGATGCATTTGAGTCGGTTTGTGTAAAATCGACCTCTCCCGGATAATACCAGGAGACTCTGGTTGCACAGACGGTTGATATTGCGCCTTTCTTGAGGAGGGCATATCCCAGGTTACTGGAGCTTTCCGGATATCCATTGAGACAGGAACACTGAAAGACGAACGATGGGTGTTTATCATCGAGATATTGAGTTTGTGAGGTTGTCATTACGTAAGCGGCGGTGGTCTCATTACCGTGTGTCCACCAGAAGTGGAACCCCGCATACTCCTGCCAGGCCGAAAGAACATTTGCATAGCTGCACGGCGTGTAGTCCGGCGCCGGGCTCAGGTTATAGGTGTCTTCATATACCCTGGTTGTCTCCAGGTCTTTCGGTTCGACTATACCCTTGCGTATCGCTTCTCCAAGGTTATAACCTGGGGTGCTGCTGTCCGAGGGTTTCATACTCAATAGAACATTTCGCACCCAAGTGCCACCGTATGTACCCGATTCGTAATCGATAATCTTTTGGAGGATCGAATCGAGATCAGTGATATTGCCGTAATAGGGAATTCGACCAACGATTACCTCGGGAAGCAGATCAATCCCGCCGGTGCCAAAGTCTTGATATTCTTCACCGTAGTAGCCATCCCCGTCGCGATCCCAGTTACCGGTCAAGTCGGCATAATAATAATCCGATGGAGCTTCTCGGTAAGTGGTGCTGTTCAGCCGCGGCCAAAGCATTTTCATAGGCAATTCGCCGGTACTCGGATTTGGGTTTCCGATCAAAAGGACATAGTGGTATCCTTTGGAGAGATAGTTTGCTTTCAAATATGCTCTGATATTGTTTGCAGCAGTATCACCCGTTCCACCGCCCCATGCCGATTGTGTGACCACGGACACATTGAACCCGCGATTTGTTTTATGGTTTATNNGGCTTGGAGCTTTGTGCTTGAAGAGACAACCTCGGATGTGGTCATAATAAGATAGCCGGTTCCTGATTCAGTGGTGGCAGTGCTTAAGACTTTCACACCGCTCGATGACGATTGATACCAATCCTGAGCTTCATCATAGTTGACAGCCAAATCGGCAAGCAGAGAATTCGTGCGGGCATCGGTTTTGACGCCTGATGTCGATGACACGGAGGCAAGTAAGGAATAGGAAACAACAATATTGCCACCGCTTGCTTCCTGTAGGCAGCCGCTGATCGGATTGTAGATAAATGGATAGTAACGGATGCGAGCAATACGCCACTCACGCATTTTGCCTACATTCACAAGCTCAACATGAGCGGACGGATAAAAGCTGTCCTTNNTATAGACCAAGACATTACGATCATTTTGTATTTGCTTACCCTGCCCCCAGTCGATGATTTTCTGCCCATCGGCCTCTGTTGCCATTGGTGGCGCAGGAGATATATCGAACTTGCCGCCTAGAGAATGCAAATCGGCACCAGCTATCGTAACTGTTACCGATGCTGGATCGGCATTTGGCGGAATAATTGCATATATTTCTTTAAAAGGCAGTGCGGGGTCTCCCGGTGAAGATGAAACTGCAAAGCCTGGAATCTTAATTTTGGCCAACGAAGTTGACCCTTGAAAAGATGCGGAGTATTCTGGTGGTGAAATGGTAAATGTATTTGCAAATGAAACAGATGCGCATGTAGTGATTACGAACAGTGAAACAATCAGCTTGTTCAACGAAACGCCCTCCTCCATGGTAGAAAATGCTGTCCTTAGCGTATAGCAGAGCCTGTTAATGACAGAATATCGAGAAGCCGTCAAGATGTCAACAAACTTAATGCTGGCTTGCTATAATTTAAGGAGGGAATCGTGCGGATTAGACTCCAATTATGAGGTCTTGAGGCGGATAAAAAAATAATACTATTTTTTTTCTGTAGACCCTAAAGATCATTTTGCGCAGTTCCGATAATTGAGATAGAAGAAAATATCGATGATAAAGGCAAACTCTTCGAAAGAAGGGGACGCAAAGCCTTCGGAACTACATTCCATTCGGAACATGTTGGCCGGGCTGCCGTTTCCAAGCTTCGTGAGTTTGCCTTTTTGTGTGTCTGAATGTATCATGTCGATTGGCAATCTTCCCGAGGCAAAAGGGGGACACAAAAATGAAGATCTCTCAGATTGAATCAGGCAAAGCGTCTGCAACCGGCACTGCGAGCAATGCTCGGATACTGCCGGAAGACAGACCCCGCGGGTTTGTCTCTTCCAAAGTCAGCAGCAAAAAGAATTTATCTCCCCTGGAGCAGGGAATGGCTGTTGCAGAAGCAGCGTTATCTGATGTTCCAGATATCAGGGAAGACATCGTAAACGACTTAAAAGAACGCATCAGTAAGGGCGAATACAAGATCGACGGAAAGGAAGTCGCCGATATGATGCTGAGACGATTAAAAGCAGACAGAACCAGGTAGACAGGCGTCTACAAAAGGTGTAACCAGGGTTTTGCGGCCTGCTTAGCCCTGGTTTTTTGTCGTATAATCGGAGGAGTTAGTTAGGAATATGCCTAAGACATGGGTGAAGGATAGCAGGCGGATAATATGACTAATATTTTTGCTGTAGTAAATCAAAAAGGTGGGGTCGGTAAGACTACTACATCGGTCAACTTGGCAGCATGCCTTGGAGTTGCCGGAAAGAGAGTCTTACTAGTAGACACTGACCCACAGGGAAACGCCACAAGCGGTGTTGGAGTGGTCAAGTCTGAACTCGATCAATGCATATATGATGTATTGATCAATGATGAACCTGTTGAGCAGGTTATTGTTCATACTGAAACACCGGGCTTGGACTTAGTGCCGGCACGGCTGGATTTGGCTGGTGCCGATATTGAGCTGATGTCTATGATGTCTCGTGAGACGAAGCTCAAGCAGGCCCTAGCAAAGGTCGAGGATAATTACGACTTCATCATTATAGACTGCCCTCCATCATTGGGCTTATTGACGGTCAATGTTTTGGCGGCTGCCGGCTACGTTGTATTGCCAATCCAGTGCGAATACTACGCACTCGAAGGTCTAAGCCAGCTGCTGAGGACAGTGGAACTGGTCAGACAACATCTGAATCCTAATCTTGAAATTGCAAAAGTGCTGCTTACTATGTTTGACTATAGAACTAATCTATCTATGCAGGTTGTTGATGAAGTCAAACGGTTTTTCGGAGAAAAGGTATCTTCTGTTGTAGTACCGAGAAATGTAAGGCTGAGCGAGGCTCCAAGTCACGGCAAGCCTATAATCAGCTACGATCCCAAATCACGGGGAGCAGAAGCTTATACAAAGTTTGCGGCGGAGGTAATCGAATTTGGAGAAGAAGAGTCTCGGTAGAGGTCTTGGCGCATTAATACCTGGAGCTGAACGCGAAGAACGGCAGCAGTCAGGCACGGAGATTGATCTAAAGAAGATTGTTTTCAACCCATATCAGCCTAGAGAGGCAATGAATGACGAGAAATTCCAGGATCTTGTAAACTCCGTCCGCGTGCATGGCGTGTTACAGCCAATCGTTGTTCGCACAAAAGGCGATGGNNAATTGGTCGCTGGTGAACGTCGAATGCGAGCTGCAACTGCCGCCGGGCTTTCAAGAATTCCGGCTATTATAAGAGAGCTCACAAACGAGCAGAGCCTGGAAGTAGCACTCATAGAAAACATACAGCGAGAAGATATAAGTGCAATTGATGCCGCAATTGCTTACAAAAGGCTGTGTGACGAGTTCGGCCTCTCACAAGAGGACATCGCATTCAGCCTGGGCAAGAGTCGATCCGCAGTAGCAAACACTATGCGCCTCCTAAACCTTCCAGAAGAAGTTCGCATTCATCTAAAGAACAACAGACTGAGCGAAGGCCATGCGCGGGCAATTCTATCAATTGAAGGCCAAGACGAACAAAAGGAATGTGCAAGAAGAATCGTAGAGGCGGGACTATCCGTCAGAGAAGCTGAGCGAATGGCTCGAGAATGGTCAAAAGGAAAAACCTCTCGTGACACACGGAAAAATGTTTCACGTGAAACATCCTTTCTTTCTAAAGACCCTAACACTATAGAAATTGAAGCTAGATTGAGAGAAATCCTTGGCACTAAGGTTAACCTTGTCCGCAATAAGGACCGAGGTAGGATTGAAGTCGAGTTTTATACTGATGATGATTTAGAAAGGATATTGCTTCTTCTCTGTGGAGCTTGATATTCATTTCTCTTTATTCTGCCACATCATTTTTTTGATGTGGCTTTTTTATTACGTCATCTCTTTTCCAGATTCCCTTCTATACTGGATTTTCTTGCTTATGCTCATTATCATAATGGTCTGCAAAAATACTATTTTTGAGTTTCCTTTCCCACTTCATCAAATATACTTTTATGAAGGCTCCTCATTCAAAGCCCTTTCCTGTTGCCCAGCAATTCTCTGATATAATCTCAGTGATTTCTCAATCACCTATAAGCTCATTAACGAACCATGGTGCAGTTATAATCATAAGAGTGATAGATGATTATGCAAATTTCCTATATAAAATATAAGTTATAGAATGCTTTTTCTACAATCAGTGTTCCCTGAAATCTATCACTGAGTGAGTGCTCAAGTTATACATTCAAGCACAAACTCAAACTATTGGTAGGCATGACTATCTCGCCTGACTCAACGAACCATATTGAATACTCGAATCACCCTTTCAGAAACAAATCAACTAGCGCTATCTTTCCAAACCTGATTTATTCTTTCCTCTAAAAGTGACAATGATACTTTTTCTAGCGCCCTCCGTATAGTAGACGCCTGTATACGTTAGAATTGTATTGAACTCTGAATAGGTCTGTTTTAAGCTTTCTAAGGGAGCAGGGCGCTTTCCTGAATCGATATTGGATTATACAAATGCAATTTGCTTATACAATAAAAAAACTCCCTCTCTTTTAGGGAGGGAGCTTAATACACTTGATTTTTATGGATTCACTACTCTAAAAGATCCATCGATTGTCTTCATTTCTCCATCACTGGTAACTTCGAATTTCACCGGTATCTCACCTAATGCGCCTAGTGGAGGTTTTACCTTAAATGCAACCGCTGTCGATGTTTTTCCAGATACTTTGAATTCTTTTTCAGTTACATTTCTCCACAGTTCCCATCCTGCAGGGAATGTTACCTTCACATTCCCATTAATCCCACCGCGCCTGTTATTCTTGATGACAACACCCACCGTAACATCTTTTACATCCGCCCGAACGTCCTTATTCGGCATTCTAATTTCTAAATCAAAAGGCTCAACAACCGTGAAACTGACCAGTGCGCTTCCAATTCTTCCTGACTCTGACCTGACTTCCGCACCCAATGCCCAACTTCCACTTTTCATATCGGACAATATCTCCGACCTGTAATCTCTGCTAATATGCTGTCCAGGTGATAGCCTCTCAACACGAATTTTTTCACTGCTCAAGTAATCACCGGCTTTTCCTTCACCGGCAACCACGTAGTTCGTCACATCGACTGTTTCATTTCCACCGTTCGTTAGATGGAATTTTCCTACCAGATCGTCACCTCTTGCAATTGTCTGGTCTCTCAGATCAAAACCAATTTCGAGAGGCTTTAGTGAAGCCAATTTTCTGGTAACCAATGTGCATTCTTTCGTATCTCCAAGCACATTTCCCGGAACCCAGCCGCCATCATAATCCTCAGCGTTCACAGCTAGCTGAAAACCTATTTGTTTTCCATTGTCAGGCCTAAACCCTGGTACCAGCTTAGCCGGTATTGCCATCTCTATCGTATATACATCACCTGATCGGCTGTTCTTTACATCAACTGCAGAAACTTCCTGAGCCGACACAGGGACCGCTACAGGTATTTTTGTATTTCTCGATTCGTATCTGCTAACATTCAGGCTCAGTGATCCATAATTGCCCCTGGTCATACGAAACTCAAAATTATCCTCACCATGGAACCAACCATCATCTCCACAGTCCAGAACACTTAAAAAATCCGTAGGCTTGTTTGACTTTACAGCTACATAAACATTTTCTGAATCCCAGTCAGCATAAGTAGTCGCCTGCCAGGAACCCGTTGTGAAGCTGTAGAACGTATCCCACTCGCCATCGTCTATCACACCATCTATAGATGGTGTTCTCTTGAATATCTGCGTATCCGGTGTAACCGAAGGGATATCATAATTTAAGTTCGATTCAACCGCTTGAGCAGGTGCCACTATTTCAGACGGATCCGCCTGCATGACCTCATCCGCATAAGTCATCGAAGCAAATAACAGCACTGCAATAAGCGCACAGATTCCTTTATGCATTTTTACTCCTCCTGGATTTCTAATTTGTAGTGATTATAGTTCAGGCAATCAAACACGTCAACGCTTGACCTGAAGGCATGATTTCGATATGGTAGAGAAGGGTAAAATATGAGATCGATGGCACGCTTACTTATACTTTTGTTATCTATAATCGTTTTCCCGCATCTTGCGGCACCAGTATTTGCAGTAGAAGGAGTGCAGCTGGAAGATAACGCCTTCGGAATCCAGAATCCATCTAGTAATTCCTGTGGTAACTGCCACCCAGATAATGCACGTCAGCTTTCTTTGAGCATCCATGGCCACAGAGATAAATCTCCAGGCGATCATCCAAAATGCCTGACTTGCCACCCAAGGTATTCACATTCACATAAACCCGGCCATCATCGCTTATTCGACTACCGTATATGCTCCAATTGCCATTCAAACCCGTCTATGATGAATCGCTATCAAATAAACCCCCGTGCAGTTGGTTCATACAGAAGAAGCTATCATGGAAAGGCATTTTTACACTTCTCAAAGAGTAATGCGGCGACCTGTGTCGATTGCCATGGCTCTCATAACGTGGTCTCACCCCAGAGTAAAATCTCTCCGATAAGTAATACAAATATTTCCAGAACCTGCGGGAGATGCCATCCAGGGATCAAAACTAATCTCTACGCAGCTAGTGCAAATCATCTCCAGGTTGAAATTGATGATTCGACCCTCCTCAAGGCAGAATCGCTATTTTTCAGAGTCTTAACCATCGGAATAATGCTTTTTTTGATAATGACTGTTTCTCTCGACCTTCGTAAGAAAATCTTTTGCAAGAACTGCAAACCAAGATCTGGAAAACCTGCCGCGGTATTGATAGCAATCAGCTTTTATTCTCTTGTCGCCGGAATTACTATGGCTGCACTCAATATAAGATTCTCCAGGTGGGCCTGGATCAGTTGGGCTGTTTCACTTTTGCTGGCATTCATTATCTATGGGATTAGGGCCCGAAGAGTGTCCAAAATCAAATCGTCCCGCTATTACAGCAGGCTGACTATTCCACAACGGCTTCAGCATATTCTTCTCGCACTAAGCTTCACAATTCTCGTCCTGACGGGTATGCCGCTAAGATTTTCGGATGTCTCATGGACAGGCTATATAAATATCCTCTTTGGAGGATTCGAAGGCGCAAGAATCGCACACAGGGTCGGCGCCGCTGTTTTGATATTCACCTCTATATGGCATTTGATATATCTGCTCCTGCGTTGGAAAAAAGCCGGATATTCATTTAGCTCCTGGAGTATGTGGCCGACTAAGAAAGACATCAAAGATCTTGTGGACACATTCCGGCTTAATGCGAAGCCGCCTCAGTTCGATCGGTTCAGTTTCAGAGAAAAGTTTGATTACTTTGCCGTCTTCTGGGGTTTGCCGATTATGATTTTATCTGGGCTTGTATTGGCCTTTCCTTTTTCAATCGGAAGCCATCTTCCACCCGCGGCATTTGCCGCAGCGATGATTGCGCACAGCGACGAGGCTTTGCTTGCAATGCTTGCTATTGTGGTCTGGCATTTTTATAACGTCCATCTCGACCCAGACGATTTCCCTGCAAACAACTCATGGCTGACCGGCAGGCTTTCAGAATCTGAGATGGAGCGCGAACATCCAATAGAAAAAGCAAAAATCGACGCTAAGAATTCGAAGCAAGGCAATAGCGACCTAGCTTGATATTTATATAATTTTATTGATTATTTCTCGTCTGCCTGCTTTACTTGTCCTTTAGAGCATGTTATTATTGCACCTGTATTGACAACAGACTCATCGATTTAAGGTGAGCCCATACATAAAAGAGGAAGTGGCGCCTAACCGCACTCTTTGGGCGGAGATGGAACCAGGATGGTTCTCAAAGGCGCGGTGGGAAGCGTTAAAACCAGGGAGNNGACGCTTCTCAATATGAGAAACATCAACATCTGGACCACGGCAGCCATTTTGGTCCTGTTTATCTTTGCGGCTGCAATCTCTTCATTTGCCGACAAAACTTCACACAATCAGAAAACTGTTTCATCCACGACCGAAACGGCTTCAGATCAGGACTCAGACGAGATCAATGTTGTCTTGGAACCATCAAAACCACCGGAAGCAGATCAAGTCCTGCAGGCAAAATACACCCCGTCTGATTCGCCGATCGACCAGTCTCTCAGCCAGAGCCCCACTCCAAGACAAGAGCTCAAAGAAGCAGCTCTCTCTTTTCTCGGCACACCCTATAGATGGGGCGGAACTACTCCGAATGCTTTCGACTGCTCCGGGTTCACGCGTTATGTCTATAAGCAGATGGGCGTCAGTATTCCAAGGACTGCGCGGCAGCAGTATAAAGCCGGTAAGCCGGTTAAGGCGGGAAACTGGAAAACCGGAGACCTGGTTTTCTTCGATATAAAGAAGGGTTACGTCAGCCATGTCGGCTTATATCTTACTTCATGCGCATTCATTCATGCATCGAATCCGATGAGTGGAGTAAAAATCGATAACCTCAAAGAACGCTACTACAAAAAATACTATGTCGGGGCAAGAGAATACGATCTGACATAGCGGAAAGATTTTCGGGGGGACTTATCACAGTCCCCGCCATTTTTTTTCAGCCAATACAACATTTCAGATAATAACCGGCCAAGGCAGGATGCAGGCGAGTTAGCGTCTAAGAAAGAGTTGGTATTATTGTTTTTTTATATCATGGAGTATGGCTGCCTATTATGCAGGCTTTTTCTTTACATTTCACTCCTGTTCCGGCATCTGAGATAGCACGAGCGCTGGAAGAGAAATCCGCGTCGCTCGATAAGCATCTCGGTGAGGATATTTATTTCAATACCTACCCCGACTACCTCCAGGCCGCTAGAATAAGACTCTCCGGAACAGCTCTTCTTCATTCGGAAAAGGTTGGAGATAAACCAACCGTTCTTCTCAGGGCACCAGGAAGGCTCAATGCTTTTCTCGAATATCTGGATATGTGTGACGGGGATCATATGTCTACCACCATCGATGGTGATCTTCCTGTCTGTATATCCGTTCGGGACGATGATATTGTTAGAGCATTCAACTGCCGCGAGGAGTTCGAGACGGGTGTGTTCAGTATATCTGAAGAACTCGTTCAGTTGAAAAATGCTCCATGGGTAGGACAGCGCTGCCAGGGTCTGGAAGATAATTGGGACAATCATACACGCGTCTATCCTCACTACGGCCATGAGCGAGGCGACTGGATGAACTATGTCCGCAGCTCTTTCTTACGGGTCGCATGGGAGCATCCAAACTTAAGCCTGCGAGGAGTTGATATGACCTTTGGCGAAAGCTCGATTCCTTTACGCGGCGGCACCAGCTCATCTTCAGCTCTAGTTGTGCTTTCATTCCTCGCTCTTATGATCGCTAATAAAGGTATACTGCCGGCATGGGATATCAGGAGAATTTGCAAACTGTTGGGCGAGGCCGAATGGTATGTAGGCACTCACGGCGGAGCGAATGATCAGACAACTATCCTGCGCAACGTGCCGAACGGGATCCTTTACAACCGTCACTCGCAAAGTGAGATAGACTCCACTCATCTGCCATGCATAAAGGGCGTGAAGCTGATAGTCGCTCACTCCCTATGGGAAGCGTGCAAATCGCTTAATGCAAACCATGTATTTAATCTTCGTAAGGGCTGGATGGACCTGGGCGATGATCTTATGAAACAGATCATAGGCGTGATCACCGTCCACCTCAATTGCGGCGGCTCTACGGAACCCGGATGGATCGGCTCTCTTTTGAAAGAGCGGTTTTCTTTTCAACTCGACTCATATCCAAAGATTCTGGAGTCGGACCCGAAGCTTTGGCGAACTATCGC
>DJHI01000135.1:12338-13077 GCA_002431715.1 Armatimonadetes bacterium UBA5829
GATGAAAGCCTACTTGGAATATCAGATGCAGCTATCTGCGAACTGATCAATCTTCTTCCCGAAGAGATACCTGCCGATTGGGCAGGCCGAATTCTCGGAAAAGACTCTCATGAGATGGATCGTGACTATGTTTTGCCTCACGATGATGAGGGAGGGTACAGGCCGCGCGCAGCCGCTAAGTTTTTCCATAAGGAAAATATACTCGGCAGGATACTGGAGGTTATCTTCCGGGAGGCCAATCAGCGCCTTACCTCGAGAGAGATCACTATCGATTCACCGGAGTATCAGGTCTATCAGGTAAAAGTGGGCAAGATTTTGGATGAACTCCAAGATACACTGCGAAATGATTTCCAGGTCTCCAACTATCAGCTCGATCTTCTGCTCGACATAGCAAAGGACGGCCCCGGATACCTTGGTGGAAAGCTTACCGGCGCGGGTTGCGGCGGATGCGTGACTATAATGGTCCGCAATGGTTTCGAGCATAACTTCTGCGAATATCTCGATAGCCGTTACTACAATGATGAGAACAACTTCAAAGTATACCGCGAAGTGATATCGTCACTCGACTCCGAACTCTCGAGTTCTCTCATGGCAAATCTGGATGCCGCGCTTCACGATAAAGAATCTCTGCGGCGTGTAGTGACATTCAGTTCCGGCGCATGTCCGGTGGATGTGGCAAGATGCGCAGCAGCCGTAAGGCAGGAACGCTGAACACGATTTATTGTCAATAATTGAATCG
>DJHI01000214.1:0-774 GCA_002431715.1 Armatimonadetes bacterium UBA5829
ATATGTCGACGTGCCGGGACAAGGCGCGGGACAATCTCCTGCATCATCACCATTGCCGGACTCAGTAATTCGCGTCGGCCCTCACGAAGAATTCACGACAGTTGCAAGCGCATTAGCTGTGTTACCGGAGGATGGAGCCATTGCGATCGGCCCTGGCCGAACAGTAGAAAGCGGCATCCTGCCTGCAGGCGTCGGAATCGTCGGTTATGGCGATGTCTCTGAACTAGAGGGAGATTGGGAGATTCAGAGTATTGGCCAGGTCAAAGATTTCAAGCTCATTGCCGGATCGGCAGTCACAATAGGCGAGGATGTTTATACCGCCGAAACTGACATAATGGTGCAAGAGCTATTCGGCACTGGTGGGATATCGGGAATAACTGCATCTATAGCTGAGTTGAACACTTTAGATGGAGTAACGGCTGATAAAGATGATATAAACGCTTTAGACCCGGATGTTTCTAATCGTCTGGTTGTTATGACGGGAGGGAAATACCAGACTGTCGCGGTTGCATTTGCGGCGGCAACATCGGGGCAAGAGATATGGATGGCTCCCGGGACTCATACTGAGGATCCAGTAGATATATCGAGCAAGCCGACAGTGAAACTCACCGGCAGCCCTGCGGCGATAGCCGATTTTGATATTACTGCTGTGGCAGATCAGCTATCAGGTTTTCCGATTACTGCAGGGCATGCGGTTACAGTCGGTAGCGAAATCTACCATGTTGCCGTTGACACCATGATCGAAGATGTTTTTGCATCAAAATCCGGGACGGT
>DJHI01000214.1:827-2073 GCA_002431715.1 Armatimonadetes bacterium UBA5829
GCTACATTCTGGCCGCTGTTCGGCAAGCTGAAAAATCTCCGAGTCGCGTTTTGGCTGCAAACTCAGGATTTAGCGCAGACCGATCTTGTTACTATAACAGGCAGTGTGATAGATACTACGGATACAGTCGAGGCAGTATTACCACTGACATTTGGCGGGCAGCCGAGTATAACCGCGCAGCCAGGTAGTCTCATCATTTCCGATCCGCTACCTCATATCATAGACGTCGATACGCTCGAAGTCCGGTGCTATGCTACGGCTGTAGATGGGAATGTCATACCATCTAGTTCCAGATTTACTCCGTTATATGGTTATACTGCTGATAAGTTTTCTCATACCGACTATACCGATGNNGACCACTGGGTTTGTGCCGCTGTGTCTACTCGGCGAATATATGGGTGGAACTAGACCTCATGTATTTGCATTTGGCGATAGTGTCTTGGGAGTCAATACGTGGGGCTCCGCCGACTGGTCGTGTCTACGAACAGTCCTGCATCAGGCATTAGATAACCTCGATGTTCCGGTGCATATGTTGGGCATAGGCGGTGATTCGCCATACGGACAATTACGACACCCGGAAATACTGTCTACATACCAGTCCGCGGATATTATAATATCCGCTATGGGCCGAAACCAGATAAGCGCTTGGGATGATGTTGATCCAGCAACAAACAGATTTAAGCTTTTGATGCAGCGCTGGTGGGAAAATCTGCGCGCTCAGGGCGCATCGAAAATATACCAGACTACCATCACGCCATATACAAAGCTCGATATTGGCGGCGATGATAGTCCTGATAATCAGCTTGAGGCGACATATGGCTACAACGATGAGGTTATAGCCGCGAATGCGTGGCTAGCTGGCGAAGCGGTTACGTCAGGGCTTATAGACGGCTGCATAGACTGGACTGCAGACGTGACTGAGACTAATCTCAGTGGCGTTTTTGCTTGGAAGGCCAATATGACGGATATCGCGTCATACGACCCGGACACTGAACTGCTGCATCCTGGGGTGCTCGGAATATATAAGATGGCACAGAGTATTGATCTATCTGCAATCGGCCTTCCCGCTCCGAGCGATGAGTTTGCAAACATGTGGGTTTGTCCATCCAATGCGCTTATCGATTTACGCTGTCTGGAGACAGGGCAAGACGAAACCATCACCAATTACTCTGGCACGGCAGAAATCACAAATAATGTGACAACGCCCGCCACTGTTTCGCATTCGCCCGATGGTTCTCCAGCCAAG
>DJHI01000214.1:2100-7879 GCA_002431715.1 Armatimonadetes bacterium UBA5829
AGCTAGTGGTCGCCTGGACGTGACGGGGCTATCATTCGCGGACACTGAAAAGATCACTATTGCTATGTGGGTAAAGCCTACGTCAGTTGCAAACGGTGTGGGCCAACGTATTTATATGAGTGGTCAAAACTCATGCAAATTATGGTTCCTCGGTGACGGCAGCCATATAACGCCACGCACCGAAGAGAATTACGACGGCACGTTATTGTTTTCGCCGAACGAATGGGCATTTGTCGCCGTCACGATGGATGTGAGTGCGACTAATAGGCAAACTATATTCTACAAAAATGGCGCACCGGGTTCAGTAAAAACTGCGGGGTCGTTGACGACAATTGCACATACAACTGCAAAAATAGGCAACGATGCCGGGTACAGCGCCGATATGGAGTTTAGTCGTGTGCTGGTTTACAATCGCGTTCTCACTCCGACAGAAATACTCGCATTATATAATGCGAGTAAAATCAGGTATGGTAAGTAGTTCTATCGGTGGCAGTAAGCGGGTCCTTCCTGATGCCCCGAATACCGCGGGTGCTTCGATGCGCACGATTCGGCTGCTTGTGATCGAAATTTTCAGGTTGACAGTTTACAGTTTTGAAGCTGCAATAACTATGATAATTATATGAGAGAACGAACAGCGGAGATAGACGGGAAATTATGCCTGAGTAGCGCCGCTATGGAAGAGGTATTTGGAGTAACCAGAGCTGCTCTTGGTAAATGGGTAAAGCAGGGTTGTCCCAAATCTAAGCCGGGATGGTGGCCGCTGGGCGAAGTCATAGCATGGAGAGGCCTCGGTTCTAAAGGCAGCACAAAGAAAAGCGATGATGAGCTTTCGGACTTTGAGCTGAAGCTCAAATATGAGGCCGAATGGAAGCGACTCCAGGCTGAACAGCTCGATCTTAAGAACGCGATCGCACGGGGTGACTATATTGCCGCTGTCGACATAGTTAAAGAACTCACTACTTACTTCGTCTACCTGAAAAAGTCTTTACAGTCACTCTCCAAGAAGATTGCAACTGATATTAGTCCTTTCGTTGATCCTCCCACTGCTCGTAGAATTGAACGCGAACTGGCAGAGATGATCACAACTGCGCTGGAGACTATGAGCGCAGGAGGTGTATATACCGCTCCTAAACGCCGAGTTGTAAAAGGATAGTAAAGTGGTTGGTCCGAAATATCCTGCTCGGAAAATCGTGCCGATTTGGCAGGCGTGGCTACAAGAAGCTCTTCTAGGACTAAAACCTCCAGATCGATTAACGGTTTCGGAGTGGGCTGATAAAAACAGGATCCTCGATAGTAAAACCAGCGCGATCGACGGACCTTGGCGAACATGGAGAACCGAATACCTTCGCGGAGTGATGGATGCATTCACTGATCCGGAGGTCGAAGAATTATGGTTTTGCAAGCCTGCTCAATGTGGTGGAACCGAAGCTGAATATAACATCCTCGGTTACATAATTGAGCAAGATCCGGGGCCGACAATGATTGTCTATCCGGATGAGAAGTTCGCAAAAAGGATGAGCAAGACGCGAATCCAGCCGATGATTCAGGCTTGTCCAACACTCCGCGCGAAATATATCGAGGAAGAATCCGAAGATTTAGAGCTTCACTTTACTGACATGGTATTGATTCTGGCTTGGGCGGGAAGTCCCGCTGCCGTGGCCGGAGCTCCATGTAGATACATCATATTGGATGAGGTTGGAAAATATCCCACTCGTGCCGGCAAGGAAGCGAACCCTATAGCCCTTGCCTACGAGCGAACCAAAACGTTTGAAAATAGTCGAAAAATCATTGGAGCTTCTACACCGGTATTGGAGACTGATCAGTTCTATCGCAGAAGAAAGATGGCTGATCAGGTCCTGCGTTATTTTGTGAGTTGTCCACATTGTGGCTGTGAACGACAGATGAGTTTCCGTGGTGGAGTCAAATGGCCGCATGGATGTGATCCATCCGAAGCTTATGACCTTGCTTATTACGAATGCAAAGAATGCCACGGTAAGATCAACGAGGCTCATAAATCAGGCATGGTCAGAAGTGGCCGCTGGCGTGCTGTTCATCCCGATACTTGTGAGTTAGCTATTGGCCTGGCGGCTGCCGGTGGATCCAGCAAGCCGGTATATCCGATAGAGTTCGCGCCAGGCAGCCGTAGGGCAATCTGGCTTGAAATGAGCAGCTTGATTTCTCCGTTTGTGCGGATCGGGGAAATGGCTCGGAACTTTCTCAGGTGTAAGGACTACCCTGAGGAGTTGCAGAATTTCATAAATTCATCGCTTGGAGAACCTTGGCGAAATACCACGATCGATCTTCCAAGCGATATCGTTATAAAGCGGCAAAGTGAGTATCCGGAGGGAATTGTTCCTCCAGACGCTTTGATGTTGACAGCCGGCGTCGATGTCCAGAAGGATTGCGTATATTGGACAATTCGCGCGTGGGCTCCTCTGCTTACCAGTTGGAATGTCGCACACGGCCAATGCCTTAATCTTTGGGACATTGAACCTATCATGAATCAGGTTTGGCGAAAGCCAAATGGTGAGCAATACCTCGTCAGATTATGTGCCGTCGATAGCGGCGATCAGACCGACGATGTTTATGATTTCTGTTCGATGAATCCAGATTGGGCGATTCCGGTTAAGGGTGGCCATGCAACAATGCAGACCAACTTCCGGATTTCGATCATTGATAAAGTCGGCAGTAGGGCACAGGGCACCAGGCTTGTCACAGTAAACGGTGCCAGCTACAAAACCACGATAGCGACCAGGATGCAGCGTGAAAATGGCCGTGGATCCTGGATGGTTCATGCGGAATGTGATCAGGATTACGCGAATCAGGTCACTGCTGAAAAGCTCGATGTCATAGATGTAAATGGTCGAGAAGTTAAGACCTGGGTTAAAAAATCCAGTCACGCAGCAAATCACTATCTGGATGCTGAAGTCTATTGCTTCTGTGCTGCAGATTTACTCCAGGTGAGGTTTCTTGATGACGACGAATCCGAAGAACCAACACAAGAACAAGAGCCACAATCCAAAAATAATTGGGTTCCCAGCAATGGCGGTAAATGGATATGACCACACAAGAACAGCTCGATCAAGTTAATACGGCCATAGCTGCCATAACCGGAGGAGCACAGGAATATTCCATCGGGAACCGCAGAATCAGGCGTGGTGACCTCCGTGAATTATTTGCAGAGAGAAGCCGCCTGGAAGCAAAATTAGCGGATGAAACAGGCTCGAATGTTGCTGTCGTGTATTTTGATAGGAGATAGATATGCATGGGTTGCCTCAACCTACTTGGTTAGATAGATGTATAGCTTGGTTTAGTCCAAAAGCTGGTTATGGTCGAATGGCTTGGCGTGAGATGTTCAGATCCTATGACGCCGCTCGTCATGATCGTCTCAATGATGGTTGGCTTGCAACAAACCAGCGCGGAGTTGTGCAGGATAGAGGCGATAGAGATATACTTCGTGCTCGAGCTAGAGATCAGGAACGTAATTCAGATATTGTGAAGTCGATGCTGAAAGCCCATGTTAGAGGCGTCGTCGGATCGGGTTTTACAATACAGGCCAAGATCACAAAACCGAACGGGGAATTAGATGAAGCCGCCAACCGAATTGTAGAGGCAGGTTGGAATGAATTTTGTCGCGCAAGGAATTGCGATATACAGGGAAGATTTAGTTTTGCCAAAATGTGCAGGCTGGCGGTCCGGAGGCTAGATGTCGATGGAGGCGTAATATTTATAAAATCATATACTCCCGGAGGGTTTGTGCCTCTTGTGTTACAACCGCGGGAGGTAGATGATCTCGATACCTCGTATACCACCCAGCTTAAAAACGGCAATTATGTGGTCGATGGCATCGAAGTAGATAAATATGGAAAAGCACAAGCCTACTATTTTAAGGACTATACCCCCGACGGTTATACAAATCTTGAATCTAAGCGAGTTGAAGCGGATCGGGTCATCTATCTTCAGGATGTTACGAGGCCCAGCCAGATACGAGAGATAACTCCTCTTGCATCGGGAATGTCGAGAATAAGAGATATAGATGGTTTTATAGAGGCTGCTAATGTCCAGGCTCGAATAGCTGCCTGTTTCGCTTTGGTATTCAAAAAACTCAATCCGAGTGGGTCTTTCGGGAGGGGAAATGCCGGCGGCACAACTGACTCACAAACAGGATATGGGGGTCAGACAATTACGCCCGGCATGATAAATGAAGGCCGATTAGGGGAGGACGTATCTTCCGTCAATCCTCCATCGATCAGCACAAGCGCAAAGGACCTGCTTGCCATACAGCAGAGATTAGCCGCTGCAGGTCAGGGCTTGAGTTACGAAACGGCCAGTCGAGATCTATCTATGGTGAATTATTCGAGTATTCGCCAGGGAGCTCTCGATGATCGTGATGAATATAAAATCCTTCAAGATGAGATCATTGATATTTTTGTCCGTGAAGTTTATACAAGTTATTTGATTTCGGCCGCACTCGTGAACAAACTGCCTTTCAGCTTATCTGAATTGCTTGCTGATAAAGTGCGCTATATGGCGCATGAAGTCATTGGTCGTGGTTGGGCCTGGATCGATCCTGTTAAGGAAGCAAACGCTAATAAGATTGCCTTAGAGACAGGGCAGGATACTCTTGCCAATATCTGTGCTCAGCAGGGTCGAGATTGGAGAGATGTAGTTGAGCAAAGAGGCCGGGAAATTGAATTAATGAAGAAAGTCGGCATACCGATATCGATTGGAGGTGGCAATAATGCCGCAAACGCAGGAACGCAGTCAACGGCCGCAGCCGGGTGATAATCTGCAAAGAACAATCACTGATATTGCGCTCAGACAGATTGATGAGGCTCAACGAACAGTTGAGCTTTCATTTTCTTCGGAGACTCCGGTCACCCGATGGTTCGGTGATGAGATACTTTGCCATGATGAAGGCGTCATAGATATGTCCAGGCTGCTGGAGATGGGAGTTGTGCTTTTTAATCATGATACTGGTATCCCACTCGGCAGAGTAATTAAGGCAGAAATCGACTCTGAAGAAAAAAAATGTCGGGCGACTGTGCAATTTGATGATGAGTCAGTTTCTGACTGGTATTTCCAAAAAGTGCTTTCCGGCACACTCAAGGGAGTATCGGTTGGTTATCGAGTCTCTGTATGGGAAACAGTGGCTGCTAACGCAACTTCTACGAATGGTCGATTTCAAGGTCCTTGCGATGTGGCTATGCGCTGGACACCATATGAGATCAGTATAGTGTCTGTCCCTGCCGATGCCAGTGTTGGAGTCGGTAGGAGTGCGGATGAAGATAGTGTGACGGCTGATGGGAAAATTCCTGAAGCCGAAACGAGAGAAAAGGCGGAAGTCTCCGCCGAAAAATCCAACGCCGAAAGGCGGGAGGTTATTATGTTAGTTAAAGATCCTACCAAGGAGACTGCCGCCACTGAAGAGGAGCGGCAGCAAGTCGTTATTGCTGAACAGGGGCGAGCGTCTACTCCCGAAGAGATAGACGCTGAACGCACAAGATGTTCAGAGATCACTTCTCTCTGCAGAGAATTCAAAGTCGAGAGCACAGATCAAGACACGTTTATCCGTGAGGGAACATCTGTTGATCAGGTAAGAAAGCATATCCTGGATCAGCAGATGAAAAACAATGAGCCTCTCGGTAGAGCTCAAGTTGTAAGTGAGCCAATTGATCATTTTCGGGATGCAGCGCCTCATGCGATACTGATGCGGGCAGGAATGAACCTGGAAAGTGCGGGAATAGAGAAACCGCATGAAGCTGCCAGAGGTCTACGG
>DJHI01000214.1:7911-11946 GCA_002431715.1 Armatimonadetes bacterium UBA5829
GATGATGGAGGAGTGTCTCAGACTGCAGGGTGTCACAAATGCTTCGCGAATGGCGCCTCACGAATTGATGAAGCGAGCTCTGACTCCGGATAGTCAGTTTGCATCGATTCTCGACAACACAATTGGCCACTCCCTATTGATTGGTCATACGGAGACACAAACCACATTCCAGGTATGGACCGGACGCGGCACACTCACTAATTTCAAACCCACACCGTCTTATCGCGATGGGGCAGCGTCACTCCCTGAAGAAATTCTTCAGAACGGTGAGTTCACATGGTCTGAGGAAATAGATCAGGGTGTATTTAGACAACTCCATACATTCGGTAAGAAATGGGGGTTTACTCTTCAAGCTATGATCGATGATGATCTAGACGTGCTAACGAAGAGACCGAGACTGCATGCTGCAGCATACCGGAGACTCATAAACAAATCAGTCTATGACATCATCAATAACAATGCCGCAGTTGCCTGGGATGGAGAATTGCTCTTTAGTGTTGCTCATGGCAACCTTGGTACTGGAGCTATCCCGAGTGTATCTTCTCTCGATGCCGGTTTCCAGGCAATGATGGCGCAGACCGATATCAGTGGAGAAGCCGTTTTGAATATTGTTCCTCGATTCCTACTAATGGGAATCGCAGTAGCCATGACTGGTGAGCAGCTTATAGCATCACTCGTGGATCCGAGCGGAACAAATTCCAATGTGCCGAATCCTGGAAAGATTCGCGCATTGATACCGGTTACCGACGCCATGATTTCGGATACCAACTCCTGGGATTTCGCCGCCGATCCGAACAGCATCGACACCATCCAGGTCGACTATCTGAACGGAGATGATCAGATGATCATTGAAACTCTTCCGAGTTGGGACAGACTCGGCATTGAGTGGCGTGGGTATGGCCACTTCGGCGTGACTGCACTCGATCATCGTGGATTGTACCACAATCCGGGCGTGAGCTAAATTCAAACCTGTTTTTAGGTTAGTGACAATAGGCGGCAAGGGAAACCTTGCCGCTGCCTTTTGGAGGGCATAAAATGAGCGCAAATTTCAAGCAAAAAGGCGAAGTCATTACTTATACGAATAGTGGCCAGACTGATATCAGCTATAAAGATATCATCGATCTTGGCACACGTATAGCAGTGGCCGCCGCGGATATCGCTGCAGGGGAAAGCGGCTCTGCAGATGTCGTAGGAGTATTTGAAGCTCCCGCAGTAAACAATGCTGCATTTTCTCAGGGCGAAGCATTATACTGGGATGCGTCGGCAGGTAAAATGACGAACACCCCTGGTGATCTGACCTATGCCGGCTGGTGTTTTGCTGCTAAGACGGAGACCGGAACAACCGTTTTAGTCAAAATCGGATAGTGGAGGCGTGATATGATCAAATTACTGCATGCCGCCAATATAAAGGGCAAAACTGTTCCGGCTGGGACAGTGGTCGGCCTTGATGCAAAGGTCGAAGCATTGTTCGTAAATGCGGGCAATGCGAAATATCATAATCCATCGGCAGCTAGGGTAAAAGAAACGACTAAGATGGAAGCCGATGTAATCCCAGATGGCTATGACGGCCTTACCAATGCCGAAATCGATGTAAAAGCTTTAGCGGATCTCGAACTCGATACTTCGACGCTTAAGACGAAGCGAGAGAAGCTTATTGCGATTTCGNNCAGCGACAGCCGAGTCAGAGACATTCGGCAGGAGTGGCCAGCCCGACTAATCGACTGCTTACCCGTATGTGACTTATGTCACATGATGATCTTTCCAAATAACAGAGAGGCAGGATAATATGAAATTCCCTAACAAACACATCTTCACTGTAATAATTGCAGTGGCTCTTGTATTGATACTTGCTATGTCGTGCTGGTCTGCAGGAACGGTTCTGGCACGCAAAGGCTTCAAATCCGGGACAAGCGGCTATGAAAGCGACGGCGGAAATGTTGTAGTAAAAACATCCGGCGGAGTTGCCACAGCGACTATAACAGCAGCAACCGGAGAGCTTACCGGCACGGGTCCGAAATTCTATGCATCTGTGCCACTCGGCGCGACGGCCAATACTACGACATATACGGGTGTATTTATTGCCCATCGAGCTATGACCATTACTAAGGCGAGTATAGCATATGTCGCCAAGCCAGCTTCATCGGCCGGCACTGTAACGTTCGCACTTACTAATTATGATCTGAGTGCAACCACGGACGATAATCTACTCTCCACGGCTACCATTGATCTTGAGGGCCTGACAAATAAGACGACTACAGACCTGACATTGACGGAAACTGGGGCCGATTTGGTATTAGCCGACGGGGATTATTTATACGCCACCATTGTGTCCAACAATGCTGATATGACTGGGGCCACTGGCGGCGTTCTCACGTTGGAATATACACTGCAGTAGCTGTAAACCTTTAGGTTAACAAATGAATTTCAAAGAGCAAGTTGCGGCTGATATTTCAGCCGTTTTTTTGAATCCTGATGAGTTTGGAGAGGCGCACGTCATTGACGGTAAGTCTGTGACGTGCGTCATTGATCAGAACACGGACGGGAAGCTTGTCGGCGATACCGAGGGGCTATTTGTGGTCACAAAGCGAATTATGGTTCGCGATGGATATCTCGCAAAGGAACCTCGGCAAGGTAAGCAAATAATGGTCGACAATACTCCCTACACCTGTTTAAGCATTTCGCACGAAATAGGACTGCTCAGCATCATCATAACTGAGGACATGTCATGATACACGCAGATATAAGCATATCCGGAGATGTCCTGAAGTCCACTCACGAATTACTGGCACATATTGATAAGGGAGCTGAGAAGGCCATAGCTCATGCTCTTAATCGTGTCGCTGTTGGTGCTCGGTTTGAAATTGTTAAGGCTATAGGCGAAAAACACGAAATTCGTGCAAGAGACGTTCGTAATGCAATCAAGATAAAAAGAGCCAGCTATAACAAGCTGCAGGCTCAGGTTGATTCTACAGGAACAGTTATTCCACTTGAGGATTTCAAACATAGCCCGAGTGGTTATAATCAACCACGTCCAAAAATCGGCATTCGCGTTAAAGTTCGTAAAGATAGATCTGGTGGAGTAATTCCAGGAACGTTCTTCATACCTAATAATCCTCATATTTTTCAAAGGGAAACCGAGGACCCGCGAAGTAAGCTCCTCAAAATGTATGGCCCTGCAATACCATCAATGATGAGAGTTGTATTGGATGAAGAAGGAGAGCAGGGTATCCAGGATAGAGCTGAAGCACGATTGGAAAGAGAAATCCAGCATGAGATCGATTATCTGTTGATGAACGGTGCAAAATGAGCAGAGGACATGCCCGAGAAAATCTTATAAATCGAATTCGCGCCATCATTGAGCGTAATAAGTGGCTGTTTCCTTTCGATGAAACCAATGTGTTGAGAGCTATTGAAGTTCGATCTCAGTATAGTCCTGAAGCTAATACCGGCTTGTCGAATGCTCCTGAGATAACAGTTAAGCTGCTCGCTGATAAAGAAGAAGATTTTGCAGACAACTCGGTTTGTAAAGTTCTGCTGACAGCAACACTTTACGCTCCGGATAGCGAACAGGGTTTTCGCGATGGCGAGAATATATTAGAGGCAATAAAGATCGATCTCAAGAGCAGTCCGTTTTTGAACGATGGTTATAAAATGATTGGGCCTTGGGTTTTATCTCCTGATGAAGTATATACCCGCCCAACCTGTAGAACTTTCCTGGCGTTTGATCTTCATATGCCCGCTATTCAATTTGTAACAGGCCCGGATGGGCAGCCTCTGGAGGCATAGATATGGCTAAAAAGACCACTACAGCAGATCCCAATACTCCGCTTGTTTCAGCTAGTTTCGACACTGGACTGCTATCAATAGCAGTCAC
The DNA here is from genome assembly GCA_002431715.1 of Armatimonadetes bacterium UBA5829. GTDB lineage: Bacteria > Armatimonadota > UBA5829 > UBA5829 > UBA5829 > UBA5829. The sequence continues at coordinate 11,786 of DJHI01000214.1, forward strand.
GCTCAATGGCGAACCCATTGATGCTGATATACAGCTATGGCCAAACACAGCATTCCGGCCAACGATCGGCGGGGAGCTGCATTATCAATACAGAGATCCTCGTAATTTTGCATTGAGTGGAGCGAGATACGAGAGACGAGATAATTTTAGTATTTCTGCAC
>DJHI01000214.1:11967-18092 GCA_002431715.1 Armatimonadetes bacterium UBA5829
TGATCAGGAATATCTGAGTGACACCGTGGAAGTGAGCATCGATTAATATTAACTGCCGGACCGCAGCGGAACGGCGAAAGCGAGGCGTAATATGAATCATGGTGTGTTTACATCGCTTGAGGATACTCCCATCCTGGCAGCGGTAAAAACAGACAGCGCTATCCCGTTTGTTGTGGGAACGGCGCCAATACACAAAATAGCCGGATCGAGCCCAAGCGTAAATCAGCTTGAAAAGATATCGAGCTGGCAAGATTTTGTGGACAAATTCGGCTATATTAAGGACTTCGGCAGGTATACGCTATGTGAGTTTGCCTATGCCTGGTTTAGAGTTTTTGGGCAGGCTCCACTCTACTGTGTTAATGAGTTCGATCCATCCGCAGTCACTGGCACGGAAACGACTGCAACGAAAACTCTTGCCAATGGCGCCATAACAGTCGAAGTTGCCGGCATTCTGGTGCAGAGTGTGAGCCAAGATTCCGAAGGAGTCACCGATTACGTCGAGGGCACTGACTATACCCTCAGCTATGACGAAGACGGTTATGCAACAATAACCAGAATCGTCGGAGGAGCGATAACATCGGATACAGCGACGATATATGTCAATTATCTGGTGATTTCGGCTACTCATGCCGGGATCGACTCCGCGGCGATTATTACAGGGCTCGATTTCATCGACGATGTATATTCCACGCACGGCGATGTCCCGAGCCTAATAGCGTGCCCGGGTTACTCCGAGCTCTCTACGGTTATGGCGTCGATGGTTGCTAAGGCAAAGGATTGCGGTGGAGGATGGCAGCCGTTTGCTCTTACAGATATCGACACCAGTGTTTCCGGAGCAGATGTATCGTCAGAAGCGGCTCTCTGGAAGTCGAATAGTGGCTACACCTCTGAGTATCAAGACGTGAACTTTGGGATGCCAACTTTGGGTGATCTCACTTTCCATGCTAGCACTTATGAAGCTGGAATACTTGCGCAGTGTGACGCGGATCACGGCGGCATACCATATGTATCCGGCTCCAATAGAGTTGTTCCGATGGATGGCCTGGTAAATGCTGCCGGCACGGCGATTTTCCTCACGGAAAAAGTCGCCACCGACGATCTGAACGCCCACGGCATCAATACATTTATTCGCCAGGGTGACCGGGGATGGATATTTTGGGGCAACATGACGGGTGCATATCCTGGATCCACGGACCCGGCATTGATGTGGCGAGCATGGCGGCGGTTTTTCGGATGGCTGAATAATACCATCCGCCTGGACCTCGCTCNNCAGGCAATTACAGGCAGATCGAGAGTATTATCAACTTCATCAATATCAGACTCAACGGCATAGCCGCTGAGGGTGGTCTGGTTGGCACGCCGAGCGTGCAGTTCCGCCGAGAAGACAATCCGCAGGATGCTCTTGAAGGTGGCACATACAAGTTCTACTTGACCGGCTGCCCGCCGGTTCCGATGCAGGAGATCATCGTAAAGATGGCTCCTGATCCGTCACAGCTCGAAACGCTATTCGCTGCGGAGGCTAGTTAAATGAAACAACAACAGGCTATGGTTGAGTTCAATGTCTATATCGGTGATAGCACATCACCGATTCAGGGAGTCTCAGAGGTAAAGCTCCCGAGCCTCCAGGCAATTAAAACGGAGCTAAATCCAAGTGGAGCTGCCGGTAAGGTAAATGTTGCGCTCATTGGCCAGTATGATGCTCTCACCTGCACAATCACGGCGGATATTGCTGCCAAGGAGGCAATTATTGCCGCATTGCAGAATTCCGTTGACATCACAGTCCGTGGAGCAGTCCAGGTCCATAACACGGCGACTGGCGTTCATGATATTGAACGCAGATCATATATCCTACGCGGGTCCCTGAGTTCGCTTGACCTCGGCACTGTGAAGAAGGGCGAGGTCATGGGTAACGCCATAGAGTTTGAAGCAAGCTACCTCAAGGTTTTCGTCAACGGAGCAGATGTGCTCGAGCTGGATAAGTTTAACAATATCTGCACGATTGATGGCGAAGACAAGCTCGCGGCCGTGAGAGACGCAATATAAAGTAAAAACCCTTAGGCAGAGAGTTACTTATGGGCTGCCCATTGGGCAGCCCTTTTGTATGATTTGGAGGAAGAGAAATGGCTGATTTGACACAAACCGTTAAGCTCCGGTATCCTGTCGAGCATGAAGGAAAGTCAATAACTGAAATCAATCTTAACTTCATGGTTTTGTCGGGAGCGGTGCAGCGTAAAGCTGCAAAACGCTATCTTAACGAGGGTGGAGTTCCGGGAGCTGAACGGGCATCGGATAATTATTTGGTGATCATTGCCTCAGAGTGCTGTGGTTTGCCGACTGAAGCTCTGGACTTACTTATAGGGCCTGACTTTGCCGAGGTCATGCTGATGGTGCAGAATTTTTTACTCGATACGCCGTGGATGCAGGAACAATCGGCAAAACCTGCATAAAACTGGCGAAACTGACCAATACTCCGATTTCATTCTTCCTTAATGAGCCTATCTATTATTTGCGCGACTGGATCCACGATCTGAATGAGGTTATAGACGAATGGCCCGAAATCTTCGTGAAATGACCCTTGTTTTAGACGGCAGGCTTGGCGGCGGCCTAAGAAGTGCTACTTCCGAAGCTGCTAAAAGACTTGATGCTGTCAATGGTCATATCAAACAACTGAATGCGGCGAAAGTTGATGTAACTAAGTTTCGTAAGCTTAAGACATCCGTCGATCAAACTGAGCATTCATTTGCGGCTGCTCAAGCTGAAGTGGCACGTCTCGCGCGAGAAATGAAATTAGCGGATAGTCCATCGAAAAAGCTGACCTCTCAATTTGAGCGAGCGAAAAGCGAGGCGGGTAGACTCAAGGATAAGCTGCATAGTGATCAGATCGAACTCGAGCGCTTACGCAGATCGATGTCGAGCGCGGGTATTTCCACTCATAACCTTTCAGGTGATACGAAAGAACTTGACGCTCGGATGTCGGCCGCTCAAAAAGAAGCTGAGGGCCTTCGGCAAAAGCTCTCAAAGCTCGAGCACCAGGAACGAAGAAATAAAAATGCGTCCGAGGGAATGGGTAGAAGCCTTAAAGCCGGATTAGCCAGCATAATAAAAACAGGCCTCGTAACTGCCGGCGCATATATCGGTATCCAGGAACTCAGGAATGGATATACAGAGGTGATAACTGCGGCAAACGGTCAGATCAGAGCTGAGACACGATTACAAACGCTCATGTCTAATGTCCGTGGAACTCGCCAAAAGGACATCAATGCAATAAAAGCATATTCGGCGGAGCTTCAGAAATCTACTGTTATCGGAGATGAGGTTACAATTGCCGGTGCTTCACAGCTATCGACATTTCAATTGCAGGCAGCGAACGTTAAGAAGATGCTGCCGGCGCTGCAGGACCTTGCAGTCGGGCAGTATGGAGTCAATTTATCCCAGGAGCAGATAATACAATCCGCTAATCTGATGGGCAAGGTTTTCACCGGACAAGTGGGAGCGCTTCGCCGGGTCGGTGTGTCATTTAATAAAGCTCAGGAACAGGTATTGAAGAACGGCACTGAAGCCGAGAAAACAGCAATGATAATTGAGGTTTTGAAGCAGAATTATGGTGGTTTGGCTACCCAGATGGCAAAAACGGATGAAGGCCGCATCATAAAAATGAAAAATGCCATTGGGGATATGAAAGAGAAATTGGGCATCGGTGTTTTGCTTCCTCTTCAGCAAAAGGTCCTTAAATTCTTCGTAGATAGACTCCCTGCTATGACGAGTGGCTTAAATAAAGCCATCAATTATTTGCCGCAATTGGGCTCAAAATTGGGCGCAGGCTTTCGAGAGGTTTTCAGTGTATTTACAAAAGCATGGCCGAGTATCAGGTCTGCACTCGGAAGTTTATTTGCTGGAGTTAAATCAGTTTTCGACGCTGTATCTCCCGTCGTTAAGGACATATGGGCGGTAGTGAAGCCCTTATTGAGCTTTTTATTGTCATCGGTATTACCTGTAATTATGAGAGTTGACGGCTTCACCGGAAGGATTCTCAAGCCCATAGCTCCATTGCTATATGGTATTGCCGGGGCCTGGGTAGCCTATAAACTCGCAGTGATCGCAACTCAAGCTCCATTGCTCGCGATACAAATTGCTCAAAAGGGTCTTGCAGCCGCACAGTGGTTAGTAAATGCTGCGATGAATGCGAACCCTATAGGATTGATTATTACTGGCGTGGGCTTACTGGCCGGTGGTATTTACCTGCTCATTAAGCACTGGAAACAAGTTAAAGCCGCAATGTCGGCCGCTTGGAAGTGGTTCCTGCATTTCGCAACCGAGGGCCCGGGAAGGTTCATACCGATAGTCAATATCGTTGGTCAGATCGCTCAAAACTGGGATAAGGTTAAAGCGGCTCTCCTGAAGGTGTGGGATGTCATTAAAAAGGTATGGGATATAGCGAAGAAATTCGGCGGTAAAGTTATTTCGGCTGTTGTCCGAACAATTGGAGGAAAAGATAGTCCTATCCCTAAGCACGCATCCGGTGGTATATTCGATTCGCCTCACCTCGGCCTGGTTGCCGAGTCCGGACCCGAGGCTATAATACCGCTCAATAATCGGCAGCGATCGTGGGACCTGCTTAACACTGTAAATATGCGGATGGGTATGGCCACTGGTGGAATCAATATCAGCATTCCTGTCACCATAAACGGCACTGCGTCGCGGTCGGATGCGGAAAACCTCGGATCGACAATCAAAAGGAAAGTTATAGAGGCCATAAACGAAATCAGTCGGGATAACCGCAGGAGATCGGTAGATTGAGAGGATCACAGCTTGTCATTCTATTTAACAATGAAGATAACTTGGCTTGTTTATACTTATTCCAGCGATGCGCCTTAGGAACTAATCGAGCATCAGGGTATTTAGCCATATACTCTCTGCGAATATTCGATAAGTATAATCTTGATGTGAGCCGAGCATGTAGTTCTTCAACGTATCTTCTGAATCTGAAGCGTTTCGTGTTTTTCATGGTCTGATTATATATTCGGAAACTAGATATGTCAAAATCCTCCACATACACCACAAAAGCCGGGGATACCTGGGATCTCATAGCGTTTGAGCTTTGGGGAGATGAGTTCAAAATGACTGATCTCCAGGAAGCCAACCTGGAATATGCGGACATACTCATCTTTGACGCCGGCGTCGTTTTAGCAGTGCCGGAGATAGATAATACCTCATCGGCCGGGTTGCCGTCATGGAAACAATAAGTGCTGTAAGAGCTGCAATCAAGCTCTCTTATAATAACAAGAGCATGATCCTCACTGAGAAAGCGGCGGACTCTGTTGAGGATTTGCTCAGATCGTTCGAATACACAGATTTCCTTACTGGCCAGGTCGACGATCTGCAGATGTCTTTTGTGGATCCACATGGAAAGTGGTGTCGTGAATGGCATCCAGCTATAGGCGCGAAACTCACTGCAAGCATTTTGCTGAGTGAGGGAGATATTGAGCGTGAACTGCCTTGTGGCGATTTCAACATCGATTGTCCAGGTTATAAAGCGCCGGGAGTTATCAGTATTAGGGGTTGCCCGTCGGCAGTAACTACAAACCTCCGACGAGAGACCAAAACCAGGCTATGGAAGAGCATTACGTTAAAACATCTCGCTACTAAGATTGCTTCTGAACAGAGCCTCAGAATCCACTTTGTGGGAGACGACACTCCGCCGATCGGCAAGATAGAGCAAAAAAACGAGTCCAATCTGAAGTTTCTCACGCGAATATGCAAAAACGAGGGCTATGCTCTCAAGGTTGGGAATGGCAAAACTGACGGCTCGGNNTCGGCGATAGTTATTCAAAAACTCTCTTCGATAGATGCTCAGGCAGCTATTCTTACAATTGATCGTGCTACTGACGAGATTATAGACTGGTCATTCAGCGAGGATGGTTCTAATACATACTCGGCCTGTAAGGTCGTGTATAAGCATAAAGATAAGGGTCTGTTATCAGCAACATATCGAGACCCTAATCAAACCGGCAATGGCCAGACTCTCATTATAAGACAGCACTGCGCCGATCATGCCGAAGCTATGCGAGTTGCGAAAGCGAAGCTCGAGGAAGCAAACCGCAGCAGATATACCTGTGATATGACGC
>DJHI01000214.1:18132-19520 GCA_002431715.1 Armatimonadetes bacterium UBA5829
TGACGCTGCCTGGAGTAAGAACCATGCGGGACGATGTATGGTTCGTATCCGGACTTGTGGTCAATCTCATCGGATGGGGCGTATATGACGGAAACTACACCATCGATGAAGTGAAGCACAGCATCGCTGGGGGATACACGGCGACTCTGAAACTATCGAGGAAGCAATGAGCGATACCTGGAGTTCCAATCGAATAGGTGAAGTGGTCGCCATCGATGCCGCAAAATGCCGGGTTAAGGTCCACTTTGAAGAGATGGACGATTATACTTCTGACTGGCTGCCAGTGCTACAGTTTGGGACCGGAAACGTCAAACACTACTGGCTCCCAAGTGTGGGCGAGCAGGTTGTATGTGTATTTAACTCCGATGGTTCTGAAGAGGGATTCGTCATAGGATCCTATTATCCAGAGGGCGCTTATCCCCCGGAATCCGGCGCTCAGATGCGTTTTGTGAAGTTTCCGGATGGGTCGCTTGTCCGCTGGAATAATGGAGTGCTCACGGTCATCGCAATCAATGGAGTGAACATTACCGCGAATGTGGTGATAACAGGCAATCTGAATATATCGGGAAACCTGGTTGTCGGAGGGTCAATCAATTCAGGCCCGATAACAAGCAGCGGGATAGTGACCGCTGCCGGATTTGTGACGGCATAATATGTCAGTTATAGGCAGCTATGGCAAAATTGTTTTTCAGATCTCAGATAAAACCGCTCAAACTTTCGAGGGCGGTTTTTCTCATGAGACAGGAGCTCGCCTGGAGACGCAGGATATCATCAACGATGAGCCGCGGGTTGTTTTTCGGGGCCCCGACATCGAGAGTATATCGTTTCAAATGATACTCCTCCACGAACTCGGCGTGGATCCCCGAACCGAATACGAGAATCTGAGAACTACTTGCAGAAATGGAGAGGCGAGCAGCTTTGTCATTGGCGGCCAGGCTATGGGGGAGCCTGGCATATTGTGGCTGATCGAAAAGCTTTCCGGCAAATTCCAGCGTTTCGGACCGAACGGCAAACCTCTACAGATCGATGTCGATATAACGCTGAAGCGATATAAGCCCTGGAGTAAGTGATGAGTTTTAATTTTGTGCCGAATACCACGGCTGAAGAGATCGAGCAGAACGTCAAGGTCATCTCCCGCGTTGTGCGCGGGACTCAGCCGCTAAACCGTGCTCTAGGGCTGGATCCCGAAATATTGGACATGCCCGGACAGCGGGGCATGGCTCTGCTGCAGGCGGAGATTATAGATCAGCTACCACAACAGGAACCTCGAATCAATGTTAAAAAGGTCAGCTTTACCGGGGATGCTGCAGCTGCGCAGTATGAGCCGGTGATCGAATATGAGGTAGTCTAGTGGCGGATATACAGTTTATAACTACAGATGCCGAGAC
>DJHI01000214.1:19538-19729 GCA_002431715.1 Armatimonadetes bacterium UBA5829
TGACTTGAAGCCGAACTCGGGCGGACGCTCTATCAGGGTGATCCGATTAGAAATACCATCCTGGCATTGTCATATATCCAAGCGGCCTTTGCTCAGGCCGCAAATCACGCAGCTAATCAATCTTTCCTTTCTAACGCTACAGATACATCTATTGATGCATTGGGAGAGCTGTTGGGAGTAACCAGGCTCGC
>DJHI01000214.1:19744-23636 GCA_002431715.1 Armatimonadetes bacterium UBA5829
TGGACAACCCTTCGTTTCTCACTTGCTGCAGCACGCGGCGAAGTGACTCTTGTGCCGCTGGGAACGCGAGCGACAGTATCCGGCAGCGGAATATATTGGGCGACTATCGAGGCCGTGGAAATAGCCGCAGGTGATACCTATGTCGACGTGATTGCTGAGGCCTCGGAGACAGGACCCGACGCCAACGGCTATCTGATAGGCGAAATCGATACTCTGGTTGATTCAGTAGCTTTTATAGCATCGGTTACAAACCTTACCGCATCCAGCGATGGCAGCGAATCTGAAGACGATGACAGCCTACGTGAGCGTATACGCGAGGCTCCGACCAGATATTCGGTTGGCGGCCCGGAGGATGCATATATCACACTCACTAAGGACGCTCGGGCTGATGTGGAGAGTGTTTCCATAAATAGCCCGGATCCACGGTATATAGATATCTATTTCACTCTAACGGGCGGGGTGATCCCGGCATCAGAGTCAATCGCCGAAGTGCAGGACTACCTCAGCGATAAATATCGGAGACCTATGAGTGATGTGGTAACAGTCCAGGCTCCGACTGAGGTCGAATATACAATCGACCTCACATATTACATTGCCACTGCTGACAGCGCGCGAGCTGCTCAGATTCAGGCGGACATAGCCGACGCAGTTGACGCTTATGTGTTATGGCAGCGTGCGGCAATTGGTCGCGACGTCAATCCGAGCGAGCTGATTCGGCGTGNNGCGTTGTGGTAACAAATCCGGTCTATGCTGAGCTAGATTATTCCGAACTTGCAGCGCTTTCCGGCACGGCCGTATTGACGTATGGAGGCCTTGTCGATGAGTAACTCCATAATGGATATCACCAATGTCAAGACGTCTGATCTATTGCCGTCCGCGCTTGCGGAGGACCCTAGCATACAGGCTATCTTGACCGCGATCGACGAGCAATGGAAAGAAATTGCCCAAGCAATTCCCTGTCTGGGAGTGCTTGCGAGTATCGATCTGCAGCCGGATGACGTCCTTAATAAGCTCGCCTGGCAGTTCCATGTAGATTATTGGGATGACACATGGAGCCTGGCTAAAAAGCGGCGAGTGGTGAAGAATTCCATTTACCTGCACCGAATAGCCGGCACGCGGGGCGCGGTCGAGGATGTTATAGATACGATCTGGGGTGAAGAGGCCGTCTTATCCGAATGGTGGGAACATGGCGGCGAACCGGGGACATTCCAGGTGGCCTTAGAGAGCGGTATCACTGAGGAAAATATCAGCCGGTTTATCTCGATGATCCGCAAAGTCAAACGCGCAACTGATCGCCTGACGATTACAGCAATCAATGAGTGTGACCCTGGTCAGATATATTACGGCGCCGCATATCATCAATATCAATCATACCGCCTGGAGGCCTGAAAATGGCGAACTATACAACAGTTATAACCGATGCCGGAGCTGCTCTGCTCACAAGAATTGCAAACGGCGATGGCACGCTGCAGTTTCGCACTGTTAAATGCGGCAGTGGCCAGATCGGAGCCGGTGATCCTAAAGCCCTTACGGATATCATAACGTCTGTGCAGAGCTTTGACTCGATCGACGTCAAAACGGACGGTGCAGGCAACCCATACGTATATTTTATAGCTGATAACGATGGGCTGGCAACCGGATATACCAGATGGGAGATAGGAGTTTTNNAACGGAGGGCGACGCCGATTATATACCTCCCGAGAGCGAAAGCGCATCTGTGATAACTTTTCGAGCGCAGATTGCACAAGCGAATGGCCTCACGGTAACTGTCAATTTAGATCAAAGCACCGTGTTTTTATCGCTAGATAGATGGGCCGATCATCTGGACGGCGCGGGTGGGGTTGATCAGCATCCGGTGGCCACCACGAGCGACCCAGGGCTGATGAGTGCGGCGGATAAAACCGCATTGGATGACCACATTGGCGCCGGCGGAACGGACCAGCATCCGGCGGTAACAGATTCCGTCGCGGGATTTATGATATCGGCGCAGAAAACAAAGCTTGATGCTATCGAGCCCGGCGCCGAGGTCAATCAATATACATTTTCAATCGTTAAAGTCGGAGCGGTCAATATTGTCGCCGATAGCAAAACCGATACGCTGGAACTCATTGCAGGCGCGAATATACTCCTTACACCGGACGCGACTAATGATAGAATCACGGTCGCGGTTACAGGAGTTGCGCCTTCATCTCACGTCGGGTCGGGCGGTAGTGAACATGCCGTTGTAACTACGACCATTAACGGCTTCATGCTCGCAGCAGATAAAGTTAAATTAAATGGCATCGCCGATGGAGCGGAGGTCAATCAAAACACTTTTTCAAATGTGAAGGTCGGCAGCTCAATTATTGCCGCCGATAGCAAAACCGATCAGTTGGAGATCGCCGCCGGCTCGAATATTGTTCTGACAGCAGATACAGATAACGATAAAATCACATTTTCACTTGGGGAGCTCGTCGCGCTGTTGGATAGATTCGGAGCGTCGGCGAGCAGCTCCACAGAGGATTGGAACGATTGCACTCGCCCCGGCACATATACAAAGCTTCTATATGGCGATAATACAAACGGACCAGGCGGGCATCAATGGTTCCATGTGTTCAATCTTGAATATGGAGCTGCCCGCGACGGATCAGGCAATATTACGCAGTTGGCTATCCCGTATTCTTCGACCGGCGCTATACCACTCGGAATATCAATCCGCGGCCGTTATAACGGCACTTGGGGAAGCTGGAGTAAAATCTGGACTGCCGGCAACGATGGATCCGGAAGCGGCCTCGATGCGGATCTGCTGGATGGCTCGGAGGCGACCGACTTCGTAAGTGTTGCGTCTGATCAAACCATCACCGGGGCAAAAACATTCACTAATAGTAATCCGATAACGGGAGCTAAATTCAAAATTACCCAAGAGGGCGGTTATGCGATTAAGCTCACAAACAAAACCGGGACTGCAAGTGTAAAAGGAACACTTGTAGATATTAGTTCTACCGTCGATTCTGCGTTTGTGCTGAGCTCAGATACGAATTCCGCAATCGGAACTGTATACGAAAATGGTATTGCTGATGGAAGTGAATGCTGGGTAGTTGTCGCCGGCATAGCTCCATTTTTGCTTGCTGCAACTGAAACTGCTACAAGGGGTCAATACATAAATGCTTCTGTAACCCCAGGCAGAGTTAGAACAGACGTGGACTATAGAGTTCAGTTTGGAATTGCTCTCGAAAATGCTACTGCCGGATCATTATTCCTTGGCTTAATTAAACCGAGCACATATTAGGAGGCCTCCATTATGTCAACAGATGAGCGCTTAACCGACCACGAACGCCGAATCTCGACTATGGAGGGCATAGTTCCCGGTATGGCAGCGGATGTCAAAGAGATAAAAGAGCTTTTGAAAGAAGGCAAGGGCGCGTGCTGCACACAACACGCCGCATATATTAAGTCCCAATGGTTCCATATACGTGCTCTTTGGAGTGTATTTGGTGGTCTCATAAGCACACTCATAGCCATTGGAATCTGCATAGCAGGCAAGATCAAACANNTATTTCGCACGGAATAAACTCATTTTTGGGTAGGGATCTGCTCGCCATCAGGCGGGCATTTTTATTGACTGGAGGGTCAACAAAATGAAAACAAAAATCTATAGAGGAATGCTTACACTGTTTAAGTATGCGTTCTGGACGGCTGTCGGTGTAGTCGTCACTGTTCTGATCAATGACCTGGGATCGATATCGCATTTGTTCTCGATACCAAGCACATACCAGCCTCTTATTATGGCTGCTATCGGCGGACTGCTAAAATCACTGATGACGATTATCGCCACTGAAAAGAGTGAGGCCGAAACAGAGATCAACAAGGGTCTTTTCTCAGTGATGTTAATTATGGTGTTACTTACATCATT
>DJHI01000013.1:0-4460 GCA_002431715.1 Armatimonadetes bacterium UBA5829
GCCAGCTCTTACGTCAATCTTGGAGCGAACCCCTGGCATCAGGAGAGCGACTATATCACCCGCCTGTGTGATGGAATTCGAGCTGTTGCCGGGCAATTCCAGCAGGAGGTTCCAAGGTTCAACCTGGGGTATGGTTCAAGCAGGGAACATATCAGCATTGTTGTGACTCAAACAGGTGTTGTAGAGAGCCCGAAGCCTTCAGGATTACAGGCGGGTGATGCGATCATAGTCACGAATACTCTTGGAGATTCAATAACGGCAGTCGAGGTCATCAAGCATAAACTTTATCACTCGGAAGAGGAAAAGCTTCGTCTTATCAAGCAGCATATCGAAGTAAAACCGCGAGTCAATGAGGCTCTGGCGGTCTGGGAGAGCGGATTGGCGACTTCAGTGCAGCTCACATATCGAGGCCTGACCACGGATCTGCAATATTTCTCCAGAGCCAATGGCGTTGGAGCGTTGATAAACCTTGCGTCTCTGCCTGTTACGGACGAAGTGAAAAAATGGGCCCCGCAGTTGAATGACTTATCGAACGATCACTTGTTCATAGCCGGAAGTGGGAATGAGGATTATGAACTTCTCATAACCTGCCGTCAGAAAGATGTGAACGTACTGATCAGCATTATTGAATCTGTGGGATCAAAAGCATCTGTAATAGGAGAAGTCACCGGCGAGCCTGAGGTCTTGTTGAAATATCCCTATGGCACAGTTGCTGCCGAGTCGAGTTCATGGAGACACTTTTAGCATGACCCATTCTGAACTAAAAACTAACGTTTGATGCGGATTAATTTATGGTTCTAGTCCCCGAAGGGGGACTTTGTGTGGTTGTAGCCTGCGGTTTTAACCGCCCGGCGACTAAAGTCACGGCCACAAAAACACGAAGTCGGCCTGCGCCGACTGAAAAAGAGCGCTATTTATATCCGCATCAAGCGTTAGACATTAGTATTAAGACCGGATTGTATGGTGTTTATGGAGATGTTATGAAGATCATAAAGAATCCCGAACTCAAAGGGATATTGATTTTATTGCTGATAATTTTGGGTTTGGGTGCCGTTATGGCAGGGATGTCGGGCAAGCTCGAGCAGTGGTTCGGACTGACTCTCTTCTCGGGCCCTAAGCTGCAGGATAAGATTGTATTTGTCTCCGGCGGCAAGATAAATGTAATTGACAAGGACGGCTCAAACCGAACCGTTTTGCCCGCGGACACGGAGGCGCTTTCCGCCCCTGCAATATCGGTTATGGGCAATAGAATTGCATTTGTTGCAAAGCGCGGCAGCGAGCAGCAGGTTGTTTCAATCGGTGCGGAAGGCGATGATCTCGAGCAGTTGACCAGTGCCACCGGGCCGAAAAAAGAGCCGCAGTATACTCCCGATGGCAAGCAGCTTTCCTTTATCGCCAGCGGAAAGGTATATGCAGCCGACCTGAACGGCGACAGCCCGGAGACGGTGCTTCCCACAAACGAAGAGATTCGGGCGGTTATGTCATCGGCATCCGAAAGCCGTGAGATACCGGCTTATTTATCCTATGCGTGGGCTAATGACAGCAAGACTCTGGCCGGAGTGATTAAGGATCAGGATGATAACGAAGTCTTGGCTTATATTCCTTATCACGACCACTCGGGCGAACAGGCGAATCCCGGTGGAGCATGCCCTGAGCGCAAAGCTCTGGCAGTCGGAAAAATCGCAGGATATGCCTGGGCCGCATCGAAGCCGACGCTTGTGGCAACCGTAGGCATGGGAAAAAAGAGCGGGCTGATTCTCTTTGACGGCGAGTCCAAAAAAGGCGGTCTGGTATTAACCGCCGATAAACAGGACTTCGGATCACCCGCGATTTCACCGGAAGCGACAGAGGTCATCATACCTCTTAAATCTCATGACAAGAAAGCTCCGAGCGGCCTGGCCAGGCTCGATCTAAAGTCAGGCAAAGGCGGGATTATCGTTAAGGGCCTCTTTGAAAATCCCAAATATTCACCAGACGGCAGTATGGTCGTTGCGACCGCGATCAAAGATGATTCGGAGACCGATGTCGTGCTGATAGATCTGTCCAGTGGTGAGGTCAAGCAGCTAACTAATGACGGCAAAAGCCATGACCCAATCTGGACGCCTGCCTCTAAAAAATGATACATCTAGACGATCCATATCTGACCGACCAACTCATTCCGTATATAGGCAATAAACGCAAACTCCTGCGCTTGATCAATGAAGCCATAAAAAAGACGGGCATTAAGTCCGGGACATTTTTAGACGTCTTTGCAGGCAGCGGAGTTGTCTCCAGGCTTGCGAAGACAGCCGGTTTCAGAGTAATCGCCAACGACTGGGAGCCGTATTCTCAGTTCATAAACAATGCTTACATAGCAATAAGTAAGGAACCCGAATTCTCGAAACTGGGAGGTATGTCGGGAGCATTTGCGGCGCTAAATGACCTTCCGGGCACTCGCGGTTATATCGCCTCCCACTACTGCCCGAAAAACGACGAAGCATATGATGTGGGAACAGAGCGGATGTTTTACACTCAGGAAAACGGCCGCAGGATAGATGCCATGCGGGAGCAAATTTGGGCCTGGAGATGTGACGGTGTCATAGACCCTGACGAAGAAGCCGTATTGCTCGCTTCTTTAATCTATCAGGCTTCTTACTGCTCCAATACATCGGGTGTATTCAAGGGATTCCACCGCGGATGGGGCGGCGCAACCGAAACCGCCTGGTATCGAATCAGAAGCTTCCTCACTCTGAAGCCTCCTGTTTTCTTCGATAACGGACAGGCTAATGAAGCCATGAGGGAGGATGCGGCGGCTTTNNGGCGAGTAAGTTAGATTGTGATATAGCATATCTCGATCCGCCGTATAATCAGCATCAATACGGGTCGAATTATCATCTGTTGAACACAGTTGCCCTGTGGGACAAGCCGCCTATCAACGAACTGATCTCAAACAACGGCCACCGTGACAAGGCCGCGATCCGTAAAGACTGGCGGACCGAGCGCCGAAGCAAGTATTGTTATAAATCGAGCGCTCTTACGGAATTTTCCGATCTGGTATCCAGACTGTCGGCACGTTTTATACTGGTCAGTTACTCAACCGACGGGATCATACCTGTTGAGGATATGATTTCCTGCCTTATGGAGCGAGGGTCGGTGGATGCGGTCGTAAAGCGCTACAAGCGCTATAGAGTGAGCAGCCAGCGTCCGTCACCGAGGCCGCACACCAATGAATTCGTGGCTATTGTAGATACGGGCTCCAGCAGGCAGCGATACTCGCTTGAGGATATCGTCAGTAAAATTATGAGTTCTGAATTATAAATTGATAGACAACTTGCTCCCTCTCCTGGGGGANNGCAGCCCTTCATAAGAATGGCTGCCGAAAGGAGTTAGAAATGAAAAAATCACTATTTGTTGTATTGATGATCGGTATCTTGGGCCTTCCTGCCGCTGCGGACAGGCTGATCTTAATTCCAACAGGTCAAACTCTCACAACCGGACAGGTGCGCGCGGAGGCGGCGTTCAGCCCAAGTAATGATGAAGGCAAATACATGTGGCTTGCAACCGGACTTATGCAGGTCGAACTGAGCGTCCTTCGGCATGAGCTTCCCAGTGGAGAGAACGATAACGAATATGGCGCGCAGTGGAATTTCCTGCCTGAGACCTCGCTTACTCCGGGTGTCGCATTTGGCGTTCAGGATATAGCCAGCGAATCCAGTGATGGTGTCGCGGGCTATGTTGTCGCCAGCAAGCATCTGCCTATAGGCGCATTCAATCCGTTTCTTAAAAGTCTCGAAGTTACAGCCGGTATAGGCGCGGGCGGCATAAGCGGCCCGTTCTTCGGCGCCGAAGCCCACCTGCCGCTGAAATTTTTCATTCAGGGCGAATACGACAGCCATGATTTCAATGCAGCCTTTGGCTGGCAGCCGGTCAGCATGTTCCGCTTGAAAGCATATACAATAAGAGACGATGCATATTTCGGGGCTGAGCTGCTGCCGATTCAGTTTTAATTTATATGAGGATGTAAGGAGAACGCAATGGCAAGACCATTAAGTAAAATCGCGCCGGATTGGTGGGATTACACTACGCTCGATCAAGAGATACTCGATGCGGCGGCAAAGCTGACCGCTGAGGATATGCTCGCTCTGTCCAGACCGGGCTTCAAGGTCGTCTTTTATGACACACTGGAAGAGTTTTACTGTGCTGAAGCTCTGGAATATATCGAGGCATGGAAGCGGTCTACGCCGGACAATCCGGTCGGCATCTGCGGGCCTATAGGCCCGACCGAGCAGCTTCCGCTGGTCGCGCGGATAGTCAACTCCATGGGCTTGAACCTCAAGGACTCTCATTTCTGGGGTATGGACGAATGGTTCATAAACGGCAGGGAAGCCCCTGAAGATCATCTGCTCTCTTTTGCAAAGGCAGATAAGGAACTCTGCTTCAATAGAATCAAGCCCGAACTTGCCATGCCCGCTAACAATATG
>DJHI01000013.1:4530-4718 GCA_002431715.1 Armatimonadetes bacterium UBA5829
TGTGGCAAGCTGGGAAGGCGCTAAATGCGCGATTATGCAGGGTGGCCAGGGCGACACCAAGCACTGGGCGTTCAACGACCCCGTAAAGCGCGAGGGAGCATATAAAGATAACCCGCCGACCCCTGAGGAGTTTTTGAAATTCTCCACAAGAGTGGTGGATCTGCATCCGGTTACGGTTATGCAGAACG
>DJHI01000181.1 GCA_002431715.1 Armatimonadetes bacterium UBA5829
TCGCATATATCAGAGGATGGAACTCTCCGGTGAGATCGAGCGTGGATACTTCGTTGAGGGTATGAGCGGAGCACAGTTCGGCCTGCCGGAAGCGGTGGACGATTTAATGAACCGCACAAGGATCGGTCGAAACTTTTCCGATGAGATACCGGCAGTATTGCTTAGTGCTTGCGACCCCGCTTATTTATTCTCATCCACAGGCCCGTTCGATTCAAGATTCGGCAAGCTCACTAGATTACCATCAAATTATGCAATCATTCTTGACGGATTGCCCGCCGCCACAATAGAACTTGGTTCAAAAACTCTCAGGCTGAGAAATGATTTAGGTAAAGAAGAGATGGCAAAAGCCCTATCCGCCCTCACACATCTGGTCGACAGCCCCTGGCCAGTGCGGCCTTACCGAAAAGTGCAGGTATCTCAAATCGGAGACGAACCTATCATCGGAAGCGGAATCGAAGACATGCTGCAGCCTATCGGGTTTGAAAAAGAGACCAACCGAATGGTGTTGTGGAGTAAATAGATGCAGTAGTAGTTTCCTTGCCAGAGGAGCAGTCACTCTTCTTAGAAAAGGTGTCAGGCGATATTGTTGAATTAAAGCGCTTACCTACCCGAGTGACTCAGATATCCGATTTCCAGAAAGGAATGGATATTGAAGGGGAATCTTTGGAAGCATAAATACGTAGCTAGTATATGATGATGTCAACTTATTTAATGCGAAATCTATTCGTCCTTGTTTTGGAATGCAGTATGGTATAATTACTTGGGTTTGTCAAGTCTTAGGTGAACTATTTCAGAGCTTGACAATATCTTTTACACTTAAGCCCAACGGAGCGAGAATTTCGAGGTAAAACAGCATCCAAGGTCGTCGCTGACTTAATTAAGTATACTGCTCAGGAAAGCTTCTTTTTCCACATTCTTGACTCACCTTTTATGGAGGAAAATTTGTCTAGATCTGCATTAATAACAGGCATTACAGGTCAAGATGGCTCATACCTTGCCGAATTGCTTGTCTCAAAAAGTTATGAGGTACACGGTCTCATTCGTCGCGCCAGTACATTCAACACAGAACGAATCGACCATCTTTATGGAGACCCTCACTTGTCAGGTGTACCAATTCGTCTGCATTATGGGGACCTTTCAGACGGTACCGGGCTTAGGCGTGTGCTGGAGTTAGTTAAGCCGGACGAAGTATATAATCTAGGTGCTCAATCGCATGTGCGAGTATCTTTTGATCAGCCTGAGTATACTGCAGACGTAGTCGCCACGGGCACCCTCCGTTTGCTTGAAGCCCTGCGTGATTATATCGCAACATCCGGTAAACAAGTCAGATTTTACCAGGCGGGATCATCTGAGATGTTTGGTGCTGCACTTCCCCCTCAAAACGAGAAGACTCCTTTTCACCCACGCAGTCCTTATGCTGTAAGTAAAGTAGCCGCACACTACTTTGTTCAAAATTACAGAGAAGCCTACGGTATGTTCTTGTGTAACGGTATTCTGTTCAATCACGAATCACCTAGGCGAGGCGAAACTTTCGTAACACGTAAGATCACTAGAGCACTGGGGCGCATTAAACTTGGTTTGCAAGAAAAACTCTACCTAGGCAATCTTGAAGCCAAACGTGACTGGGGCTTTGCAGGTGATTATGTGCAGGCAATGTGGCTGATGCTTCAACAAGATCAACCAGACGATTATGTTGTTTCAACAGGTGAATCATATTCTGTTCGAGATTTTCTGGAAAGTGCTTTTAATTACGTTGATCTAAAATGGCAAGACTATGTTGAAATAGACAAGCGGTATTTCCGCCCATCTGAGGTTGATTTCTTGATGGGTGATTCCTCGAAAGCTCGCCAAAAACTCGGCTGGAAACCGTGCGTAAACTTTGACAGCCTACTAAAAATGATGGTGGACCATGATCTTGAACTAGCCAAAAGAGAAAAAACACTTATAAATGCAGGGCATAAAGTAATTTGCGGAGGCCGATGGTAATGGAAAAAGAGAGTCTAGTTTATCTTGCAGGACATATCGGCTTGGTCGGAAGTGCAATATTAAGGAACCTGAAATCCTCCGGTTATAGCAACATCATAACTCGTACAATCGATGAGCTTGATTTGAGAGATCAATCTGCTGTAAATGCCTTTTTTGCTAAACATAAACCTGAATATGTGTTTTTAGCGGCTGCGAAAGTTGGCGGCATCCTTGCAAACAATACCTATCCGGCAGAGTTTATTGCTGATAACACAATGATAGAAGTCAATATAATTAACGCGGCCTGGAAAAACGGCGTAAAAAAGATGCTGTTCTTGGGCTCATCCTGTATTTATCCCAAAATGGCATTACAACCAATAAAAGAAGAATACCTGATGACAGGCCCACTGGAACCTACTAACGAATGGTATGCCATGGCCAAGATATTGGGTATCAAGATGTGCCAAGCTTATCATAAGCAATACGGATTCAACGCAATCAGTTTGATGCCCACTAATCTTTATGGTCCTGGAGATAATTTTCACCCTGAGAACTCGCATGTGATGCCGGCATTAATTAGACGATTCCATGAAGCTAAACTGGCTGGTTTGGAAAAAGTAACTGTGTGGGGAACTGGAACACCCAAGCGCGAGTTTTTGTATGTGGATGATTTAGCGGCTGCCACAGTATTCTTGATGAATAACTATGACGACCCTGAAATAATAAATGTGGGCGTGGGCAAAGACCAAACCATTTGTGAAATTGCAGAACTGGTCAAGGAAGTAGTAGGGTACGAAGGTGATCTGGAGTGGGATACAACAAAGCCTGACGGCACACCTCGCAAACTGCTTGATGTCTCTAAACTTTTCAGCCTAGGCTGGAAACCGAGCGTTCCATTACGCGAGGGGCTGGAGAACACATATAAATGGTATGTGAAAAATCGAGCATAACACATTAAGCT
This sequence comes from Armatimonadetes bacterium UBA5829, assembly GCA_002431715.1. Taxonomy (GTDB): domain Bacteria; phylum Armatimonadota; class UBA5829; order UBA5829; family UBA5829; genus UBA5829. The sequence goes on from DJHI01000181.1 coordinate 2,927, forward strand.
TGCATAACTGCAATCTATGCTCCTCAGGCAGGGAACGTCTTACTACTATCACCATAATGTTTCAGCTTGTATGGGAACCTTGCTGAAATTCATTACGTATGCTGGTGTAGGGTTTTATTATCTCACTCTCCTGGCGAGCTGATTTTACCGATAACAAAATGAGTGACTTCTATGAGAAGTCTCTCAAGGGGGGTTCGGATTTTGAAGCAGAACTTGATAGGCAAAATTTTAGCCCATACTGCGCGCGTCTGCGTGGTAGGGTTGGGATATGTTGGATTACCATTTGCTGTAGAGGCAGCCAAAGCCGGATTTACAGTCGTTGGTGTTGATAGAAAACAAAGCCGTGTGGATATGGTGAACCGCGGCAAGAATTACATATCCGATGTCAAAGAGACTGAACTCAAAGAAGCTGTTGATAAAGATCTAATATCTGCTGTTACCAGTTTTGAGGAGGCAGGTGACCCCGATATTCTGGTTATTGCCGTACCCACACCTTTGACGCAAAACCTCACCCCCGATCTGCAGTATGTTGAAAATGTCACTCGAAAATTTGTCAATCATGTTCGACCTGGACAATTGATCAGTTTGGAATCAACTACATATCCTGGTACCTCTGAAGAGATCATCAAGCCTATATTAGAAAGTAGCGGTTATCTAGTAGGAAGAGATTTTTTTCTCGCTCACTCACCTGAACGAGTGGATCCGGGAAACAGGCAATTCTCCACGAAGAATACGAACAAAATCGTAGGTGGGGTTGGACCGGATTCATTAGAAGTTGCACTAGCTTTTTATTCTCAGACTATTGAGCATGTCGTACCAGTATCAAGCGCAAAAGCTGCTGAGCTGGTAAAGGTTTATGAAAATACATTCAGAGCAGTTAATATTGCTCTAGTTAATGAACTTGCACTGCTTTGTGATCGTTTGGATCTAAATGTTTGGGAAGTATTGGACGCTGCTTTCACAAAACCATTTGGAATCATGGCATTTTATCCAGGGCCAGGTGTAGGAGGCCATTGTATCCCATTGGATCCTCATTACCTTGAATGGAAGGCCAAAGAAGTCAATTTCAATACTCATTTCATAGCACTTGCAGGCGAGATTAATCGACAGATGCCTGAATATGTCAGACAACGAGTATGGCGTACCCTGAATATTTTGGGAATTGCACCCTCTAGGTCGAAGATTTTGGTTATGGGCGTCGCATATAAGAAGAACATTGATGACTGCAGAGAATCCCCGGCATTGAAGATCATTGAACTACTGATTTCGGACGGGATAGATGTCAGCTATCACGACCCCTATGTAAACGCGCTCCAATATAACAAATTGGATATGAAGTCGGTGCCTTGTACCAAGGAAGTAATTAGCCACCAAGATTTGGTGATTATCCTCACTGACCACAGCGATATCGATTACGACTTCCTTGTCCAGCATGCAAAACATGTACTTGACACACGTAACGTCACTCGCAAGGTCACTAGTAACCGTGAAAGGATTACACTTCTATGAAAGTAGCAGTCTTTGGAGCCGGGGCATGGGGGAAAAACCACATAAAGACACTCAATTCTCTGGACGCATTGGGTGCAATAGTGGAGGTAAATCCATCAGCAAGAAACGATATCACCAAAATATATACTGACGTACCGGTCTTTGAAAGTGTTGATGAAATCATAAAAAGTGATATACCGGCTGCGGTTATTGCAACAACGGCAACCACTCATTTTGACATCGCTAAAAAGCTGCTGTTGGCTGGAAAAGATGTATTCGTAGAAAAGCCAATGACACTCAATGTGCTAGATGCAGAGGAATTGGTAGATTTGGCAGAAACAAATGGTCGGATATTGATGGTCGGCCATCTCCTGCTTCACCAACCTGCTATTCAATGGCTACGGCGAGCGCTGATTTCAGATATTATAGGCAAACTACACTCAATTCACCAACACAGATTGGGATTGGGAAGAGCGCGAACGGCTGAGAATGTACTGTGGAGCCTTGGGGTTCACGATGTTGCTGTTGTGCTTTATCTTATCGGACGGCGGCCTATAAATTTGGAAGTACATGGCCATAGAATACTCCAAACAAACGTCGAAGATGACATATATCTGCACTTGATTTTCCCCGATGGAGTTTATTCCCATCTTCATTGCTCTTGGTTATGGCCTCGGAAGGATCGTGGAATGGTCATAGTAGGTACAACCGGCATGCTGGAGTATAATGAGGTTGATCAGGTAGTCACCCTCCATAAGAAACGAATCGATCAGGAACTAAAGAATGTAGATGATGGTTGTGAGGTCGTCTTTGAGGGAAGTGGCGAGCCGCTGAAGCTGGAACTGCAGCATTTTATTGAATGTGTCGAGAAGCGCAAGGCTCCTATTTCAGATGGAAGAAGTGGGCTTGAAGTAATGCAGGTAATGCAGCAAACAGTAAGGAGGATGACCCTGTGAGCGAAGAATTCTTTAAGCATGAATCCGCATATGTTGATGAAGGAGCGAAAGTTGGCAAAGGCACAAAAATATGGCATTTTTGCCATATTATGTCAGGTGCTGAGATAGGCGAAGGATGCATTCTTGGCCAAAACGTGGTCGTCTCTCCGAATGTAAAAATAGGCAACAAATGCAAAATCCAAAACAATGTCTCAGTCTATGAAGGGGTCGTTTTGGAAGATTATGTCTTTTGTGGACCAAGCATGGTTTTCACAAATGTGATTACCCCAAGAAGTGAATACCCCAGGGCCACAAGCGAACATTATCACCCAACATTAGTAAAACGTGGAGCAAGCATCGGAGCAAATGCTACCATTCGCTGTGGCGTAACATTACATGAATGCGCATTCGTTGCAGCCGGCGCTGTGGTAACCAAGGATGTCCCCAGTTATGCTATTGTTGCAGGCGTCCCGGCAAAAATAATCGGCTGGATGGGCGCTTATGGCGATGTTCTGGATTTTTCCAACTCTGATACTTTCACCGACTCGGTCGGACATACATATCAGAAAGTCAGTGATACTGAAGTAATCAAAAAAAGTGATTAAGTCGAGGATAAACAAAAATGGCTAACAAGATACCTCTTTTGGATACATATCCGGAAATTGAATCCATCTGGGATGATCTCACTGCTAAAATTCAGGAGGTCCTGAAGAAGGGCCAATTTATTATGGGTCCAAACGTAAAGGAATTCGAGGCTGAAATGGCCTCTTACCTTGGCGTCAAGCATGCAATAGCTTGCAATTCAGGTACTGATGCGCTTGTGATGGGCGTACAAGCTATGGGGATCGGACCAGGGGATGAAGTAATCACTACTCCATTTACATTTTTTGCTACAACAGAATCATTCGGACACTTTGGCGCGGTTCCAGTGTTTGTTGATATCGACCCTAATACGTTCAACCTTGATGTAGCGCAGGTTGAAAAAAAGATAACCTCCAAGACCAAGCTTATTATTCCCGTTCACCTTTATGGACATGCAGTTGATATGGACCCGTTGGTAGAGATTGCAAAAAAACACGGAATCAAGATTCTCGAAGACTGCGCTCAGGCATTCGGATGTGAATACAAAGGCAGGAAGGTAACATCAATCGGTGATGGTGGTGCACTTTCATTCTTCCCCTCGAAAAATATGGGGGCATGCGGCGATGGTGGAATGTTTGTCTCTAACAATGATGAGATTGCTGCTGAGGTTCGCAGACTGAGAGTTCATGGAACTGCAAAAAAATATTTTAACGAAGTAATAGGATATAACTCTAGGCTTGATGAAATCCAAGCTGCAATACTCAGAGTAAAACTACCTCACATCGATGAATGGAACGAGGGTCGCAGAAAGGTGGCAGCACGCTATAACCAGATGTTGAAAAATGTGCATGTAATTACACCATATGAAGCTGCCTATACAAAGCATGTATATCATCAGTATACAATCCGTATTGAAGGCGGCAAACGCGATTTGGTACAGGCAAAACTATCAGAAAATGGAATAGGGACCTTCGTCTACTACCCCGTAAGTGTTGATAAACTGCCAGTATATTCGGGACTGAAATTTGATAAGTTGCCCAACTCTGACATCTGCACTACCCAGGCATTAAGCCTCCCAATTTGGCCTAAGATGACTGAAGACATTCAAGAGGTTGTTGTAAACTCATTAAAGAATGCATTGTTATAGAAAGTCTTTGGCAGAATTTATTTCATCAGTGCAAATTGACTTGTGATAATGATAATACATTTAGCGTGCAAATGGAGCTATAACATATGAATGATTTTGCCGACCAGAAAAACTCAGGGCTGATCCAAAAGCTAAAGCAGTTCTGGCCACTAATTTTGATTGCCGTGCTGTTCTTAATTGAGCAGTGGCCTGTTTTCCTAAATTGGTGGAAAATATGGGAAGAAAAAGATGGTTATTACTCGCACGGCATTCTCGTGCCTTTCATCGCTATATTCATGCTGTGGACAAATCGAAATAAGTTCGCACGGGCCAAAATAGTTCCTTGCATGCCAGGCTTAATTTTACTAATAGCTTCTTTGCCGATCTACGCACTTGGCATAATAATGGGATTGCGTTTGCTTTTCGGAGTAGGATTTTTCCTGTGTGTATTTGGCATAATGCTTACAGTGTTCGGCAAACACATCACCAAGATTGCTGCAATTCCGATATTTTTCCTGGTGACGATGATTCCCCTCGCATCATCTGTACTCGACACTCTAACACTAAAAGCCCAATTAACTTCAACTACGGTTGCTGCTAAATTCCTACAAATCGCTTTTCCGGATCATACCATTAATCAGATGGGAAATCAGATATACTCATCCAGCTTGCCTGGCGGGATACTTCTGGTCGGAGTGCCTTGCAGTGGACTTAGGTTATTGATATCGCTTATTACATTTACATGGTTTTTCATCTACGTAATTCGAGGAGTATGGTGGAAAAAAACTATCTTGATGCTTTTATCTCTACCATTAGCGGTATTTATCAATTCATTACGAATAGCAATGATAGGAAGCGTAGGATTCTGGACCGAATCCTCGGCATCCATGCATGCATTTCACGACTATAGCGGATATATTGGTCTAGTCATATGTTTTGTTTTGCTGTTTGCTATAGCCAAATTACTAAGGACCGGCGAACTCAATATAGGAGAGTCAAATACCTCTGAATTCTCATCTAGGAAACCTTATGCTAATATGGCTACAATTGTAGCCGTCGCTGTGGTGTTGGTAGCTGGAATTGCAATCAGCTCCCTAGTTCAGCCATTCTATGATTATCCAAAAGGCCACCTTTATCGCACAAGTATACCAAAGTCCTTTGGCAATTGGATCAGTCAAGATTTACCTATAGATAAAAAAAGTAAAGCTATGCTTGCAAAGGGAGATTTACTCAGCCGACAATTCACGGAAATTGAAGGTGATGCCAGACAAGTGCAAGTTTATATGACTGCTGGTCTCGATAATACCTCTTTCCATGATCCGCACCTTTGCTTGCCTGGTGGCGGCACACCGCTTACGGATGATCAGTTTATCACTATAAAATTTGAGAAGCCGCGTCCTATTACGGTAAAAGCCAGCTTGCTAACGGCAAGTGGAAATTATGACTCATTGACGTTTATCTATTGGTATATGCTTGGCGATAAGTCGTTCCCTCGGACAGATGGTGTCTTTCAGGATACACGTATGAGGAAGGTCGAAGACTTTAAGAGATTGGTTACGCACCCCTGGGCCGCTGCGGATATAAAACGTGATATTCTAACCCGGCAATATACCTGGTTCCGATTCTCAACAGCCGGCACTGAGGTAAGTGACAGGAAATTCCTTATCTCGTTCATAAAAGATTTTGTGGCTCATAATGAAAATTTCGGAAAGTAAATAATACATCAAGAATTTAATTATCGAATAAATGCCAGTAGCAAAAACAATCGTTTTTTTCTAGCCTGTCAAGGAAGACAGAATGGAGGAAGTAGTTCGAGTGGATCAGGATTCGCATCAAATCCACCGGACATCTCACATGAAGCGAGTATGTCATATTGTACAATCTTATTATCCCCGTGACCCACGTATAAGACGTCAGGCTGAAGCTCTAGCGGAAGCAGGGTTCGATGTGGATGTAGTTTGTTTAAGGGATAAAAATGAGAAAGCCTCAGAAGTGCTAAACGGCGTAAACATATATCGCGTGCCATTGTCCAGAAGAAGAGGTAGTAATCTTCGATATATATTCGAGTATGCTGCATTTTTCTGCATGGCTTCCATCGCTATGATTGTACGCCTTATAAAACGATATGATGTAATCCATGTAAGCAATTTGCCCGACTTTCTGGTTTTTTCTGCGGCTACACCAAAACTGGTAGGGACTCGAGTTTTATTAGATGAACACGATCCAATGCCAGAGCTTTTTATGTCAAAGTTTGGTTCCTCGGAAGACAGCAGACTCATCAAGGCAATTCGCTGGCAAGAAAAGATAAGTATTGGATTTGCCGACCATGTACTGACCGTGAATGAAGCAATGCGCAATCACTATCTGCAGGTGAATAGTAAAAAATCAGTCTCGGTTGCGATGAATTTGCCGGATGACAAAGTGTTTAAACCTGTGGAACAATCCACCATTACGGATAAGAGAAATAATAGATTCACTCTGCTATACACAGGTACTGTATCCGATACATATGGTCTCTCACTTGTAGTCGAGGCAGTTGCTAATCTACGCAGATCCATCCCGGAAATATATCTCAAGATTGTCGGTGAGGGGCCCGACATACCAGCACTACAAAACTTAGCTGCAAAAAGAGGAATATCAGAGCTGGTAGAATTCACCGGAGTAGTTCCATTCAATCAAGTCCCAGTAATCATATCACAAAGTAAAGTCGGTGTTTCTACTCTTAAACTAGATCCATTGACAAACATGTGCTTTAACAATAAAACAGCTGAATATGTAGCTATGGGGCTACCCGCCATCGTAACTAAAAATCCGGTAGTGGAAAAACATTTTCCTGAAGGCATTGTTCGTTTCTTCGAGGCTGGCAATATCGATTCGTTCCAGCAAGCGGTTGCAGATCTTTACAGCAATCCTGAATTGCGCGAACGCATGTCACGCAAAGGAATTGAATTCAGCAAAACATCAAACTGGTCTACAGAAAAGACGAAGTATATAGAATTGATTACTGCACTTTGTGATAGAAACATGAAATACAAGTCACCATCTGCAGACTATTTGGGATAAATCAGATGAAAACTCTAACTGTAATAGGGGCAAGGCCTCAATTCATAAAAGCAAGCCCGATAAGTGTTGCTTTAAAGGAAGCGGGATTTGAGCAGGTTCTCTTGCATACTGGCCAGCACTATGATATTAATATGTCCCAGATTTTTTTCGATGAACTCGCCATCGCCCCACCCGATATCAACCTTGGTATCGGCTCCGGTTCTCATGCAGAACAGACCGCGGGTATGCTTGTAGGAATTGAGCAGGCAATCAACTATCATAAACCCAATTGGGTAGTAATTTATGGCGATACTAACTCAACTGTAGCAGCCGCTCTAGCCGCAGCTAAACTCCACGTGTCAATTGCTCATGTTGAGGCCGGACTAAGATCATTTAATCGAACCATGCCTGAAGAAATAAACAGAGTCATAGCCGATTCGATTTCAAGCATTTTATTTGCCCCTACTCAAGACGCAATAAACAATCTTAGAAATGAAGGCATCCCAAATGAGCGAGTTCACTTGGTTGGCGATGTCATGTATGATGCATCATTGATGCATGGGAGACGAGCGGATATACAAAGTAAAATCCTTGATAAGATCGGCGTGCAACCACACAAATTCATACTCGCTACAGTCCATAGAGCTGAAAACACTGATATCCAACATAGATGCCAGGCTATTTTTGAAGGATTAGACCTGATCTCGCACAATATGCCGGTCGTCTTGCCAATGCATCCGCGAACCAAAGCAACTCTCGAGCGCTATGGAATACTAGACAAGTTTCAGCATAGCCTAAGGATTATAGATCCTGTCGGTTACCTTGATATGATTAAACTTGAGAAAAGCGCTGCTCTAATTGCTACTGACTCCGGAGGTGTGCAAAAGGAAGCTTTCTTTCATAAAGTGCCATGTGTGACTCTCCGTGACGAGACTGAGTGGGTCGAACTCGTCGATCTCGGATGGAATAAAATAATCCCTCCCATATCCGCAGAAAATATTGCTGATGCAATTCGCTCAATGCTGGGAACCGTAGGCCAGAATGCCAATCCCTATGGTGAAGGTAACGCTGCAAACAAGATTGCTCAAATATTGGCGGAATACTAAGTATTGCTATGTGTCGCGTCGATGCTGGAATGGCACTACTGAGGTAAAAAACATTGAAAAACTTCATTGACTCTGGCTGTAGCCGGCTTACAAGACGCGTGATCTGCATGGTTGCACCAATGCCACCCAAGATAGGTGGCATTACAATTCAAGCGGACTTAATGATCAAAGGCCTAGAACGAGAGGGCATGAAGGTCATCCCTATCGACACAATTTTGCATGTTCTCGATAGAAAATATCTTCTCCCGATTCGCCTCTTGTTGCAACCCTGGGTCATCGCTTTTAAGCTTCTAAATGTCGCCAATAAATGCGATATAGTTCATGTTCATGCCGCCTCCTGGTGGGGATTCATACCCGTATTGATATGTGCACCGATTACTAAATGGATAGTACGAAAACGATTGGTAATTAGCTTCCATGGCGGTGCCGGTCATTTATGGCTCAAAAAATGGAGATGGTTAGCAATTCCATTCTTTAACATGGCAGATGCAATAGCAGTTGTATCTCCTCATCTCAAGCATGTATTTTCACAGTACGGCATCAGAACGATACTATTGAATAATCTGGTGGATATGGAAAAATTTCCATTTCATAGTAGAGGTAAACCATCTGGGCAATTAATATGGATTCGAAAATTCGAGGATGCTTACGATCCTATTACTGCATTGAGAGTATTCGAACGCGTAAAGCAAAATATTCCTGAAGCTGAGATCACCTTTATTGGAGATGGTAGTTTATTGCAAAAAATGCAGGACTATGTCGATCAAAGAAACCTAACAGGAGTTCATTTCACCGGCCGATTGCCTAATGCTGAGATACATACGTCATTTGAGAAGGCTGACATTCTCCTCAACACATCAATCCAAGATGGCTTTCCGACTGCACTACTGGAGGCTTCTTCGTCCGGATTACCAATAGTGAGTACCAATGTGGGCGGTATCTCTTCACTTATAGAAAATGGAGTCAATGGCATACTGGTCCCTGTTGGCCAAATTGATCAGATGGCCGTAGAAGTAATTTCTCTGCTTCATAATCCGGATAAATGCGGCAGGATTGGAGTTGCAGCTGAAGAGAATTCAAAAAAATACAGTTGGGAAGCATGTCGAGAAACTCTGGCAGAGCTATATGGTTTATTTGAGGAATAAAAATGATTCGTGAAGTAATTGTTAGGCACATTGGTTTTCCTGTTGCCGAAAAGCTGAAGGGATGGCCGGTAAGCAAATATCTAAGAGAGTTAGAAAGATCACAATGGTTATCACCAGAAGAGATCACCAAACTGCAGAATGAAAAACTGGCAGAAATTACCAGGTATGCATATGACACAGTACCATTTTATAAACGATTATTCAATGATCGTGGTATGAAACCATCCGATGTACAGACCATTGACGATCTACCGAGACTCCCCATTCTCACAAAAGAAGACATGCGCAAAAATCTGGATGATCTAGTGTCATCAGATTATAAAAAGTCTGAGTTAGTGGAAGCATCAAGCAGCGGGTCAACCGGCGAACCTTTCCAGTATTATATTAGTGAAGATGAGAAAGCACGTAAATGGGCTGGCCTTTATATGCTCTGGAACTGGGCTGGCTTTAAAATGGGAGATCGCCACATTAATTTTGTAGCAGGTCCGCATCGAGCATTCAAGTCCAGTAGGCCTCTTCTCTGGTTGGAATCCAAGTTGTCCGGAATGCGGACAATCAGTGCTCTCGAACTTTACGAAGGCAATGCAGACGAGTTCTTGAAGGAATTCGCCAGATTTAAGCCAAAAATGATCCGGGGCTACGCATCTTCACTCTATTATCTTGCTCAATCAGTAAAAAGACATGTCATACCACTTACTGCCAAAGCCGTTTGTACTACCGGCGAAACGCTTTTTGAATTCCAGCGCGAACTCATAGAGTCAGTCTTCAAAAGCAAAGTCTATGATGGCTATGGCGGTGAAGGAATGGTTATTGCAGGGCAGTGTGGCTGCAGTAGTGGTTATCATATCGATGCAGCGGATGTTATCTTGGAAATTGTTGATTCCAGTGGTCGACGATGTCCTCCAGGTGTACAAGGTCAAGTAGTGCTAACAGATCTTAATCGACATTCGATGCCTTTTATTAGATATAACGTGCAGGATGTTGCTACTTTTTCCGATGCTATATGTAGTTGCGGCAGAGGATTTCCTATGCTTAGTAGTATAGCAGGACGGCTTACTGACATTGGGGTAACTCCATCCGGTAAATCGATAGTCGTGCACTTTTTCACGGGAATGTTTATGAAAATGGCCCCACATGTGAACGGCTTTCAGGTTGTACAGGAGCAGCCCGGACTCTTTGTGTTGAATATTGTTCCAGGGATCGAATTTGAGACAGTTCGGCAGGAGATTTTGGATAAAACATGTGCCTACGTAGGTTCAGATGTCGACGTACAGATTCAAGTCGTTGATCACATTCCCGCCACTACTGCAGGCAAACGCCGCTTGTTTATCTCGAAATGCGGAATACCTGCAGCAAGATCTCAGGCTGACATCAAAGAATAAGGTGGAAGTTCCATTGAATAACAAATTGATTGACCTATCCAGTGATACGGTAACACAACCATCAGACGAAATGCGAGCTTATATGTGTAAAGCTTCTGTAGGTGACCTGCAGAAGGGAGAAGATCCTACCGTAAACGAACTTGAGGAAACTGTAGCGGATCTATTAGGCAAAGAAGCAGCTGTTTATCTGCCATCCGGCACTATGTGCAATCAGATTGCATTCAAGGTGCATACTAACCCTGGAGATGAAATTATTATGCACCAAGAATCTCATCCAGCTCATTTAGAGGGAGGAGCAATTTCAGCATTATGTAACCTATCGGTCTATTTAGTACCCGGTGTCAGAGGAATCTTCAACTCTAGTGCGGTTACCGAAGCCTTACGCCCTAACGACGTCTTATATCCTCGAAGCCGGCTTGTATTTATAGAAAACACACATAATTTGTGTGGTGGAACCATCTGGCCACTTGAAAATATCAAGGCTGTAGTTGCCGAGGCATCAAAACTCGGGCTGGCTTGTCATATGGATGGGTCGAGACTACTAAATGCATGCATTGCAGCAGACCTTACACCAAAAGAATACTGCATGCCTTTCGACTCTTGTATGATTGCATTTTCCAAGGGCTTAGGGGCTCCGGTCGGATCCGCTCTAGCCGGCAGCAAGGCTTTTATTGAGGATGCTCTCCATTGGAGAAGGGCCTTCGGAGGTGCTATGCGTCAAGCAGGGATTGTGGCTGCCGGTGCTCTATACGCACTAAGAAATAATGTACAACGCCTGAAAGATGATCATGATAATGCTAAAAGGCTGGCTAATGGACTGTGTGGGATGACGAAAATCGATATTGATATGGATTCTATACAGACAAATATTGTCGTCTTTAACATTGCAAAATCTGGTATGCAGCCAAGTCAGTTTAATCAGGAATTGATTAAACGCGGTGTGAGAATGAGCTCGTATCGTGGGAACGTAATGCGCGCAGTAACTCATCTAGATGTAACAACTAGCGATATAGACACCGCCATAAATGCTGTACACGATATACTTGCGGAATAGAAAATGGCCGAAGTAACAATAGGAATCCCATTCTATAACTGTGAAGACACGCTTGCTAATACGATTAGGTCACTATTTGCTCAGTCATTCCAAGATTGGGAGTTAGTATTAGTAGATGATGGATCAACAGATAGCTCACTTAGCATTGCACGTTCGATTGACGATGTGCGCGTGCATGTTATAGCAGATGGTATCAACAAAGGAATTGGAGCAAGGCGTAAACAGATTGTGGATTTGGCCGATGGTAAATATCTCGCTTGGCAGGATGCAGATGATATGATGCACCCTGATAGATTGCGTGTTCAATACGACTTCCTGGAGAAGCACAGTGAGATCGATATAGTCGACACATCTTACTTTACGATAGATCCCAAGCACAATATTTTAAGATTGCTGAAAAAAGTCGAAGGATATGTTGATAACACAGAAATGGCCAGATTTCCAAGTCTGACTAATGGCACTTCAATGGCGAGGATAGAGATTTATAAAAAGTTTCCATATGACGAAAGACTCAGAAGGGGCGAAGACTGGGATGTTTGGCTCAAAGCTCTTGGCAATGCAAAATATTATCATATCGAAGATACGTTGTACTATAGAATGGATGCTGATATAAACCAAAAGCCAAGGATCAGCAGGGAACTTATAGGACCCAGATACAATGCAAAAATATATATGAGGTATGGCTGGAAGTACTTAGGATTATTGACAACACTAAAACTCATCATAAGGCTTTATGCAAGAACAGCTTTCCGGCTTGTACTAATTTCAACGGGACAGCATAAAAGATTCAAGGTTGAGAAGACAAACGCACTCACACCAAAAACCAAAGTACTTGCTGAGCAGGGAATCAAAGAAATATTGGAAATAGCAGTTCCGGGCTTTCATTTGCTGAAACAAAATTGAATGCCGTATTCAGTCATATAAATTTACAAGCTTGATATTTGAAATGAGTTACTGTACTATGTCTATGTCAGTGTATTGGCTTTTTAGGAGTTATCAATCTCGCCTGGCTGGTAAAAGAAAATCAATCATTCTATTAGTACTATTTTCGTAGTACTATTTTCGTTTTCCATCCATATAGGTTGCAACAAACCACAAAGGTATTCATCTTTCTTATCAAAAGATGATTAGGAATGCAGAAACAAAATGAGAGCTTTGCTTAAAAAAGTAGTCAGGCCTGTAAGGCAGTATATACATGCTCGGCAAAAGCAAAGGGAGAGACTATCATATCCAGGCTTTGATGTTGAAACTCCTGATGTTGGTAATAACGCAATAGCTCAAATATTGTACTCCGCAAAACCCGCTTCCATTGGCAAAATAGGATCTACAGAACTTGAGATGATGCGGAAATATCTGAGAAATCTTCCTTCGCAGTCGAGAGAATGGAAGGAATGGATGCATGTGACTCATGTCTCCGCCGGTATATTCCCGGAGGAAACGGCATCGATGAGAAGATTCTGTGAGGCGTTTTTGCGTTGCTTAGGCAATATCGATATTCTCGGGCTCTGGTTTAACATTGGCGAATCCGAGTTATCTCATAAATATTGTCCAAATGCAAATTACATAAGTTTTCTCAGTCTCGAACCTTACTATTGCAAAGAACCTTGGAGCAGATATCTTGAGCACAAAAATGTCCTTGTGATACACCCATATAGGGATTCCATAAAGTCTCAATATGAACGGCATGAGCTTGTCTGGGGCGATCACAAGATACTTCCAAGCTTCAATCTGTTCCAGATAAAAATGCCCCTCAGTGATGCTATTGAGCCTTCAAAGTTCCAGAGCTGGCAAGAGCAATTGGATG
>DJHI01000014.1:0-9732 GCA_002431715.1 Armatimonadetes bacterium UBA5829
AGAAAGATCGTCGGGGATTTGAATTCCCGATGCACATATAAGGGACTTAAGTCCCTAAACCATCTCTTTGTTCAGCAGACTCATTGGGATTAAAATCCCTTATACTTTGGTCCGGGATTCAAATACCGGACCATCAAGAAGTATTGAATCTATTTTGCTATGATGCAACCACCATCTTATCCTCAAACGAAATCACATCCGCAATTATATCCTCGAGGGTATTTCTACAGGGTTTTTTATCTAATTGAAAGCATTGCGGTAATAGTCCTATGTTACGACCTTCCTTCAAATAGACGGATTTCGGCAAAGCTTTCGATTCACCAAATTTTTTGCGCGTAACTTCAACTACTTCTCGAAGCATTCTCCTACACTCATTGTGACTGATTTCATGCATATTATCTGATGGTAAATCATTTGACCAATCTCTTGGAATACGTCTAACTACTGCATTTAAAGACTGCATCTGCCGTCGTAATTCAGAAATTTCGCTAACAATATAATCCTCTTTAGATACCTCAGTGGTTTCAAGTATTGGGACAGTGAACGTGCCAAAATTTTTAAGAAAAGTTGTGTAGTTAGGATTCCTATTTGATGACTCATAAGTAGCTATTATTTTATTTTTCAGTTCATCCCTAAATTTGATAATAGTATTGAACCGTAGGTCCCTCGGATATGTCAGATGTTCTATAGGAGCTGTATCGAACGAATAAGCAGTAATATCGTCCTTGACAATGATAGTAGGTTTATCAAAAGCTAGTCTCATACCTAGTTCGAACATCACATTAGGGTTTTTACCACTTACATCACAGATTACTATTGGGTTTTGATAGAGATTCTGAATAATCCTTTTTTGTATAATTCCAACATCATCAGCATCACTAACAAGAAAAGGATTAAATCCAGCACTTTCCACAGTCTCAAATAGTATGCTCCTAACATCTAGCCAATGTTGTTCTGTGCAACCGTCAGCAGCAGATATTGGCATTACTATTCCACAGTCGGATTTTTTTTCATCAGTAGTCTTCTTACTCTCAGCACTTTCAGTTGCCATTATATCCCCTCACAATGCTTGCATACTTTATTATTATCATATACGAATCTCATTCATTGAATTCTACTCCCAACTAGCCAAGCTGTCAAGTAATTCATCATATCATCACTTGATATCTTGACAATTTCGAATATTGTGGACACAATGAGAATCAGCGAGCTGCCACAGAGCAGCCGTAATATACTACAACACGGGTGAGAAGATGATTAAGACTATGTTTGTATTGCTTGCAGTAATCGGACTGACCTTTGCAGGTAAGTTGGCGCAGGGAGCGGTATTCTATAAGCTGGGTCCGACTGCCACCTACCTGCGCACATCACGCGAGGGGCCTTCGCCAAATACCCCTCTGAACCTGACCCAATTGGGAATCCTGCCGGGTATGACACTAAGAATTACAACCATCGGAGAATTTACTATTGACTGCTATGAGGTAAATTACCGGAACACCGCCACTGCCGTCTTTAGCAGCAGCACAACTGTTTTATCTTCCGACAATCAGTATCGATTGCCCGGAGCCATCAATGCCGGTGACGATATAGTCACCTGGGTAACGATGTACGACGGGCTGACGACCGATATACCGGAAGATTTCTACGTAGGGCCTGAATGTGTGGATGTCGTTGTTCCTGAAGGCGCCCTATACCTCTTTGCTGCGGGGAGGGACGACTGGTACTCTGATAATCTGGACAGGGATAATGACTTCGGCCTCAATATTGAAATTGTCACTGTTCCGGAGTCCTCATCACTGTTTGCTCTCGCTGGTGTCCTAGGATGCTTTGCATTATCTCTGCGGCGCAGGTGGAGATAACACCGATAGGCAAGATGGCGATTTCCAAATTCCGTAATTTTCATCTCGGTGGCGATTTCCGAATCGCCACCGCACAATCTGCCGGGATTTTCAAATCCCAGCAATTTGCCTGCTCGGAAATCTTGCATTAGTTTTGGGTCAGGATTCAGAAATCCTGACCCAGACGAAGAAGAAACAATACTTGTTATTCATCTAGACCATTTCTATATTCTTCTTCCAGCAAACTCATCATCACGAAGTCGTGATATTTGTGGTTAAAGTAATAGCACTCTCTCTGGATGCCCTCGCGTTTGAAGCCGTGTCTCTCATAGAACCTGACTGCGTCCTCATTAAAACCGGCCACCCCTAAGGCAACTCTGTGAAAACCCAGATGTCCGAAGGCATAATCCAGAAGAAGTCGCATCGCTTCGGACCCATAGCCCTTGCCTTGTGCATCGCGCTCACCAATGATCATTGTAAGGTCTGTCGTTCTCCATGCGTAAAACATACGCAGCAGGCCACACTCGCCTACCACCTCGTCATTACTTTTAGGCGCAATCGCAAACCATATCCGATTCTCATCGTTGCAGACACTGTCGAACCACCTTTCGACCTTCTCTGCATTATATGGCTCCGTTATCTCGATAGAGCCTCTAAGCTCAGGGTCGTTATACCATTTGCGGATATAATCTAGGTCGCCTCTCTCGAACGGCCTCAGATATATATTTTCACCTGTCAAAAACGCGTTTTGCATACATTGTGCCTCCTCAACGCTATATGGGGACTTTGTTCTAAATAATCCTGTCAACTTATTTCGATTCATCTATGGTTACTGATGATATATATTATATGATATCTTATTAAGACGGACGAGCATATAAAGGAATAAGTATGCAGTATGCCGAATATTTTAATGTCATATTCAATATTTTCAGTTCAGACCGGACGGAGGTTATGATGTTACATAACAAGCTGTTTTCCAGGCTCTTAATCATTGCGTTGCTCACCATGGCCATTACGGGGATTCTGTGCACAAGCACTTTCTGCCAGACCTATCCAAGCGCTTATATAGATAAGGTATCGACCACTCCGGATCTTCTTCAGACCGACCGTAAAGCAAATTTCACCGACAACGGCATACACTATGGCGGCCCGGTTTCCGCATCGAACATTTTTGTCTGGCTGGCAAACAATGGGTTCGCCCGACTATGTCCGCCTGCTGAGAGCCAAAAACAGTCGCAGATTGCGATGGTTCATAAGCTTGCCCTGCCTGCATATATAGCTACAAGTGATGAGGGATCGAGCCCTACCGAGGTTATGCGCGGAATTAAAAAATATGTCTCCGATGCAGGGTATCGCTGCACTAGGCTTGAGTATCAAGGTTGGAGATCCATATCCAAAAAGTTCAGTGTCAAATCGGATATTCCACAGCTCGAATGGATGAAAGAGATGATCAGCAATTCCACCGGTGGTTTATGCATCAATGTTGGTTTCTATACCTACTCCAAAGAATCTCACACATTCACCCGCATCGGCGGTCATTGGGTTACTGCGGTAGGTTACGGAGTTGATACCAAAGGAAACCCGGACCCATACACCATTATTATTCACGATCCATCGCGCCGTGACGGCAAGTCCACACATCACGATTATTGCCGACTGTGGCCCATCAATGATGGCAGCATACTCTCAGGCGCCAAAGAACTCCCCATATCCGCCAATGGCTACTACACAATTCCGAGCCTTAATATACCTAAAACCAGTGACATCGCAGTTCTCGATTGTGCTGTCGGATTTGTCGTGGGAAAATAGGTTCATTTTTTGCCATTTCAGATGATTAATAATGTGCGCTGGAGATTATATCCCCGGCGCACTTATAATGTACTTAATAAACCGCTTGTTCAGCAGCCTCTTTCAGATTGAAATAGCAAGCCATCATTAATTTGCCCGGCAAACCTACATTTTGCTCGTCATTATAGATCATTATATCTTCTATTATTTGTATTATTAACTACACATCCAAACTATAATATATTTATAACTGCCATTACTTGTTACATTAGTCACTCGCAATCCTTGTTATTACAAATACGCACATATTGAATCCGATAAATATCATTCATAAATTACTCGGTGTTCAAAGGAATATTCATATCGATTAACTAAATAGTGTAAGGTATGGAATCAATTAGAAACTCAGCGAAAGCTGTCATTATTCAAGATGGTTGTATTCTCACTCTAAAGTGCGCAGTCAATGGAGAGATTTTTTATCAATTACCGGGTGGTGGGCAAAAACTCGGAGAGACTCTAACAGACGCATTAAAACGGGAGTGCATGGAAGAGATATCCGCTGATGTTGAAGTCGGTGAAATACTGTTTATCAGGGAACAGATTGGAACCAGATTTGGCCGGCATAAACACCAGATGGAATTTATGTTTTCATGCAAACTTCCTGATGAAGTCGAATGCAAATTCGGCCTGGGTCCTGACATAGGACAAATTGCAATCGAATGGCTCCCTTTGGCGCAACTGTCCGAATACAACCTGTGGCCTCATGCAATCATACCACTTCTCATGAACGGTCACGGACATAGTTCCATATATTTAGGCAGCGTAAATTAGCAAACCGAATCAAAATCTCTATAGTAATAAAAAGTATTAGGGTCAGGGTCCGACCCAGGAAAAAACATTCTCTGGCTATCTTTATCATCCAAGCAGAGTAAGTACTCTCTCTTCAATATCGTATATCTGCATTAGCACGTCGCAGTAGGGTTTCAGATTCTCCTTGTCGCTGAACATATCTTCAGCAGAGAAGTCCTGCGGAATGATCTTCCCTAACTGAGCGCACAATTCTGATATCTCTTCATAGCAATCTGCCAGGTCTTCTCTATTGTTGTCGCGGAAAAACTTGACTGCGTACTTTCGATCAAGGTACTGCTTGTAATTACACATTACATTGAGATACACCCAGGAGTTATCATCCCATGTATAGGTCAACAATGCATTGGCAAAGGCCCTATGCGCGGCAAGACCATTATACTGGCCCGGCACAAGGCTCTTTTCCCGAATAAGCCGTGAGATCAGCTTCAGAGTCTCCGATAAAACGGTTTGTTTGTCAGGCTTCTCACAATTGCCTTCAATGATGAGTATTTTCCCTTTACCGTCCGCGAAGAAGCCGTTGTGCCAATCCGTCTTTCTGAAATAACCTGTCTCATCCGGTGCTTCAGGGTGATCATCCTCTATATACATAAACGGATTCCAGCCCAGCAGCACTCGGCCATCATCGTCGTAGCCGGATATCACGCATGCATCAGCGCAACAGACTACACCCTCAACGGTAATAACTGGAACACCCTTGTCTATGCTGTCCATTATAAGCCTGCTGTCGGTCTCATAATCACTCCGGGTGTACTGCGAAATGTTGTATCCCAGCATTTTGAAAGTATGCTCAAGGATAACCGGCGTATTGATAACATGATAATTGCCATGATTCCACCCGTCTACTGAAAACGAGGTGCGAAACGCGCTTCCTGAGACCGCGCAGACGTAGTCATAATCCAGGTTCTCTCCGACACCATTGAGAGCCGAGACGACACTGTTGACATACTCACTTTGTCTTGTCACATCACTCCAGTCGACTTTTCGCAGGCCCGATATTACGTTTCTCTTCATAATGATTCCTCCTGTATCTTCTCAAGCAAATCCGCAGCCTGCTTTTCCAGGTCTCTTATCTTGTATACGCGCTGCGCATACTGCTTGCGGAGTTCCTTGTCCAACACGCCTTTGCCTAGTGATAAGTTATCAGGGATCAATTTGATCATCTCGCGCGTCAAGTCCGAGATTTGATCGTATATTTTTGCGCATTCTTCCAGCACATCCGCCTTGTTTTTCAAGACATTCTTGGCTTCACGCAGGAATGGCGGTACATAGGCCTTGTCCCGATATATGGTACCCAGGTTGGTTGCGATTGCGGTATACAGCATGTCCCAATCATCAGTGTCTTTGCATAGCAACTCCGCATACCTGGTATGGCCCGCATACCCCATCACCCAATCCTTGCTTTCTGAAGTAGTTCCTCGGATCAGCTTTACCGCTATTCTCAGCGATTCCTTAGTGATATCTTCCTTACTAGGCAGCTTCGTCGGTTCGCCAATGATCAGTATCTTACCGTTTCCCTGTTCAAACCAGCCATCATGCCAATCGCTAAAGCGAAAATATCCGCTGTCGCGCGCCCCATTTGTATAGTCGCAAAAAGAGCTATAACCAAGCAGTACAGCGCCATCATCATCATAGCCAGAGATTATGCAGCATTCCGACCAATTGGCTACGCCGTGAAAGGTCAATACTGGGATGCCTTTATCTATACTGTCCATAATGAGCTTTTTATCCGTCTCATAATCACTTCTCTTGTGCAGTGTGAAACTGTATCCCAGCATCTTGAAAGTGTGTGGTATTATCGCAATATCGTTGGTCACATGATATGAACTCGGATGTAAGTCCTGGTTTGAAGTACAGCAGGCGCGAAACGCGCAGCCGGATACACATACCAAATCTTCATAGTTGTATTTTTTGCCGAGGTGCTCCATCGCCGATATCACACAGCTTATAAATTCATTTTGTTTTGTCACATCGCTCCAGTCGACCTTACGCAGTCCGAGAATTACATTTCTTTTATTATGCACTGGCTTTTCCTCCGCGCCAAAAGTTGGTTGGCATACCGCGATTATTACAGACATGCTTGCAATTAGACAGATCGTTTTCATTCTCGCTTGCACTCCAAACTTGATGTTTTGGTCCGGCGTTATCATGTCTTTTCTCGACGCGATGCAGACCTTATCGAATCAAGCCGCAACTTGTTCTCATATGGTTTTATAAAACATTCGTAGTCTTCTTCAGGAATGTCTTCTGAAATGTTTTGCTTGATATCCTCATAAATAACCATCCGCTGTTTGAACTTCTCACAAACATACTCATCACATTGCGCACAATTCTCGATGCCTCTTTCCAGCACACATGGCCTTATAGGACAATCATCATCCAGCCTTGGTCCATCGGTCATACATCCAGCACAACTGATCTTATCAGCAGAGATACGAAAGCCGAAATACTTAAACCAGCCGTCACTCAACTTCTGCCTGTTTTCCGGATATGCTTCTATGTTGGGCTGATACGCCAGACATAGATCACAGCGGCTTCCACAGCGAGTCAAAATTTCGGACATAATGCCATCCTCCTATTTGCAGGAATGCTCTATTTTCAAAGCCGAACAACTGTTCCTCTAGCATTCTAGCGTTTAACTAGAATCCCTGTCAAATCTGCTCATGCCAACAATCAAAGGAATATGCGGACTACATAGCGAACAAGATGCCAGCGATAAACAAGCGTTGAGAGGTCACTGTGAATACTACAGAGCAACTTCAGTTTACATCAAGAGAAGATTTTCGTGAGTGGCTCAGCAAGCACTGCTTGTCGGTTCAAGGCGTATGGCTGGCTTTCGGCAAAAAAGGCGGCCCAAAAACATTATCGGCAAGTGAAGCTCTGGAAGAGGCGCTGTGCTTTGGATGGATAGACGGCCAAATGAAAAGCATCGATGAGAAAGTCTACATAAAGTACTTCGCTCAGAGGCGAAAAGAGAGCAAGTGGTCCGATAAGAACAAGAGCTTAATTGCTGTTCTTGAAAAGCAGGGCAAAATGACCGATCATGGCCGCGCTAAAGTTGAAGCGGCTAAAAAAAGAGGCACTTGGAATGCTCCCAAGGGACCGCAATTCAACGAAAAGCATATACAAATACTCTCTGAAATCCTCAAAAACACGGAACCGGCATATTCAAACTTTATGGCTATGCCTCCGTCCGTCAAAACGACCTATGCAGCTGTCTACCTTTCCGCCGTCTCTGAAGAAACCAGAACAAGACGTCTGGTGAAGATAATCGAAAGGTTGAACAATAACTTAAAGCCAATGTGATTAAAACTGCTATCTCAGAGCTTACAACCTAATTTACTTGATATCGAATGTTATGTGATAGTAATTAGCTTGATTTGCTGTAAAACGCAGCACTGTTAGGTCAAGTCTTGGCTAGTACAATTCATTACTCCCCTAGGAAACTACTCGCTCTCTTTCTTTTTCTTCTCCAAAAGTGAATAATACCTTTCCGCAAGCTCTGGATACTGCTTTATGTCCGACCGGCCTTTCGTGCTCACTGCATATAGGCCATACCCTACCCGCTCAAACCAGGAATAGAAGTTGCTTTGAAGGATGGATAGGGTCTTGTCACCTGTGCCAAGCTGCCTGAGCACTTTCGGCTGAGTGGAACCAAGTTGATCAAGATAGCAGGCGATCTGGATAGCATTCTCACGGTAAGCCGTAATAATCTTGGTTCGACAGCTCCCGCCGGTATTGTAATCACCTGATCTACACTCGATTTCGTGGATTATCGCTCTTCTGGATTTCTTCCTTTTTTGTCTTTCATATGGCAGTGGATGCAATATGATCTCCACAGGCGTTTTCTTATGTCCGGGAGCAATGAAGATCAGTCCAAGCTCCAGCCTTTTAAGCAAAAGGTGAACCGTTTTGTTTACAGACAGCCATTTTCTTTTATCAGGTGGTCTGGGGATTCCTATATATACAGACTCACAGCTCTGCTGGCGTTTTATAGCCTGCGTCAGTAGCGTAACGTTGAGGGTTTTCTTAAGCTCTACTATGATCAATTCGCCCTCCTTCAAGGCGACAACATCACAGTTTTTAACCTCTCCCCTCACAGTATAGCCTTGCCTGGTCAGATAATCGGATAGAGGCCCATACAGGTCCGATTCAGATATATTTTTATGTCTATTCATCACAGCGCGACAATTATCGCACTATTTTTGTCTGAGGTCAATACAGACTCATGTATAAGAGACAATAATATTGATGATGCAGCGAGATCAGAGAAGGTAGAGGCTGAATTACTCGTATTCTCGCTGCATCATCTGATNNACCAGTGTGAATACAACTGGTATGACGATCAACGTAAGGAATGTCGAGAGAATCAATCCACCTATAACAGCAGTAGCCATAGGAGAACGTGATTCGGAACCCTGGCTCAGCGCCAGAGCAGTCGGCAGCATGCCGCCAACCATCGCCAGGGTTGTCATCATAATCGGCCGGAGCCTTGTCGGCCCTGCTTCCAACAGCGCTTCATGTCGGCTCTTGCCTCTGCTCATGAGGGTGTTGGTGTAGTCGATGAGCAGAATCGCATTTTTACTTACAAGCCCCATCAGCATTATGATACCGATCATTGCTGTGATACCCATCGATTGTCCTGCCAATAAGAGAGCCAGGATTGCGCCGACCAGCGCCTGTGGCAAGCTGAACATGATTATGAATGGCGTCAGGAAAGACTCGAACAGCGCGCCCATCAGCATATAAACCAAGAGTACGGCAAGTATTAGCGCTCCGAAGATGGCCCTGAACGACTCTCCCATCATCTGGGTCGCTCCTCCAGATGTAATTGACGTGCCGGTTACCTTTGGTGATTTTGCCAGCGCCTTCTCTATCGTCTGGTTGAGATTACCCATGGAGTATCCGCCCGCGACATTAGCTGTCACGGAAACACATTTCTGGCGGTTCTTACGCTCTATCTTGTTCGGAGCGAACGCGTATTCAACCTTTGCTACATCGCTGAGGTAGATAGGCGCGCCGTCCTTTGTTCCGATTATCAGGTTATTCACATCGGACGCTTTATCGCGCTGAGAGAGATCATACTGCACGCCAATGGGGTACTCCGTGCCGTTCTCTCTTAGCTTCACGGAGTCATCTCCGTCGATGGCCGTCCTGACAGCGGTCGATACCTGCGTAACACTCATTCCGAGCTTTGCTGCTCGATATTTATCGACGACTATTCTCCGTTCCGGCT
>DJHI01000014.1:9779-9982 GCA_002431715.1 Armatimonadetes bacterium UBA5829
TGTTAGGCTTATAGGATATATCGACGTCGACTGCTCCAGGAATCTTGCGAATGACATCGGCAACTCTGTTGGCCTCTTCGACCACATCATCCTGATTCTGGCCCAGAATATCCTTTTCAATATTTGCTGACGGGCCACCTGAGGATGTAACCGCGACAGTCACCAGTTCGGTCCCAGGTATATGAGCAACCTGCTGAGATACC
>DJHI01000014.1:10032-13201 GCA_002431715.1 Armatimonadetes bacterium UBA5829
CCACTACATCCTGAGTGCTGCGTTTTCGATAATATTTATCGACCATCTTGACCGTAATATTTGCGTACTGGGAGCCGCTGTCGCTTTTACCCATTCCACCTGATGAAGTCGAGCCTGATATAACCAAACAGTAGCCTGTCTGTGATCCCATGTGGCTTTTGAACCAGGTGAATGGATTATACCAGAGGGCATCAGACACTTTGTAATGCACCGTCTTCATCTCAGGCAGCTTGTTTACGATGCTTTCTATTTGGTGAGCAATATGATCGGTGGCAGCAAGAGATGTCCCGGCAGGATTGCTTACGGTTATTTTGAACTTGCTCTGGTCTGTCTGGGCAAAGAACTCGAACCCGAACGGCAGATAGACAGTCAATGCGATAATAGCCATCGCAACCCCGAAGATTATTGCTATGTTTTTACTCTTCTTATTAACGGCCATTGCAACCGCC
This sequence comes from Armatimonadetes bacterium UBA5829, assembly GCA_002431715.1. Lineage (GTDB taxonomy): Bacteria > Armatimonadota > UBA5829 > UBA5829 > UBA5829 > UBA5829. The sequence goes on from DJHI01000014.1 coordinate 10,482, forward strand.
GATAAAAGTAAAGCAAGGAAAGCAATTACAAGTCTCGGCCCACCGATTCCGTGCTTTGACATAACCATTGCAAACACAACCAGGAGCGAGACATTGCCGATAACGAGTGTCGTGAACCGATTATGAAGCGCCCATTCGAGAATGCCTTTATATTTCCGGTCCAAAGCACTCAGTAAGGCTTCAAGCACTCCGAAAATCTTTCCGACGGCCAGATCCAGTCTGTCCTTGAATGTCGCTCTGCCTTCAGCAAAACGGCGTCTGATCTCTTCCTCATCACGCTCCTTGTCCATTTCGCTTTTCATCCACTTGGACGCAAGCATCGGAGTCAGAGTAAATGACATTAGCAAAGAGAAAGCGGTAGCGATGGCGACGGTTACACCGAACTGCCTGAAAACCTGGCCGAGCATTCCACTCATAAAAGCGATCGGCAGGAACACGACGATATCGACCATCGTTATAGCGATGGCAGCAAGACCAATCTCAGACCTTCCGTTGACTGCCGCTTCTTGGGGATTCTCCCTGAGCCGCAGGTGACGCTCAATATTTTCAAGGACAACGATGGAGTCGTCGACCAAAATACCAATAACCAGCGAAAGAGCAAGCAGAACCATCTGATTCTGTGTAAATCCCATCGATCCGATCGGCAGGTAGGTCGCTATTAGAGATGTCGGTATTGCAAGAGCGACGATAAACGTAGCCCTGGCAGTGTGCAAAAAGAGTAGCACTATTATAACGACCAGGATAATACCTTCGAGAAGGGTCTTGTTAACATCCCGCAGGCAGTCCTCTACGAATACAGAGTCATCCGTTACAATTACAGGGTGAACATTCCCAGGGAGCTGAGACTGCATCTCGGCCAGCTCCTTTTTGACACCCTCGGCAAGAGCAACCGTGTTCGAGCCCGACTGCTTTTGAATCGACAGAACGACACTCGGCTTGCCGTTCAAACGAACAATAGTATCGGGATCGGCAATTGTGTCATTTATTTTGGCTATGTCACCGACTCTGATCACACTCTTCGATCCATCGGTGTCATTACCTATATCAATCGGCGCGTTTTCGATCTCTTTAGCATTTTTATATTCGCCGACTGTTCTGACTGTATATTCTCTGGCATCCTCTTTGATCGAACCCGCAGGATTATTTTTGTTGGCACTTCCTATTGCGTCGACCACCGAACTGATGCCTATTCCATATGCGTCAAGGAGGTTTTTATCGACGGCAACCGATATTTCACGCTCCTCACCACCACTTACGTTTACTGCTGCGACTCCGGCGACTTTCGCGAGCCTGTCGGATATCGTGTTGTCGGCAAGAATACGCATCTCTTTAGCCGTAAGATCGCCGCTAAGGCCGATGGTCATAACCGCCATGGAGCTTGTATCGAGTTTCTGAATTTTCGGTTCGTCGGCATCATCAGGCAGGCTCGACCTTATCTGAGACACTTTGTCCCTTACGTCGGCAGCCGCAGCCTCAATATCCGTTCCATACTCGAACTCGAGAACAACGGCCGATGTGCCTTCACGAGAGGTTGAAGTCACGTTCTTCAGGTTACTAATTGCCGTTACCGATTTCTCGATAGGCTCGGTGACCAAGGTCTCGATCTCACTTGGCCCGGCGCCGGCATAGGAGGTAGTGACGGTAACGTATGGCGCATCCATATCCGGCATGTATTCCTTTGCCATCTTTGATTTGGACTGGAACCCCATTACCACAAGCGCCAGAACGAACATCACTATAAAAATCGGCCGTCGAATTGCTGTGCTGGTCAGCCACATATCTCTTACCTCCCTTTGCTCAGTTCGAGCTTGGAGCCATCCTGGATATTCTTGCGACCCTGAGTGACAACCGTATCACCAGCTTTTACAGCTGAATTCTCATCTATCTGCGCATAATTGCGGTCCGTCCTGATGACGGTGACCGTCTTCTTCTTTGCGGTTCTGCTATCAACCACATATACCGACTGCGTCCCCTCCTGATCATTAACCGCATCCTTGGGAACAAGCAGTGCGTTGGTTATATTGCCGATCACGATCTTACCGCTTGCAAACATTCCGGGCTTCAACTCTGAATCCGCCCCTATTATCGAGATTCTAGCAGAGAAGTTCCTGTTTGCAGTCGATCCGGATGGATATATCTCAGCCACTTTGCCTTGGAAGACCTTATCGTCTATAGCATCCATAGTCACACTGACGGATTGGCCTTTCTTGACCCTGGCCACGTATTTTTCAGAGATATCTCCCTTGAAATACACGCTGTTCAAGTCGACTATCATAGCAAGGGTCTCACCGGGTGAGACAACCTGGCCTGGGTCTGCCGACCTGGAGGATACGGTCCCTGATATAGAAGCCCTGATATATGTGTTTTCGAGCTGACGTCTGGCTGTATCGACAGCTGCCTGCGACTGCAAGACTGAGGCTTTAGCAGCTAATATGTCTTTTTGCTTGACTTTATTCTGCGAAGAATTGGCTATTGCGTCTTTCAGTTGACCTTTGGCTACCTCAACCTGCGCCTGAGCGCTGGATATGTCCTCACTACGCCCACCTTCATCTATAAGTGAGAGCTGCTCTTTAGCGCTCTTATAGTTTGACTGAGCTACCAGATACTCGGTTTTAACCACATCAAACGAGGACTGAGAAATAGCGCCTCTGTCAAGAAGGCGTTTGTTTCTCTTATAGTCCGCCTCCGCCTTGTCTAAATTGGCTTTTGCGGAATCGACG
>DJHI01000310.1:0-3869 GCA_002431715.1 Armatimonadetes bacterium UBA5829
CAGTATGGACATGGCCCCGAACCAGGTTATGCGAATGGCTCAGTTAGGTATGAAGGACGAGGTTCTTGAGAGTTCGACTATCTGGCTGTGCGCCGGCTGCGAAACCTGTGCTACGCGCTGCCCGCGCGGTGTAGCTTTGTCTAAAGTAATGGACGCCTGCCGACAGATTGCCGTCAAAGAGGGCAAGCGGGTCAAGCAGCCGAATGTCCTTAAGTTCCATAAGGAGTTTCTGAGACAGGTTCAGTGGCACGGCCGCGCTCACGAAATCGGCTTGATGGGAATTTACAAAATGCGCACGCGCGATTTCTTTTCCGACGTTTTCTCCGGTATCCAGATGTTTCTGAAGGGCAAACTCGGCTTGATTCCGAGCAGAGTGAAGGGGCTAGCCGAGGTAAGGAAGATGTTTAAATAGTGGAGAGCGAAGAGTAGAAAGTCCGGTTCTACGCGAGCGCACCGCATCCTGTCATTCCGAGCGAATGCGAGGAATCTGCTTTTTTAACCAACAACTGAGGACTTTTAATATGAAATACGCATATTTCCCAGGCTGCAGCCTGGAATCTACGGGCAAGGAATTTGATGAGAGCACCCGCCTTGTAGCCGAGGATTTAGGGATCGAGCTTGTTGAGATTCCCGATTGGAACTGCTGCGGTGCAACGAGTGCGCACAGTCTCGATCATAAACTCAGCGTAGCTCTTCCCGCTCGAAATCTCGGCATAGCCGAAAGTATGGAGATTGATGTGGTTGCTCCATGTGCTGCGTGCTACAACCGCATGCGCGGTGCAGAGGTCGAGATGAAAAGTAATGGGGGTCTCCGCGATGAGATAAATTCCGAGCTTGAGAAGCCATATACGGGCAAAATCGGCGTAAAGTCGGCTTTGGAAGTCTTCACTTATCCCGAAGTGCTTGAAAAGGTTGTGGAAAAGACCAGTCAGAAACTTTCCGGCCTCAAGCCCGCTTGTTATTACGGCTGCCTTCTGATCCGACCGCCGAAGGTTCTCGGTTTTGACGATCCTGAGAATCCAAAGAGTCTGGATACTGCGATGGAGATGGTCGGAGCGGAGCCTGTCGAGTGGTATTTCAAGAACGAGTGCTGCGGCGCGAGCTTCGGCATCGCCAAGAGCGATATTGTGGTCAAGCTCGTAGGTGATATAATCTCGAATGCCACAAAGCACGGCGCTAACTGCATCGTCACAGCATGCCCGTTATGCATGACCAATCTCGAGATGCGCCAAGCGGCCGCTGGCCAGCTCCGAGGCGAAGATTTATCAATGCCGATCTTCTACTTCACTGAGCTTTTAGGTCTTGCGATGGAGACACCCGGCGTGAAGAAGTGCTTCGCGAGCCACTTGGTGGATGTGAACCCTGCTCTGGATGCGATTGGGAAGTCGGATGGTTTGATGGTCTGATCGTTAATCGTTTCGGGACTGAAGTCCCGAAACACCAACATCGAGGAATTCTTATAATGCTTGGTCGCATTTGGGTGTGCTTTGGGCTGATTGTGTTTTCAGCAACTGCAGTCTTTACATGTTTTACAGATGCTCCTATAGCAGTAAAGTTGGGCTGGTCCCTTCTTGTTATCTTGTGTGCTATCTATTTATCAACCCGCGCGGTAATAAGTGTGGTTATCGATAGTGAATACATCGGTTTTATGACTCTCAAAGGTGTCCGAAATGTATCATGGAGCGATGTGCGTAAAGTTAAGCGCGACTGGAGTGGCAAAGCTGCTTCCATACAGATTAAAGGAGCATCTCTGTTTGCATCATTTGGACTTGATTATATAACCACGAAAGATTATTGGACTGTCATTGAGCAGATCGAACAACATTTACGAGTGAGAACAAGAATAGAGAACTAATATGCGAATTGGCGTTTTTGTTTGCTGGTGTGGATCGAATATTGCTAAAACGGTGGATGTGGAGGCTGTTGCAGAGGCCGCGAAGGAGTTCCCGGGTGTAGTTTACTCGACAAACTACAAGTATATGTGCTCCGAGCCTGGCCAGAATATGGTCAAGGATGCGGTCAAAGAGCATAAGCTGGATCGAATTGTGATCGCTTCGTGCTCGCCGCGCCTGCATGAGCCGACATTTCAGAGGTGTCTTGGCGATGCGGGTCTGAACCCGTATATGGTCGAGATGGCTAACCTCCGCGAGCACTGCTCCTGGGTTCACGAGAAGACCCCCGAGACCACCGAAAAGGCTATCGAGCTTGTTCGGATGGCGGTTGCGAAAGTCTCCAAGGATCAGCCTCTCTTCAGGAACGATATCGGTATCGAGAGGCGCGCACTGGTCATCGGCGGAGGCATTGCCGGAATACAGGCCGCTCTGGATATCGCTAACGCAGGATACCCTGTAACTCTCGTTGAGAGGACACCTTCCATAGGCGGCCATATGGCTCAGTATGACAAGACCTTCCCCACACTCGACTGTGCTGCTTGTATTCTAACGCCAAAAATGGTCGACTGCGCGAGCCATCCTCTGATCGACATCTGGAGCTATTCGGAGGTCGAAGAGGTCAAGGGTTTCGTCGGCAACTTCGAGGTCACAGTCCGCAAAAAGGCCAAGAGCGTAGATGAGAGCAAATGCACCGGCTGTGGATTGTGTCTTGAGAAGTGCCCTGTAAAGGGAATTTCAAGCGAGTTCGATGAGAATGTGGGCATGCGCCGCGCNNCGCAGGCCGTACCGAACAAGCCCGTGATCGACCGCGAGAACTGCCGCATGTTCCAGACCGGCAAGTGCGGAGTCTGCCAGAAGATGTGCCCGACCGGAGCCATCGACTACGAGCAGCAGGATCAGGTGCTTACCGAGAAGTTCGGCGCGATAGTGGTTGCCACGGGGTTCAAGCTCTGGGATCACGGCAAGCTCGGCGAATACGGCTACGGCAAGTATCCAGATGTGATCTCGGCTATCCAGTTCGAGAGGATTATGAACGCGTCAGGCCCGACAGACGGCCATATAGTGCGGCCTTCGGATGGCAAGACTCCAGAGTCAATTGTCTTTATCTCGTGCGTCGGCAGCCGGGATGATGAGCACGGCCACGCCTACTGCTCCAAGGTCTGCTGCATGTATAACGCCAAGCAGGCCTTACTGGTAAAGGACAAGCTTCATGATGTCGAGACGTATGTTTTCTATATGGACATCCGGGCAAACGGCAAGGGCTATGAGGAGTTCGTGCGTCGGACTATCGAAGACTTCGGCGCGAACTACATCCGGGGCCGAGTGAGCAAGATTTATCCCGATAATGACCAGATGGTCGTAAAGGGCGTCGATACGCTGCTTGGTAAGCCCGTAGAGGTTCGAGCCGACCTTGTGGTTCTCGCGACAGCGATGGAGCCGCAGGTCGACGCAAANNCGCGAAAGCTGGGAATCTCGACAGATCAATACAACTGGTTCAGCGAGGCTCATCCCAAGCTCAAGCCTGTCGAGGTCTTGACCGACGGCATATATCTTGCGGGAGCCTGCCAATATCCGAAAGACATTCCCGATACGGTAGCTCAGGCGAGTGGCGCAGCGAGTAAGGTCACGGGTCTCTTCAGCAAGCCCGCTATCAAGAGCGAGCCTATGATCGCTTATATCAACGAGGATACCTGCGCGGGCTGTGGCCTGTGTGTGGGGATTTGTCCGTTTGGAGCAATAGAATTAGTTGAGGTGATGGACAGAGCTAAGTCCACTCGTGAGAACAAGGTGATGAAGACAGTCGCGAGCGTCAACGAGGGTATCTGTAAGGGCTGTGGCACATGCTCAGCCGCCTGCCGGAGCCTATCGGCCCGTCTGAGAGGTTTCGAGGGCAACCAGATACTCGCTGAGATAGATGCTCTTGCCGATATGGCGAAGGCAAGGAAATAGCTGCCCGGATAGAGTCCGGGAAGCCGA
>DJHI01000310.1:3888-8037 GCA_002431715.1 Armatimonadetes bacterium UBA5829
GTGGAAAGCTGAAAGTGGAAAGTGAAAAGCCCGGGAATGAGAAAGTGTAAAACTTAGGGCAATAGGCAAAAGCCTGAGCGATATGCTGGCGTTTCGCGTCCTGTCATTCCGAGCGGAGCGAATGCGGAGTCGAGGAATCTGTTTTTCAATTCATGTTGATAGTGTCAGCAATTGGAGATGGATACAAAATGCCTGCTTGGAAGTTTCTCTTAATTGTAATGACTGTGATAGTATTTCCGTTGTTTCTTGCATTGAGTTTGGTTTTGGCATATAGGCAACATAAAGCTGATGCAGAAGAATTGGTTCGGTATCCTGGTATAAGGCGATATACGAGAGTTTCTTCTTGGCTTCTAAGCCTCTACTTATTAGGGGCTTTACCAAATGTGGTATGGGAAACATTTCGGAATCAAAACATATCCGGTCCCGCAGAATGGTTGTTTTGTATTTTGCAGGTATCTGCTGCTCTTGGATTGCTGATTGTCGAAATAATTAAGAGACTTGATGTAAGGCGTGCGAATCGGATCAACGAGACTCTGAATTCACCTCCAAAGGAGGAAACGGCATGACATCGAAAGCAAAGAAGGCCGGAATAGCGGCGGCGGTTTTATCCACGGTTGTTTTAGGCATTATCTTTGGACTGCTGATAATCAAGCTTATGTGGTCCTGGGTCATACCGGATATCTTTCCAGGCGCGGTGAAGCAGGGGTTGATTGTTAAATCGATCTCCTGGTATCTGGCGTTCAAGGTGGCCTTATTTGTCGCACTTCTTGGCGGGCTTGCAAGGCTTTCAGTATGCGGCAAGTCTGATGACTGACAATCTTTGGTGTTTCGGGACTTTGATCCCGAAACCTCGCAAGTGAAAGACTGAATTAGTGGCATACGTTATTCTGGTGTTTTTGGTATTGGTGTTTCGGGACTTTAGTCCCGAAACTGCGTGAGTGTAAAACTGATTGATGGCATACGTCATTCTGGCAGTGGTCATTATATCTGTTCTTGTCCTCTGGTTCGCTATTAGCGTAGCCAGGCGGACTCAGCGCGCTCTCGACAAAGTCAAAAACAGTAAATATGAAAATAAAAAGCTCGGTTGGCTGGGCCATATACATGGATTCATATGGTTATTCGGCGCGGCCGCCGGTGGACTGAAATATCTATACAAGGAGTGGAATACCGCTCCGGCAGACAGCAATGAAAAGCTTGGCTGGGGGCTGCTGCTCTCTTTGATATGCGCGGTGGTGCTGTGGGTTGTGGTTAAGGCACTGGATTATCATTTGAACGGTGATCGTGCGCCTCAGGAAAGCGAATACGGCAAAACAGATCGTTGAATGGAGCACTCGGTTGTTTAGTAAATCACTTCGTTATACTTTAATAGGTTTCGCTCTTATTGCGCTTTCGCTGCCGGTTATCGCTTCGCCGGAGCCGGTAATTTGCACGCCTGGCAATAAGTGGGAATACGATAGATGGAAGCTCCTATCGGCGGAAATTCAGATCGGCGGAAAAACCGTGGCGACCATGCATGATACCGGTTCGGGCTCGTCTATATATGAGGTTCTTTCCAAGGAAGACGGCAAATCGCCGGTTGTTTTCAACTATCGTGAAACAATAAACACCACATCTACAAGCGGTCAGGTCTCTAACGATAAGTCCGATATGCAGATCACGAACGAAAACGGTGGTATGAAAATCCTTTCGATAATAGAGGAGTCGAGCAGCGAAGAGGAGCCTGACAGGCAGACATACGACCCTCCTTTGTGCTATTTTGATGCCGGTGCCGCTATGTTAGGTAAACATTGGGATGTAGGCACGATGCGAAGCGGTGATGTCAAGAGCTTTGTATCGGCTAAAGGAGCTGGAAGGGAAACGGTCACTGTCCCCGCAGGCACTTTTAAGGACTGCTTGAAAGTAGTCTATACGAGCGATGATATGTCCGGGACTATCGACGTATGGGGCAAGACATTCACCATAAACTCCGGGCGCAGAAGAGGAATCTACTGGATTGCTGATGGTGTAGGTGTCGTGAAAGAGTTGGAGGTCGTGACCTCCGGCGCTGAGACGACCGGCCCGGACGGCAAACCAATCCAGTTGGAGTCATCATACTGCAGCATAGGCGAACTGAAACCAGGCTACGTTGCTAANNTAGTTACACTAATAACTAAAACAATAACTGAGAGTAAATATGACACAAGATACAGCAGTTATAGAAAACATATCGGAAAGCGTCGCAGAGAAGAAAGAGTGGCAGCCGAGAATACTCGGCATACTGTGCAACTGGTGCAGCTATGCCGGAGCCGATCTTGCAGGGAGCGCGAGGCTGCATTACCCTGAGACGATTAGAATCGTGCGCGTGCCGTGCTCGGGACGGGTCGACCCGATGTTTGTCCTTAAAGGGTTCCAGAAGGGGTTCGACGCAGTAATGGTGCTGGGCTGCCATCCCGGCGACTGCCATTATGCCAAGGGCAACTATTACGCCCGCCGCCGAATCGCTCTGGTCAAGGATCTTCTTAAGAGCCTCGGTATTCCCGAGGAGAGGTTCCATTTCGAATGGGTCTCAGCCTCCGAGGGCAACCGTTTCGCTGAACTCGTAACCGAAATGACTGAAAAGATTAAAAAAATAGGTCCGTTTGAAGGCGTGACCCCTTAATTATGAATTATGAATTTTGAATTGGGAAACCAATGATCTGGCGCGATATCCGATTGCGCCCGAAAAAGAACGATTGGATAATAGGCAGAGATATGTCCGAAATAGAATCTAGAGTTCGAGAAGAAGCAAAAAAGGCGCTGGAAAGCAGTGATGTTAGTGTTGTTATCGGCTGGGGCGCGGGAAGCGTGCCCTTTAAGACGACTCCCGTATTTATTGAGAAACCCGAAGATGTGGATAAACTCGTCTGGAACCCGGCATGCGTGAACAATCTGGCTGTTTATCTGCCGAAGTTCGCAAAGGATAAAAAAGTCGGGATAGTCGCCAAGCCGTGTGACATCAGGAGCATAATCACTCTCANNCAAGCGTGAGAATGTGTATATCATCGGTCTTGGCTGCGCAGGAGTGGTCGATGCGCCCAATCTGGATGGCGCGGATTTTCATCTGCAGGATGTTACCGGGCTGGATTGGTCAGGCGGTGGACTTACGGTCAACACAACCAACGGCGACTATCAAGTATCCTGCTCTGATTGCCTGCGCGATATGTGCCTCGTCTGCACCAAGCGAGAGCCTGCTTTATTCGATGTGAAGCTGGGCGAAGCTGTGGAGTCGAAAGAGGCTTTCGAGTCCCCAATCCCCGAGCTTCCCGAGGAGAGAAAAGCCTATTGGGCGGAGCAGTTTTCAAAGTGTATTCGGTGCTATGCCTGCCGTCAGGTCTGCCCGGGCTGCTACTGCCAGAGCTGTTTTGCGGACAGAATAGAGCCTAAGTGGACAGCCAAGAAAGCTGTTCCCGAGGAAGCCTGGATGTTCCATGCAACCCGGATGATGCACCTCGCTGGCCGCTGCATCGGTTGCGGCGAGTGCGAGCGTGTCTGCCCGGTTGGTATACCGCTTGCCGAACTTGCCCGCGAAATGGCGGAGGTCGTCAAGAAGACATACGATTACGAAGCCGGTGATCCAAACCAGGAGTCTCCCGTGCTTGGACACTATAAAGATGAGGACTTCGACCCCGCGCATCATGGGGGATAGGTGTTGGTAATAAAAGCAGCTATGAGCACTATAAAAAGTGAAGGTTACTATGTCTGAGAAAATCATCTCAAAAAATAATATAAAAAACTGGATCGATGAGTTGGCAAAAAGTCGCACGGTCGTTGCTCCAATGCCGCGCGATAACGCTCCTGCAGAGTTTTGTGAGATCGAGCCGGGCGACGAGCCGATCGTAGATGGCAGCAAGTCAATGATGCCGCCTAAAGACTGGCTCCTGCCGCGCTATGAGACTCTTTTCAAGGTCAGCATTGGAAAGGGTGAGACTGCTGTCGAACCTGCCGTTCCTGAAAACAAGCCGACAGTCATGCTAGGGGTATGGCTTCCTGATGCGCAGGCTATAAAGGTTTTGGACAGGGTTTTTCTCGATGATAAATACAACGATCCATATTATTCCGCGCGGCGTGAGAATACATTAATAGTTGCGGTTATGCCCGCCGAGAAGCGCTGGAGCTGGTTCTGCAATTCGA
>DJHI01000310.1:8050-8296 GCA_002431715.1 Armatimonadetes bacterium UBA5829
GAGACCTGGAAAGAGAGCGTCGATGTTCTGATGTATGACCTCGGCGAGAAATTCTATGTCGAGGGCATCAGCGCCAAGGGAGAGGAAATTATATCCGGCTCATTATTTACCGAGCCTAATGAGGCCGATACGATTGCTCGAAATCAGGTCTGGGATCAATTTGCTAAGTGCGAGAAGCTTCCGTTTGCGGAAAAGAAGTTGTATGAAAATCTGGCATGGGAGGACTCGGTATGGGCGGAGATTGCT
>DJHI01000039.1:0-3544 GCA_002431715.1 Armatimonadetes bacterium UBA5829
GCGTATGTACCTCGATGATTATCAAGATCGCTTCCCCTCTGCAGTTGCTTATGGTTCCCCTGATTACTGGCAAGGAAAAAATCGCCAGACTCTTCAAATATTGCTCCAACCCTATGTAGATAACCCCATCGTCTCGGAAGTGCACAACGGCAAGCGGGTTTATGTCAGCGCGGGAGTTTTCCAATGCCCCAGCGATACAGGGCCGAGCGCTGATCGTAGAGGCAAAGGGATCGACCCGAATCAGCCCGTATGGAAATCAACGGGCAGCAGCTACGAGTATTATGCATCCGTTCAGGAGGACTGGGATCACTCAAATGTAGCCGTTCCATGGACATCGCTCTCTCCATTATTGGCGGATTCTTCCGGCAAAGAGCGAGTAGGGGCTCCATATAAATCCATAGCTTTCCCCACCAAGAAAGCGGTTGTCGGCGACCTCTGTTTCTGGCATCTGGGTGACACGACCCCCGATGATTGCATTGCTTACTCCAACACTCTGTTTGCTGACGGTCACGCTTCGCGAGTCAGAGGCGGCGATCACCTCGATGCAAGACTCCAGCAATTAGGCCATTGGCATTCCTGCACCGAAATAAGCACCGAAAGGTAGAAAATCAATACAGTGTCCAATCCCGTTCAAATCATAGCTCACAGAGGGGCGTCTTTTGTCGCGCCTGAAAACACAATGGCTTCATTCAGGCTTGGGTGGCAGCAGACCGATGCCATAGAGTGTGATATACACCTTTCAAAAGACGGCCTGATAATGGTCAGTCACGACGGCAACACCCTGAGAGCCACCGGCCAGGACATCGAAATCGCCGATGCAGACTCCTCTGAACTGCGAAAACTGGATGCAGGCAGCTATAAAGGCAGCGAGTATACAGGCGAAAAAATCCCGTTTCTTGAAGAATTACTCTCCGAGCTTCCCAAGGGGTGCGATCTTTTCATAGAGATCAAATCCGATCAGAAAATGCTTCCTCTGCTCTGTGAACTAATCCTTAATAGCGGCAAAGAAGAGCAGATACGAATAATCGGTTTTGACATAGACACAATCACCGAGTTCAAGCGCCTTATGCCCAATATTCCTGTTTGCTGGCTGCACTCCACGGACGGCAAGAATCCCTACAACCTGGATATTATCGATCGTGTAAAAGAGCATGGCCTTGATGGTTTCGATCTCCAGTATATTGGTGTGAACGAAGATCTAGTAAAGGCGATTCACTCAGCGGGTCTCCTCGTCTACGTCTGGACGGTAGATAACCCTGAGGATATGAAGTATCTCGCAGGCACCGGTTTGGATGGAATCACAACAAACAAACCCGACCTTGCCATTGAGACCTTGAGACAGTAACTCTCATCTTCAATAAGTACAGAGTTATGCAACCGTCATTCCGAGAGAATACGAGGAATCTGCTTTTAATCATTGGTGTGGTGTTTCGGGACTTTAGTCCCGAAACGACGATTTCTTAGTAGAGAAGTCAAGGAATCTGCTTCTAAATCATTCACACACGTAATAGTCGCCATATGGCATGTTTTTTTGCCCGCGCACTTTCTTCCCATCGATCCATGTCAACCATAGTGCCCCGCGAGGCATGATAGTGCTCTTGTATCCGCAGGCATTCAGCGCGGTGATTCGTTCGGCGGCTTCCATGATCGCTTTGGTAAAAATGCGCTTTACCCCGAACGCATCGAAAAACTTTTCTGTCGACAGATGGATAATCTCCGTTAGCAACTCTTGCTTTTCGTATTCAGAGTACAGGTCGAGGCGAAGAATCCCGATATCTTTGGTCTTATCGAACATCTCGATAGTCCCTACGGCCTTGTTGTTTTGTTTGTCGATGATCGAAAATCGAAGCAGCGCGCCTCCTTCATATTCTCCCCATCGAGTTTCATATGCTCCTCGCCATCCGCGTATCGTATCAATCACCTCATCCAACTTCGTGAAAAGAAAATCACATGTGCAGTTATCGGAGTTCATCAACCGAACTGCCCTCGGGTCTGAATAGCATGCTTGTAAATCTTCGGCGTCTTTCTCTTCGACTAATCTCAGCAAAAAACGATCTGATTCATATACAGGGCAGTTGTCGAAAATCGATTGGTCTCTCATGTTTATGTCCTCTTGAATGGCGTTTAACAATCTCATTGTAACAAATTAACGTTGACAGCATACTGGCATAGTTATAAAATAATTCGATATTTTTATCAGGATCAAACAATGCGTATACATAGATTAATTGCTGTGCTGACACTGCTGGAGTCCAGAGGCCGGATGAAAGCACATGAGTTAGCTGCGGCTTTCGAAACATCGATTCGCACGGTTCACAGAGATATCGCTATACTGTGCGAATCCGGAATACCGATTGTGTCCGTGGCTGGGCCAAATGGCGGATTTGAACTCATAAGCGGTTACACCGGCCAACTGCACCACCTTGCCCATGATGAGGCAGTAAATCTATTTTTCAGCGGTATTGGGATACATCCACAGCAGCATACCGAAGCACATTGGAGCCTGATGAGGGCACTCACCAAGCTGGAGTGTTCACTTCCAGAGCAATATCGCTCAGATATCAGCTTAGTAAGGGAGAGATTTTATTTTGATCCGACAAATTGGTGGGATGACCTGACCGTTCCGAAATGTTTGAGCATTCTGCGCCAATCTGTGCTGCAATCGAAAAAAATAAATCTTACTTATCGCAAAGTCAGTGGCAAGGCTTCAATACGAGTGGTTCGTCCCTACGGAATGGTAGTAAAAGTGATGACCTGGTATCTTGTAGGATATTGTGAGAAACGCCACGAGATACGCACTTTCAAATGTGACCGAATATGTGATGTTGCAATGTTGGATGAATGTTTTGATATACCGGCTGATTTCACATTGGCTGACTACTGGAAAGCCTCGGGTACGGCTCTTATGGAACGAATCAGGTAATAATCAGAACGTTTTTCCATTACTAACAGCTCTACTTTTCGTAAACCTCAGCTTGAGATAGCAGCACCCCAGCAATTAGTTTGTTGAGCTTGTGACATGTTTGAACGCCTGGTCGGCAGGGTATCAGTTTCACACTTAATGCGTTCGCCTGCTACAGGGGGTTCAACTATGCGCATCAGACCTATTGCCATACAATTCACAATTATTGCAGTGATTTCAGGATGCTCAGCAAGCCTGCACGCACAATTGGCCGACACGCCTTGGCCATGCTTCAGATTGAACCAATATCACAACGCCGGAAGCTCATCTATCGGTCCATCGACCGATCTCGTCGCCTGGACCTACCAGATCGGCGGAGCCGCTACAAGCTCTCCCGCTGTCGGTGACGACCGAATATATGCCGTCTCCGGTGGCCATCTTATGGCAATCGATCTTAACGGCGCTCTGATCTGGTCATTCGGCACCGGCACATCGGGGTTCTCATCGCCCGCGATAGCTGCGGATGGAACAGTCTATGTAGCCTCAAATGACGGTTATCTATATGCGATTACCTCACAAGGCACTCTGCTCTGGAAAAAGAGCCTTCAGGGATCCTCAGACTCCTCTCCCACAATCGGCCCT
>DJHI01000039.1:3592-7687 GCA_002431715.1 Armatimonadetes bacterium UBA5829
TCGATGAGGCTGTTTGCTTTTTATCCAAGCGGAACCCAGAAGTTCAGCTATCTTTCAGGAGGTATAATCTCGTCCTCCGCTGCAATCGCTCCAGACGGAACCATATATTTCGGCTGCGAAGACGGCAAGCTCTACGCTCTCTATTCCAACGGAACCCTGAAATGGAAATTCACAGTTTCTCCCACATATGCTGTTAAGAGTTCGCCTGCAATCGGCTCGGACGGCACTATCTACTTCGGTTCTATGGCGGGCTACCTTTATGCTGTTCGGACGACAGGCACGCAGATTTGGAGGTATGCAACGTCAGGCGCAATCATCTCATCTCCCGCAATCTCTGCTGACGGAAACATAGTCTTCGGCAGCAGGGATGGGTCATTATACAGCCTTAGTTCGAGCGGTTCCCAGGTTTGGAAATATTACGTCGGAAGCTATATCGATTCATCTCCGGCAATAGACTCCAGCGGAACCGTCTATTTCGGCTCATATGCCGGTGATGTATTCGCTTTAAGCGCGTCCGGCTCTTTGCTTTGGTCAAAATCTATCGGGACCGGCGTTATCTCTTCTCCCGCGATAGGCGGNNCTCAGCTATGATGGCGCTCTATGTGCATTCGGAGGCGACATTACACCCCCAACCACACCCATAGTTATCGATGACGGCGTATATTCCACTCTCCAGACCACCCTTCATGCCTCCTGGTCGAGCAGCGACCCAGATTCAGGAATCAGCAGGTATGAGTATGCTATAGGCACATCCACCGGAGCGCAGGATCTTTTGCCCTTCACGGACGCCGGAACCGCAGTCGAGGTCACCAGAACCGATCTTGCTCTGGAAAATGGCGCCGACTATTATTTCTCCGTCCGCGCAGTCAACGGCTCCGGGTTGATCAGTTCAATTGGAATTTCCAACGGTATCAGAGTCGATTTCACGCCTCCCGCGGTTCCCTTGGTGATCGATGACGGCGACTGGACAGGCGTCTCAAACCAGATCCACATCGTCTTCGGCTCGGGAGATACCGAGTCGGGTATAGATCATTATGAGTATTCCCTTGGCACATCCGCCGGGCTTACGGATATACTCGGCTGGACTAACACCGGGACGATCAAGGAGCAGACCATAACCGGGCTCGACCTCGAGCATGCCGTCAGTTGCTATGCATCTGTTCGGGCCTATAACCATGCAGGATTGGTGAGCGAAGGCCACTCCAACGGAATCAAACCCGACCTCACAAAACCCGTAGTCGATTCAATCTCTACGCAGTCTTCGACAAGCGAGATAAAGGCAACAATTACCGCCTCGGACTCCGAGTCAGGCGCAAGCGAGGTGCAATATATCCTGCTCACGTCGACCAATCTACCTGCCTCTCCCGATTGGGTGACCGTTGCCAACGGCAGCGAGTTCACTATAAGCGGCCCCGACTGGACAAAGACGTATTACATAGCTGCCCGTGCCCAAAATGGGGTAGGGGCCTGGTGCGACGTCGTATTCAGCTCTGCTATCAAGCAGGATGATACTCCGCCTTCGACACCTATTGTGATCGATGACGGCATATACTCGACAAATGGAACCAGCCTGCACGCAAGCTGGAGTTCCACAGACGAACAATCCGGCATCAGGGAGTATTCCTATTGCGTCGGCACATCCGCGGGAGCAAGTAATATCGTAGCCTGGACGACGACGACAAACGACTTTGCTTCACTTACGGGCCTGAGCCTGACCAGCGGTTATACCTATTACTTTACTGTCCGGGCAATCAACGGCGCGGGTCTTTCGAGTGTAAACGGCTCGTCGGATGGGATCAAGGTTGATCTGACCGCTCCCGCCGCGCCGACTGTTTATGACGACGGAGACTACACATACTCACAGGACAGCCTCCGCGCAAGCTGGCTGTCGAGCGATTCCGAGTCGGGACTGGCCGAATACTCATTTTGTATCGGAACGGCGCCCGGCCAAAGCGATATAATCGGCTGGTCCTCGACCGGCGTGCAGTCCTGGGCCGCTGTTTCAGGTTTGACGCTGCAGTCCGGGGTTCGCTACTACTTTACGGTAAAGGCCAGGAACGGCGCCGGACTCTGGAGCGAGCCGGGCTCGAGCGACGGCATAGAATACAAGCCCGGTGTCACGGTCTGGCCCAAATTCAGATGCAACCAGGCCAACAGCGGCTGCTCTGTAATCTCGGCCTGCCTCACAGGAACAATGCATTGGAGCTATCAGACACAGGGCTATGTCGAATCCTCCGCGGCTATCGGAGGAGACGGAACGGTCTACGTCGGCTCCAGTGACGGCGTCCTGTATGCTCTAAATTCATCGGGAGGACTGCGATGGGCATATCAAACCGGCGGCTCCATAGATTCATCACCTGCGCTGAATTCATACGGCGACATCTATGTCGGTTCATATGACGGCGGCCTGTCCTGCATCGGCTCCGACGGCTTATTGAAATGGCGTTATCAGACCGGCGGTATGATCTGGTCATCACCCAATATCGCTTCAGACGGCACGGTCGTCTTCGGCTGCCAGGATGGGCACGTATATGCATTGAATTCCGATGGAACTCAAAAATGGTCTTACAACGCCGGCGCAACGGTTTGGTCCTCCCCGGCAATAGGATTGGATGGGAGTGTTTATTTCGGCTGTGGCGACGGCAGACTATGCGCCCTCACCTCCGCAGGCGCTTTCAAGTGGTCATATCAAACCGGAAGCGCTGTAGATTCGTCTCCCGCCATCGGTGACGATGGAGTCATATATGTCGGCTCGGGCGATGCCTGGTTTTATGCAATAAATCCTGACGGCACGAAGAAGTGGCGTAAAGATATAGGTATGGTCATCGATTCATCGGCCGCCATTACTTCAGATGGCAGGGTCTACTTCGGCGCAGGTGTGGTGGGAGGCAAAGGAGTTTTCTATGCACTCGATTCCTCCAATGGAGATACGCTCTGGCGTATGAGCCTGCCGGGCGCAGTACGGTCTTCACCGGCCTTTGCCCAGGACGGCACCATTTATTTCGGCTGTGCTGACGGAACGCTTTATGCTCTTGAGCCGAATGGAAGCGTGATCTGGCAACATAAGGTCTCGCAGTCCATTCTCTCTTCACCTGCGCTTGGGCCTGACGGCTCGGTGGTAGCCGGTTCGGATGACGGCTGCGTCTACTGCTTCAGAGATGCCGCTGCTGGTGATACCACACCTCCAACGACGCCGATTGTCACAATCGATAAAGAAGCGCTGGCTTCCGGAATGACACTCAACTGTTCCTGGACGGCAAGCGATGCCGATACGGGCATTCAATATTACTCCTATGCTATAGGAACCGCGCCGGGCGGCACTGATGCAGTCGGCTGGACAAATGTCGGCACTTCGACTTCTATATCCGTCAGTGCCAACCTGCTCAATTCAGGTTGCACGTATTATGTTTCGGTGACCGCAACCAACTGGGCATCTTTGACCAGTGGAACAGGTGTGTCCAATCCGTTTACGGTTTTATCGACCGCGCCTGAGAATTCCATCGGCTACTCTAAGCAGAGCGCCACGGGATCGGTTATAAATCTTCAAGGCAAGGTAGTAACGGCCGTTTTTAGCGATTGCGTCTTCATCGAGGAAATGAACCGTTCATCTGGTATCAGGTGCGTAGTGGCCGGCAGCAGTCTGGAACCGGGAATGATAGTGGATATAACGGGCATAATTGGTGATCGGTATGGCGAAAGGGTTATCAACTCCGCCATTCTAACCAATACGAAGATGACTTGTGAGGTGAAACCGTTTTACATATCAAACGATTTCTACACTCGCCCCGGGCTCAATCCAATCGGCCTCTTGATTCGAGTCTCCGGTCGAGTAATGCGCTCGGGAGATGGATATATTGTCGTTTCAGATGGGTCTTACGTAATATCACCAAGAGGGACAAGTGGAATTGAGATCAAAACCGATTCATCAGGTCTGCCGCTTGGAACCTTTGTAGCTGCAACCGGAGTGGCATGCGTGGAACTGGTCAACTCACGAGTGGCTCCAGTGATAAGATCCATCGAAGATATGTCCCCAGTAGCCGCTATTGCTTCAGGAGTGGAATGATCTCACACATATTGGCGAGGCTGAAATACATA
>DJHI01000039.1:7700-8095 GCA_002431715.1 Armatimonadetes bacterium UBA5829
CATAGAAGAGGAGAGTGGAGAGTTCAGATGATGTTGCTTTCCACTTTCCACTTTTCGGCTTTCTACCTAAAATTAATCCGCCGGATACACTCCATCGCCTTCCATGATCTCGGCCAGGGCGTTGTCTTCACCCATTTGCAAGAGGAGTATAGGGTGGTTGCCTGGTGTAAGAACGCTCGCATTTGCCACTGTTTTCGGTCTGAGCCATTGCGATTCATCGTCCCACAGCATTTTCTTGATGGCTACAGTCTGCCCGTAATTAAGCGACTTCGAGGTGCGAGCGTAGAGAGTGTTCACCTCAGGCATTCGACGGATAATGTTTCCAAGCCGCGCGGGGTCATCCACTGATTTAAGCTCCAAGTCCGGTTTTTTCGCTCCGAGCGCTATGGCTTCAG
>DJHI01000191.1:0-2292 GCA_002431715.1 Armatimonadetes bacterium UBA5829
ACAATGCAGCTTATGCCGCAGGTTGCTGACGCAGGAACCATGTATGAGGCGCCGGACGGGCAGTCATCCATTCCTGAGCAGCGGACTCAGGCGTTGTATACACAGAGACGTGTGAGAGATGGCGAGACGATTGTTGTCGGCGGCTTTATCCGAAAATCTGACAGCAACAGCTACCAGAGCATTCCGATTCTGGCCGACCTTCCGATAGTAGGGAGTCTGTTCAGGACTCATTCTAGGACCAATGAAGATCGAGAACTGCTGATCTTCGTCACACCGACTATTATCGCTGATTCCAGCACGGGTACAATCGGAGAGAGTCTGATTCCGTAGTAAGCGTAAAGATACTATCGCTGGCTTAAGGGGGGTTGCAATTGTGCAATCCCCTTTGTTCCATGTACGTTATGACTTAAGGGTGGGAGATATGCGTGAAGTTAGAGTCAACCTGGCGGATCGTTCATACGTTATTACTATAGACGCGGAGATTATTGAGCGCGTGGGAGATATTGTATCCGGCGCTTGCGAACCTACATCCGCGGCTGTCGTTACCAATACGACCGTAGCGAAATACTATTCCAAGGGCATTCTCGATTCCATGACTTGCGCTGGAATCAGAACCGAATTGATTACGCTGCCATCGGGTGAGAGGTTCAAGACTCTTCACAGTATCGCTAAAATATATGATGCCATGCTTGATTTCAAGATGGACAGGCGATCTGTAATAGTCGCGCTCGGTGGTGGAGTGATAGGGGATATGGCAGGGTTTGCCGCTGCCACCTATATGCGCGGTATAGACTTTATTCAGGTTCCCACCACGCTGCTTGCGCAGGTGGATGCGAGTATCGGTGGCAAGACCGGCGTGGACCTTCCACAGGGAAAGAACCTGGTGGGAGCTTTTCATCAGCCCAGAGCGGTTATCATTGACACGCGTACACTGGACACACTGCCTATGCGTGAATTACGCTCCGGTTTGGCCGAGGTCGTTAAGCATGGTATAATTTACGACCGGCGGTACCTTGATTTCATCGAGAGCAATTCAAAGGAATTACTGAAGAGAAACCATGAGGTGTTGGAAAAGGCAATATACCGGTCGGTTGAGATAAAGCGCGATGTCGTCGAGGCCGATGAACGCGAATCAGGGTTGAGAGCGATCTTGAACTATGGCCATACAGTCGGTCATGCAGTTGAAGCTCTCAGCGGTTTTGGCAAGTACAGGCATGGTGAGGCGTCTTCAATAGGTATGGTGACTGAAGCCCTGGCTGCCGAAGACAATGGTTTCGCTGAATCGGGCGTAACAAAGAAGATTGCTGGCGTCCTTAATAAGTTTGGCCTGCCAGTCGATATGCCCGCCGGCCTTGATACTCTTGAGATTATACGGGCAATTGAGCTCGACAAAAAAACTATGGGCGGCAAGATTCGACTTGCCCTGCCGGTAGAAATCGGCAAGTGCCGGGTCATTTCGGATATCGACCGTAATATGCTTGCGAGANNGAGCGATTGAGAAACATAAGTCATCATCTTTTGTTCCTTCTTCTAAAGCAGAAGGCGGATAGGGGCAGGATTTGAAAACGAATATCCTTGATTATATACTGGCAGCATGGATTATGCTGATGGGTTTATTTTTTTTAGGCAGTATGGCCGTGGAACTACAGGTTGTAGCCCGGAGCGTATATGTAATCATGTTGGGCATTTGCGCTGTTAAGGTGGCGCTTTCAATAACAAGGGCAGTTGCAAAAAACAAGTAGCAAGCAGCTCAAAGTTGGCGGTTCTTAAGATGCAGCCAAAGGTATTATCGAGGATCAAGTAAGTTGGTGAAGCCGGTCGGCTTTGAATCGTCAAACCAAATTGGGACAAACTATTCAAGACCTATGGGAGGTCTGAATCTTGATAGGACATATTGTAAATCATAGATATGAAGTCTTAGAGAAAGTCGGCGACGGACCGATCTTTTCGGTTTACAAAGCCCGAGATAAAGTGCTCAATCGCCTCGTTGCGTTGAAAGTTCTCGTTAAAGACCTGGCAGCGAGCAGCGAGTGCGTCGAAACTCTTCTAAACGGATATCGCGGCGTGTCGGGACTGGCACATCCGAATATTGCCAGAGTGCTCGATGCCGACTGCAGCGATGGCGAGTGCTTTATCGCCTGCGAATTTGCGCGTGGGATCAATGTAAAAGAGAGAATCCGCCGCGCAGGCCCTATCGCCGCTCCGAACGCTCTGGACATCATTATGCCGGTTCTTGCGGCGGTTGAATATGCTCATGGCAACAACATTGTGCATGGCGATATCGCTTCTCAG
>DJHI01000191.1:2306-3800 GCA_002431715.1 Armatimonadetes bacterium UBA5829
GACCGATTTCGGCCTCTGGCCCACGGTCGGCACCTGCCGCGAAGAGGCCGACAGGTATGCTATGCGTTCGGTTCACTATCAGGCACCTGAAATTGCAGAGGGCGGCGCTCCCACACCGGCTTCGGATATCTATTCGCTGGGTGTTGTTTTGTATGAAATGCTTACCGGGCAGCTTCCCTTTACCGGGGCGACAGCCATCGCAGTTGCTCTCAAGAAGGCTAAAGAGCTTCCGACACCGCCGCGCTCGGTAAATACGGCGATTCCTAAATCTCTGAGCGATATCATCATGCGGGCAATCGAAACATCACCGCAGGATCGCTATCAGAGTGTTTCCGCTTTATTGGCTGATATAAAGGCTGTAAGTGAAGCATTGAGGACAGGTCGGCCCACCGTTGTGACACCGGCCCGACAGATAGCCTCGCCTGCTGACGCTGCTGAGGACGAGCCTGAAGCGACTATGAAGACAAAGTTCATCTGGCTCGTTGCAATTTTCGTGGGCGTTTTTATACTCGTTGCAGGGATTTCTCTGTATTTAAGCGGCGGAAATCGTCAGGTTAGGGTTCCACCGCTGCTTGGTAAGACTTGGGAAGAGGCGCAGCTTATTGCCGAAGAGAGCAACATAAAGCTTGTTGATGACGGCAGAGCCTTCAGCGATACATATTCCGCCGGACAGATATGCGACGTAAATCCTGCGGCGGGATTGATGGTAGGTAGAGACAACCCTGAAGTTAAAGTCAAAATCAGCACTGGCCCAAGCTCGGTAGAAATTCCTGATATTACCGGTCTTACGGAGTCCCAGGCAAACGAGTCCGCCGTGCATGCCGGTTTCACGATTGGCCAGGTCAGGCAGGAATACAGTGATAAAATACCTGAAAATGCGATCATATCGCAGGACCCACCCGCAGGCGTTAAGCGTGCTCCTGGAACTGCAATAGATATTATCAAGAGCACTGGGCCCAAGCCGGAGGACAGCAGCGGTTCGAACGAATCGGCACCGCTGGGTCAATCGCATCGATATCGAGTCAGGGTGGAAGTGCCCGAGGATGCAGATGGCGAGCAGGAAGTCCAGATAGTCGTTATGGATGACAGGGGCGAAACTACAGAATATTCGGAGAATCGCGAGCCCGGTGATAAGTTCACCCAGATTATTACGACCTATGGCGATAGGCCGGAAATTAAAATATATGTAGGTGGAGATATTGTGAAAGATTATACTCCATCGGAGGGTGGCGGTCTGGAATGAGTATGAGGAGATTGGCAATCGCGCCCTCTTTATTGTCGGCGGATTTCAGCAACTTGAGTAAAGATGTAAGAGCCGTGGAAGAATGCGGAGCCGATGCGCTCCATTGTGATGTGATGGACGGTCATTTCGTCCCAAACATTACGTTTGGCCCATTGGTAGTAAAGGCGGTCAGAAGGATCACAAACCTGCCGCTTCTCGTGCATCTTATGATCGAAAAACCCGAGCTTTATATCGAAGATTTTATCAATGCA